>JAILQT010000136.1 GCA_024698805.1 Solobacterium sp.
CAGATGCATCCCGGTGACAGGCTCTTCCTGTATACCGACGGTATTCCGGAGGCAATAAACAGGTTCAGGAAACAGTACGGTACGGACAATCTGGTAAAGGCTCTCAACGAAGTGAAAGAGGCCGATCCCGAAGAGACGCTGGCTCACGTCAGAAGATCGGTCGATGATTTTGTGAAGGATGCCGAGCAGTTCGATGATCTGACGATGCTGTGTCTGAAATATAACGGCAGAGAATAATAAATAAAAGAATAAGCATATAAATATTGAACGTTTGTTATGACTGCAGAAATTAAGAGAACTGACCAATGACTTTTTCACTCCGTTCATGGAGCTGATCTCTTTATTTGCGATCTCTTATCTGATCCTGATCCCGGTTCTGATCTACTGGATCGGCGACAAGAAGAAAGGATTATTCCCGCTGGCCAGCTTTTATATGTGTATCGGCATCAATGTGGTCGTCAAGCTGACAGCCTGTATCTACAGACCGTGGATCAGGGATGCCAGGGTCATACCGGCAGGAGATGCGATCAGCACAGCCACCGGTTATTCTTTCCCGAGCGGGCACGTTGCGACCAGCGGTCCGATCTACGCAGGTCTGGCCAAGGTGTATCATGATTCGAAAAAGTGGATCTCATGGATCTGTGTGATCCTTCTGCTGATCACTGCTTTTTCCCGCAATTATCTGGGTGTGCATACACCGCAGGATGTGATCATCGCTTTACTGGAAACGGTACTGTCCGTTTATGTCATGGGCAAGATCTTCAGATATCTGGAGGAGAAGCCGAAAAAGGAAAATATCCTGCTTCTGCTGCAGTTTCTGTTTGCTGTGGCGGCTCTCGTCTATGTCACGTTCAAGCCTTATCCCATGGAATACAAGGACGGCGTGCTCATCGTCGATCCGCAGAAGATGATGAATGACGGCTATGGCGACCTGGCCATGACGATGATCTTCCCGATCGCCCGTTTCATCGAAAAGAAATGGATCAGATTCAGACCGGTCGGTTGCAATAAGAAAGGCCTGATCGCAGGCATTATCGGATCTGTATTCTTTGCGCTCATCAATCAGCTGCTGAAACCCTGTCTGGTCAGTCTGTTCGGTTCCCACTGGGGCAAGTTCCTCGGCAGCGGCATACTGGTCTTCTTCTGCATCGCCGCCTACCCGCTGATCATTAAATTATTGTTCAACAAAGAAGATAAAACAGAAGAATGAAAAAACTGCCGCCGGCAAATGCCGATGGCAGTTTTTATCATATTATTATAAATATTCTGTTACCTTTCCGGCTGTATCTCTGCCGGAATGTTTTATCCTTTCAGGTCGACCGGCAGAACGCCTTCCTTGACCTCTATGGTATAGGTGATGCCCAGTTCTTCAGCCCATCTGATGTACTGTTCAACCTGCTTGTCACTCAACATGTCGGAGGAGATCAGTCCTTTCTGATCGATCATGTCGTTGACAAGGAGCTTCGTATACAGGAAGGCACCCTGACCGGTCAGATACATCTCGCCGGTCATCCTGGCTTTCTGATAGGATTCGATGAGACCGGGCGCCTGCAGATGAAGTTCGACCATGACGTCTTTTCCGTCTTTCTTTCCATATGCTTCGACGACAAAGGCACCGTCATCGGAAACGACACCTTCCTCAATGATCTTTCTGATCTCTTCGGGATCTTTGGGCGCATTGGGGATGTGTTTGAGGATCAGATCGTGCGGTATGACTTTCTGTCCGTCGACTTCTTCCTCTTTCCAGCCGAGCAGTCCTGCACGGTAGAGAGGTTCTGAGAACTGTATCCCCAGTCCGCCGTATTTGAAATAGGCATTCTTGCATCCTTTGAAGTATTTCTCACTGTTGAATCCGACATAGACAGGTTCATCGTGAGCGTGCTCACAGAGCATGACCGGCTGCATGTCATATTCCGGCCACTTGCGCAGGATCTTGCGGCTGAACGGTTTGGTCCGGATCAGTTTTCCTTCTTCCAGGGCATAGGCATCTTCCTGCATATCTGCCAGAGCGACATCGGTGCTCCACCAGAAGGGAAGGAAGCGTTTGGCTTCAACGCCTTCATAGACCATCATGTTGATGGTATCGCATTCATCCAGTTCGTTCACGCATCTGCGGGCCATGACAGACATGATGCCCGGAGCGGATCCTGTGCCGATGATTGCCGTGGCGTTGTTTTCGGCAAATACTTTTCCGTATTCCTCATACATGTATCTGATGCCGGCGATCCAGCGGTCGTATTCATCGACATCCATGCATTCGGGAATGTTTTCGCAGGCAGCCAGATCCTGATAGGAACAGCCCAGATCCATGGCAGCCTTCAGCATGTTGGCGCCGAAATTCAGAGGCATGACGTTGACCAGGAGTTCACATCCTTCCGCCGCTTTTTTGACTGCCTCAAGATCGGATGCATCCACCTGTACGGGGATGCCTTTTTTCATGAGCCTGCATACTGCTTCCGCAGCTGCCAGATCATGATCGGCGCAGATGATCTGCTCTATATTCGGTTCTTCATCCAGTTTACGGCATATCGTAGAGCCCTGCACTCCGCAGCCGCATACCATCACTTTTTTCATACTGATATCCTCATATTAAAATACTGATTCACGTTAGTGAAGTGCTCTGTTTTTCACTTCACTTCTTACAATTATAGTGCTTTTCTTTCAAATCGGAACATAAGGAATGAAAAAAATACCATATGGTACACATTACGGATCATATGACCGATTGTTTACAGTCACGGCTTGTCTGCATAACAAAAAAGACCGGGCTTATGCCCGATCCAATCTGAGTATTCTGTTTCCGTTTTTATTTCTTCAGGAATTCCATTTCCGTACCGAAGGAATCCTTGATGATCAGCGTATTGTCGTCTTTGAAACTGAATTCGGAATCGAATACATCATCTTCGGTGAATGTGTCGTTATTGACATATCTGACAAGAAGATGTCCGTCTTTCACTTCATACTTCAGTTCGTATGTGACTTCTGTTTCACCTACGATCATCGTATAGGTTCCTGTACCGTCATCCTTGAGATCGTAAACGGCACCGAGACTGTTTTCTGTATCAGAGTATTCCCAGACTCCCGCAAGTGATTTGCCGTCTTTCTTTGAACAACCGAAAGCAGAAAGAACGATTGAAAGCAGCAGAAGCGCTGTAATGATCTTTTTGATTTTTTTCATTTCGCAGAATCTCCTGATATAGTTATACCATCCGGGAACGCAGAAATGAATGAAATAGTATCAGAAAGTACTGTCAGGAAGCTGTTTTTTCTTTCAGATGTTTTTT
>JAILQT010000020.1 GCA_024698805.1 Solobacterium sp.
AAGATCGTAGGCAGATCCTACCGCACAAAGGATCTTCAGAAGGAGTTAGCAGCCGAAAACAAAAAATGAGGTGATTTCCTCATTGCACAAACTGGTGAATTTTGGTTGCATTTTTTGGTGAATTTCTGCTTGCATATAACATGTGCTTCCTGTCTGATCTTACAGACAGGGATAAACTGACAGAATGTCTGGAAACTTTTATTTTCAGCGATCCGGGAATGCGCGAAAACAACATGCAGGATATCAGGCTGAGAGTAACTAATACATTTGCATCTGAACGGTATATTTCCCGCCTGTCGGGTTCTGGGAAGAACTGGCTTAACATGGATATCCCTGCCGTTTTGGATAAGATCATATCCTTTCTGAATTCCCTGTGACAGACATAACATCTGATTCTGTTCCCTAAAACAAAAACGGCATGATCATTCAGGATCACACCGTCATTGTCATAATACTTGTTTATGCGGGAAACACATCCATTATTCATTCCCGATCTGGATGAAATCGATCTCGCCTGTCCTTCTCAGGAAAAGGCCCTTGCCGAATTCAAACAGGTTGAATGCCTGCAGCATCTCGTATTTCCCTCTGTCGCCGCCGAACATTTCCGCAGCTTTCACAGCTGTATCTTTATCCTGCTTCAGGATCAGCGCATAGGCGCTCATTTCAAACAGAATAGGCGCTTCATCGATCATGAGCTGTTCCCTGTTCGTTGCGATCACAAAGGTAACGCCCTTCATCCAGGAATCCTCCAGGGTCTTCTGCAGTTCAAATTTGTTGATCTCATCCTGCAGGAACGGATAGGCTTCGTCAACGATGACCATGTCATTTTCCTGAAGGGTCCCGTCAAAGATCTTGATCTCATCATCAAGGATATGCTCGGGATCATCCTCATAAAGCTTGCGGCCGTCAACGATCGTGATGCGGTCGAGGAACCTGATCTCGGGAGCGTCTTTTGAGATCTCCAGGAACTTCTCGCCGAGTCCATGATAATATTCGGGCTTATTTGTGAGTACAACGATCCTGCCGTCTTTCTTGGCTTCGATCAGTGTACGGAATAAGAATGTCTTTCCGGAATCCTTGTCGCCTGTCACGAGCATAACAGTCGGCAGATCCAGTGTCATTGGTACATTGAATTGATTCTTTCCAAAAACGATACTGCTCATATGGATAATCCCCCTGTGATTTACGTCACTTCTGATTATAGCGCATTTTTCCTGTATTTGCAGGGTCATTCTTGTTTTAACCCGTTTCACTTACTGCCGTTCTGCACATACTGCAGCGCCCCCGTCAGCGGCCTGTACAGCAGCAGGCATAACACAAGGTTGCCGCCCGCATGGACAAGGTCATACGGTATGCCCGCGACCCACCATGCGAAAGCCGCTGCCGGCCCTGCCGCAAGCAGCGTCGTCAGCGAGCATAAGGCGCCGAAAAACAGGCCGAACATCGCGGAAAGCGTGCAGTATACCCAGAGCTCATCGGTCCGGATCCTGTCTGTAAGGAGCACAAGCAGCGGCCAGACATAGAAATATGTGACCGTCCATATGCCGAAGCCCCACCAGATGCATTCAAGCAGTGCAAACAGGAGCGCTGCGGGCAGGGTATATTCCTTTCCGAAATGCCTGGTGAAAACGATCAGCAGCAGCGATACCAGTTCAACGTTCGCAATGCTGTTGAGCGTGAATTTCGCCGCTTCCAGCACTGCCGTCATCACCGCGATCAGGACGAGCTTCCGGACTGTCAGCCTGCCGGATGTCATTCCGCGGATCTTTCGTAAACGATCCGGAATACATCCCCGTCAGCCACAGGCTGTTCGTCGACACCGTAATTGCCGTATTCGTCATTGACATAGATCGCCCAGTAAGCCTGGTCGACCGTGTAGTCAGGCGCGACACCGTTGACTGTCGTCAGGAAATAACCGTAGTCGCTTTCGGAACCGTCGAATGTGAAGTCATCGTTCTTTTCCGCCACTTCATCCATGAACTGGTGCAGGTATTCCGCGTCTGTCTTCTGTTTGTAGGAAACGGATTTCCCCTCGGAGTCCACGATCTCGAGCGTCGCTGTCTTGGAGCCTGTCTCCGGCTTCGGTCTTGTGAAGAACCAGATGCATACCATCAGTACGACGGCGAGCACCGCGCCGATAATGGTCCTTATCTTTCTGTCCATAATCATTCCTCCCCCTGTTAGTGAACACTGACCATTATAGCACCATGCACGCGAATGGTATACAGGGCGTATCCGTGCAAAAGGCTGTATAATAGTAAGCACAACAGGAGGATCATATATGAAGCAGATCATCTCAGAAAACGCACCGAAAGCGATCGGCCCCTACTCCCATGCCTACGTGACCGGGAACATCGTATTCACTTCCGGCCAGATCGGCGCATATCCCGACGGCACGCCGATGGCTGCCGATATCGAAGCGCAGGCGGAACAGAGCTGCAAAAACGTAGCTGCTGTCCTCGAAGCTGCAGGAACGGATATCAGCCGCGTCGTCAAGACTACATGTTTCCTCGCCGATATGGGCGATTTCGCCGCATTCAATGCGGTATACGCAAAATACTTCATCTCCAGGCCTGCAAGAAGCTGCGTCGCCGTAAAGACGCTTCCCGCAGGCGCACTCTGCGAGATCGAAGCGATCGCCGAGATCTGAACCATGCCATGCATGGTTTTTTTCCGCGCAGTCGCATCCTGCCCCGAATTATGGTAAGATATCGGGGTATTGCAAGAAAGAAGGTATTATGGTCAGACAACCGGTCAGAATCAGTCTCTCCGATTTTATAAAAACTACGATGGGATCCCAGTTCGTGATCCCTGTATACCAGAGGTCCTATACATGGAGCCCCGATAAAGAGACAGCGCGCTTCATGAACGACGTGGAGAACCTTCTGAAGGACAGAAGGTCCAGTCACTTCCTCGGTATCATCATCTACATGGAATCACAGATCTCGACGATGTTCCGGCAGCTGCAGATCGTCGACGGCCAGCAGCGCGTGACGACTTCGTTCATCTTCCTGCTCGCCCTGAAGCGCATCGCGGAAGAAAAGCGCAACAAGAACATCGCCGGCATGATCGATGATTACTACCTGTACAACCGCCATGTGGCCAAGGAAGCAGCCCTGCGTCTGAAGCCTGCCGTCTCCAACGACGACGTCTATGCAAGACTTGTCTACGGCAACGCAAAGGACCTGACACAGAAAGAAAAAGAATCCGGCGTATTCCGGAATTACGAGTTCATACGCAGACGCATCCGCGACCTTTCCCAGCGCTATCCCCTTGCCGAGATCCTCGACTGCCTGAGCAGGCTGGACATCCTGGAATTCCCGCTTTCCGAGACAGACAACGCGCAGCAGATCTTCGAGTCGATCAACTCGACCGGCGCACCGCTCACCTCGGCAGACCTGATCCGCAACTATGTGCTGATGAATCACACGGACGACGTGCAGGAACACTATTATAAATTCTACTGGGAGCCGATGGAGTCGGATTACCCCGACAGCCGCAGGCTGGAGGAATTCTTCCGTTTCTACCTCGCTTCCAAAACATTCGACCTGCTCAGCCGCAAGGAAGTATATGAAGGCTTCAAGAAATTCTGGAGCAATGACCCCCGGGATACGGAAAAGAAACTGCAGGAGATCAACCGCTACTGCAGATACTATCACGACATCTATGACGGCCCGGCAGAAAACAAAAACGTGGAGAATGCCCTGAAGGATTTCCGGAGATCCCAGTCCAAGCTCCCCGCCCCGTTCCTGATGGAGATGTACAGCCTCTTTGATGACAGGAAGATCACCGACGCCCAGTTTGCGGGACTGATACGCCTGGTCGATTCCTACCTCATGAGGCGGGCCCTGTGCGGCAACGACACATCCGCGATCTCAAGGTATTTCCCCACACTGCTGAGGACTGTCCTTGACGCCCGCAGTGAAAACAGGAAGACAGACATCGTATCGCTGACCCGCGCTGCGCTGATCACCTACAACAAGGGCAAGGCCCAGGCCATGCCTACCGACGATCAGCTGCGTTCGCAGCTCTGTGAGATCAATGCCTATTCCCTGATGTGCCTGCGCCCGGTGCTTGACCGCATCGAACACGAAGGTGCGCACGCGGCTGTCGACCTCTCCGACCTGAATATCGAGCATATCATGCCCCAGCATCCGAACAAATGGTGGAAGACACATGCCGGATGTGAAACGGATGATGAATATACATTCTATGTGAACCTGATCGGGAACCTGACGCTGTGCGCCGAATATGACAACAGCCGCATGGGCAACAACGACTTCAATGCGAAGAAGAAGCAGCTGCAGAAGACGCTGCATATCCGCATGAATACACAGATCCTGAAAAAGAATCACTGGAACAAAAACGATATCCTCGAGAGGTGTTCCCAGCTGGCGGACGAGATCATCCGCATCTACCCGTACAGCGGCAGCGATATCGAAAAGCCGGCGATCCGCAATAAGAAAGTCGTCGTGCTGAACTCGCCGACGGTCAGCGCCAGGGCGATCATCCATTCCGAAACGGATATCGAAGTGCTCTCCGGCACGACGATGAAGGCATACAGCCACAGCGAGATGAAGACGATGCGCCAGCTGTACCTGGACCTCTGCAAGCGTGATATCCTGACAGAGGATGAAAACGGCCGCGCCCAGTTTGAGAGAAGCCGCCATTTCAAGTCGCTGAACGAGGCAGCCCAGTTCCTGATGCACAGGGGCGGCGACAATTCCGCCGCATGGGTCCATGAGGACGGCTCGACCCTTTCCAATCCGAAGAAGACGATCCGGTATTACCGCGCAAAAAAAGGTATCCGGTCAACGGACTGAATACCATTTCAGATAAGTCTGGAAAGCCGAAGGAAATGCAGTATCCTGCAGTTCCTTCTTTTTTAATGCGAAATACGGTTCACGGATCTCCGTGATCTCGCCGCACAGCACCTCATAGGCCTTCATATGCCATTCCAGATGCGAGAATATGTGTTTTGAATCGGGCAGCCGCATGATCTTCATGGCCTGGAAGCCGAGCTTTTCCGTTTCCTGCAGGGCTTCTTTCGGACTGAGGCTGCCGTCGGTGCCGATGAATTCGAACAGTCCTGCCAGCAGGCCGCTGTCCCCCCTTTTGCGGATCACGAACTTTTCATGGTCGCGGACCACGAGCAGCGTCCGCTCGACGATCCTTCTTTCCTTCAGCTTTGAGCGGTACGGGATCTCCTTTGTCAGGTCCTTGCGGAAAGCCGTGCACCTGCCCTGCAGCGGGCATTCCCCGCAGGAAGCGGAACGTACGGCGCAAAGCGTCTCCCCGAGCTCCATCAGTGCCTGTGTGAAGTCGGAAGGCCTGACACCGGAAGCGGTCATGTATTCCTGCAGCTGCGCCTCGAAGCTTTTCCGTACGGCCGGATCACGGATATCGTCACGCAGTCCCGTGAACCTTGCCAGCACGCGCAGCACGTTGCCGTCCACTGCCGCATGCGGCAGATCATAGGCGATCGAGGCGATTGCCCCGGCTGTATACGGGCCGATCCCCGGGAGCTTCTTCAGCGCTTCATGGTCCGCGGGAAGCCCTGCACCATATTCGCTGACGAGCGTCTGTGCGCACTTCTTCAGGCTGCGCGCCCGGCTGTAGTAGCCGAGCCCTTCCCACAGCTTCATCAGCCTGTCATCCGGCACGGCCGCAAGCGACTCTATATCCGGCAGTTCTTCGATAAAGCGGATATACTTTTCCCGGACCGCTTCGATCCTCGTCTGCTGCAGCATGATCTCGGATACCCATACATGGTAGGCATTCCCCGTATCGCGCCACGGGAGCTCACGCTTGTTTTCCCTGTACCATGCAACGAGGGAATTTCCTTCATCCTTTGTCAGCAGCATCTTCCGCCCCATCTTTCAGCAGCAGTTCCCTGCTGTCCAGGAAAGCGAGGATATCCCCCATCCTGTCGTCCTTCTCGGTGAACAGCGTTACATATCCCTGCAGGGTCTGCGCCTTGTTTCTCAGCATCCTGGAGTTGCCGCTGACAAAGATGCGGCATTTCTTCTTTCCCATCTTCGCTTCCTGGATCATATTCGCCCCGGCGGAATTGCCGTCGAATACCATCAGCATGGATACCCTGCGCTTGAAGATCTCATATGCGAAGCTCTTGTATAATCCCATCGATGACGCCTCGATCGAAACACGGATGCCGATATCGGTCTTTTCGATCGCGTTCGTCTCCTCCCGCGAGATGCCGGAGGTGACGACGGCGTAGACCTCGAAGCGGCCCCTGTTCTGATCCAGCAGGTATTTCTCGTAGCCCCTGAGCTTGTCGCCGATGACGAAGAAGACCTTTTCCGGATCGCACTTTTCCAGCAGCGTATCGATCATCTTCTTCTTGACTTCCGTCAGGCGAGTCTGGTGCCTGTCGTTGTTGAAGCTGCCGCCGGCGACGATCACCGGGAATTTGTCCGCAGGCAGCTCGCGGATCCTGTCCCGGAATACAGCGGAGGAATCGAGCAGCTGCTTCGTGCCGACCGTGATGTCCGCAAAGGACTTCTTCCCTATCCTCTTTTCGATATAGACGAGGGGATCCTCATCACCGGCCAGTTCGCGCAGGCGTTTCTCCTTGTCGCGGAACGCCTTCAGCGACCTGCGGATGATATCCTCTTCCGTCTCATGCATTTTTATCATGTCCTCGTGCGTCAGCTTCAGCAGCCTTTCCAGCGAGAGCTGTTCATCCATCGGGTCGGAACCGTAGATCGCGCTGCCGTCCGTTCCCTGCACGCAGCGGACGCCGGCACGCAGGTACTGCTTCAGCGGGTGGTTGTCCATCGTGCTGAGGTTGTTCAGGCGGACGTTCGACGTGATCTGGAATTCCAGCGTGACATTGTGCTCCTTCAGCAGCTTCAGAAGCTGCCTGCCCCTTGCGCTCTTGAGGTTCGCCGCATACAGCCCGTGGCCGATGCGCACGCACGGCATCTTCTGTCCCTTATCCAGGGAATCGATGACGCACTGCACGCTGTTGAACACATTGTCCTTCAGACTGTCGTTCTCGCCTGCGTGGATGCGGATGACAAAGGACGGGTCATCCTTTGCGAAGGAAACGAGGGCTTTGATCACGGGTCTCAGTTCGCGGATATCGTTGACCTCTTCCCCGATGAAGTCACTGCCGGCCACATACGGGTCGAGCCTTACCGCATCGATCACCTGCAGGTTCTCCTGCAGGTAATCCGACTTTGTGATATTGTCGCGGATGATCGTCAAAGGGACCCTGCGGATGCCCGCGAGGAACCTTAACAGGACGCCTGTCTCTGCCGTGATGTGCGGCATCACTTCATGGATCTGCCGCAGCATCTCCACGGACTGCTGCTTTTTCACGAGCGTCGTATCGGAGATCTCCGCATAGGCTACGCCCTGCCTCTTATACATGCGTGCGATCCACAGTAACTTGTCCTGGAAGATCGTGTTGTCCTTATAGCGGGGATCCCTGCTGTCTTCCAGCATCTGATCCAGCATTTTCCGGATATCCGCATCGGGTATGCGGTCCGTATTCTTCAGGCTGATCTTCCTGCCGGAAGGAACGCCTTTCGTGAATACATAGCGGTACAGGTAGACCTTCTCCAGGTTCGTGAATACGGCCTGGCCGTCCTTGATGACTGCCAGCGAGCTGCGGATCCGGGCAAGGTTGTATTCCGCATCCTCCGTATTGCTGAGGATCAGGTCGGCGAAATTGATGAAGGTATTGTCGTCGATCCTGCGCGTCAGGTATTTTCCCGTAAGGCCGCATCCCTGCACGGAAACAGCAGTCTTTTCCCTCTGCTTCATGAGTCTCTCGCGCTGTTTTTCCGTGATGCGCAGGTCCAGTTTCTTGATGTAATACAGGGGATAGCGGATCTGGTGGCGGATGCCGAGCGCTATCAGCGTGTCGGCGGACAGGTTCGCGTTCATGTGCGTATGCAGGTCTGTCCGGAACTTGCAGTCGCTGAAAATATACGATTTGATGATCGTTTCATAGATGCCGAGCTTGTAGTTCTTCGTCTGGCTCATCAGTGTCTTGGAGATCGACGGGATCGCTGCCTTCCTCTCGATACTGCCGTCCGGATAGATATTGGCGATCTTCACGTCGCCGATACGCAGGATCCATACGGAATTGTTATAAGCGTCCACATAGGAGGGCACTGTCCCCTCGATGATCTTCAGACCGTTTTCGTCAAAGGACAGCGGCAGCGAGCACAGTTTTGCGAGATTCGTGATCAGGTTCCCCGTATTGTGGTTCGGTGTACGGAGTATATACCTGAGATCGTCTGCGTCCCTGTACAGGTCGACGATCATATCCTTTTCCTTATCCAGATAAAGCCTTCCGAAATATTTCATACGCACTCCTAAAAAAAAGGTTATATCAATTATATGATACAACCCTTTATTTTCCAGTTTTTCTTTTTTACCAGATATAGGCCGGCTCGCTGTTGGTATCGAATGCCCGGCGGATCTCTTCGATCGTAAACACCTTCAGTCCCGCATATTCGCTGTTCTGTACGTCCGGTGACGGATCGACGATGTAATATTCGGTGATCACGTCATCCACGGTCCTGTACCCGGTGATCAGGACGAAATGGTTGGCTTTCGGCAGGTCCGGATACAGTACATTCGTATTGATCGCGATGATGATCGGGTCCAAGGTCCTCACGTCGCGGACAACACGGTCGCGCAGCTTGTCCATGACGGAGCTTCCGACAGAACCGGGCGTAAGGTATTCGACGCGGTAGCCGGGATCAGCCGGTCCGGGCACTTCGCAGCTGAACAGATAGGTGTTCAGCACCCGCGCAGCGTCGGCGTATTCCGTGCCGGTCACGGTGGAAGTATTCAGTTCCGCCGCGAGGTCCGCCTGCGTCTTTTCGATGCCGTGGGACCGCAGGATCATCTGCACGACGGCAGCGCCGCCGTAATGCGTCTTCTCCTGCACGGACTGCGTCAGTTCGATCCTGTGCCGCACGAAGGCAGTCTTGTTTTCCGCTTCCGCCGCCAGTTCATCGACACCGGCTGCCGCTGCGTCACTGCCTGTATCCTGCGCTTCGACGACGGGCTCTTCCGCAGCTGCGGGTTCTTCCTCCTCTT
>JAILQT010000032.1 GCA_024698805.1 Solobacterium sp.
CTTGCTATCGAGCCTAAGACTAAGGCTGGTCAGCAGAAGCTTGATGAGGCTCTTATGAAGCTTGCTGAAGAAGATCCTACATTCAGAGCTCATACAAACCCTGAGACAGGTCAGACTATCATCGCTGGTATGGGTGAGCTTCACCTTGATATCATCGTTGACAGACTTCTTAGAGAGTACAAGGTTGAGGCTAACGTAGGTGCTCCTCAAGTTGCTTATAGAGAAGCTCTTACAAAGGCTGTAGACGTTGAGTCTAAGTATGCTAAGCAGTCCGGTGGACGTGGTCAGTATGGACACTGTAAGGTTAAGTTCGAGCCCATGGAAGCAAACTGCGACCATTTCGAATTTGATCCCAAGGCTAACATCCTGCTCAACGAGCCCCCTCAGCTCCTGTTCGAGTCAACCATAGTCGGTGGTGCTATTCCCAAGGAATACATCCCCGCAGTCGGAGACGGTATCAAGGAAGCAATGCAGGCAGGTGTGCTCGGCGGATTCCCTGTACTTGGCGTTCACGCTAATGTATATGACGGATCTTACCACGAGGTCGACTCCTCTGAGATGGCATTCCATATCGCAGGTTCAATGGCATTCAAGGATGCAATGAGCAAGGCAGCACCCGTTCTTCTTGAGCCCATCATGAAGGTTGAAGTAACAATGCCCGAAGAATACATGGGCGACGTTATCGGAGACCTTAACTCCAGAAGAGGACGTGTTGAAGGTATGGAGGACATCGGAGGCGGTAAGCTTGTTAAGGCTTATGTTCCTCTTGCAGAGATGTTCGGATACTCCACAGATCTTCGTTCCAGAACCCAGGGACGTGGTAACTACTCAATGTTCTTCGAAAAGTACGAGCCCGTTCCCAAGAATGTTCAGGAGAAGGTTCTTGCAGGCAAGGACGCTAAGTAAAAATAGCAGAAAATGCTTGAATATCGGCTGATAGTTTAATATAATATCTGTTAGCCGTGTAACGAGAAAAGGCGCCGATGGCGCAGTCGTCGGCGCATAATCAGACACTTCATTTTAGGAGGGAATTTTAAAATGGCAAAAGAAAAGTTTGAAAGAACAAAACCCCATTGTAACATTGGTACAATCGGACACGTTGACCATGGTAAGACCACTCTTACCGCTGCAATCACCAAGGTTCTTGCAGAGAGAGTTACCGGTAATACCGCTACCGATTTCAGCAACATTGATAAGGCTCCCGAAGAGAGAGAGCGTGGAATCACCATTTCAACCGCTCACGTTGAGTATCAGACAGAAAACAGACACTATGCTCACGTTGACTGCCCCGGACACGCTGACTACGTTAAGAACATGATCACCGGTGCAGCTCAGATGGATGGCGCTATCCTCGTAGTTGCAGCTACAGACGGACCGATGCCCCAGACACGTGAGCATATCCTGCTCGCTCGTCAGGTAGGCGTTCCTTACATCGTAGTTTATCTGAACAAGTGCGACATGGTTGACGACGAAGAACTCATCGACCTCGTTGAAATGGAAGTTCGTGAACTTCTTACTGAATATGGCTTCGACGGCGACGACGCTCCGGTTATCCGCGGCTCCGCATACGGTGCTCTCCAGGGCGATCCGAAGTGGACTCCTTCCATCAAGGAACTCCTCGATGCAGTTGACTCCTATATTCCTGCACCGGAGCATGAATTCGACAAGCCGTTCCTCATGGCTGTTGAAGACGTCTTCACAATCACAGGCCGTGGTACAGTTGCTACAGGCCGTGTAGAGCGTGGTAAGCTGAACCTCAACGACCAGGTTGAAATCGTTGGTATCAGACCGACAGCTAAGACAGTCGTTACAGGTATCGAAATGTTCCGTAAGACTCTGGACTTCGCTCAGGCCGGCGACAACATCGGTGCTCTGCTCCGTGGTGTCAACCGTGACGAAATCGAGCGTGGACAGGTTCTGGCAAAGCCGGGATCCGTTACTCCTCATACAGTCTTCAAGGCACAGGTTTACGTACTGACAAAGGAAGAGGGCGGCCGTCATACACCGTTCGTTTCCAACTATCGTCCTCAGTTCTATTTCAGAACAACTGACGTTACAGGCGTCATCAAGCTCCCTGAGGGAACAGAAATGTGCATGCCTGGTGACAACGTTGTCATGGAAGTTGAACTGCTGAGCCCGATCGCTGTTGAACAGGGAACAAAGTTCTCCATTCGTGAAGGCGGACGTACAGTAGGTTCCGGTTCCGTTACAGAAATCGTTAAGTAATCTGTTAAAGAACATCAAGTGATCTTCGCAGGAAGGTCACTTTTTTTCGGTCATCGGGTTTCCTGTTTGAATATGCGAAATGTATAATGATTTCATTATGAAATACGAAACACGCTATACAAACCGCATCGATCTGAAAGAGGAGGCAAGAGGTCTGGTGCGCCGGAACTACTGGATGACGGTGCTGTACGGAACGCTGCTGTCGGTTCTGACAACCAACGGACTGGAAGTCGTTTCCACGGATTCCGTTTACAGCATCAGCAATCTCCGCTTCCGGATCGGCCTGATCCACTTTGATTTTTCCTCTTCGACTTCAACGATGATCGCGCTGGTGATGGCGGTGTTCATCGGAGGCATACTCATCTACAATCCGCTGCAGTACGGACTGCGCATGTGGTTCCGGCACCAGCGTGACAATACATCGACCAATGACATGATTTTGTGCGGGTTCCGCGCCGAGAATTATTCCCGAGTCGTAAGGGCAATGTTCCTGAAGGATCTCTATATCCTGGCGGGAACGATGTTCATCATTCCGGCGATCCTGTTCTACTACCGGTATTATTTTGTGATCTACATTCTGGAGGACCATCCGGAGCTGAGCGCTTC
This sequence comes from Solobacterium sp., assembly GCA_024698805.1. Taxonomy (GTDB): domain Bacteria; phylum Bacillota_I; class Bacilli_A; order Erysipelotrichales; family Erysipelotrichaceae; genus Bulleidia. Next base: position 2,833 of record JAILQT010000032.1, read on the forward strand.
CGAAACGCTCATGCTTTCGCAGATCTGGACAACCGGACAGAAGAAGGACATCTTCGCCCTGGATATTTCCTTCATCCTGTGGGATGTGCTGGCCGGCGCGACCTATGGCGCGGCGGGTATCCTCTGGTGCTATCCGTACCGGGCGATGGCCAACGCGCTGTTCTATCTGGATTATCTGGCGGACAATGAAGAGTCCGACGAGGACTATGACGAGGATGAGGAAGAATACGGATATGAGGAGTTTCTTCCCGATCCTCCGGTGACCGGCGAAAAGTGACAGATCGGCGGTTCTGAGTACGGATTGTTTTCCGGCGGACTGCTATAATGTTTATGAAGATATCCGGCCGGTTCCGCACCGCAGGCAGAAAGCGGATCCTTCAGAACAGGACCGCCTGACGGACAGAAAACATCATCACATTTACAGCTGCATGGATCCTTCTGCACGGCTGCCGGAGTACTGGATCGCGATATCCGCAGATTGAAAGGATTTTTACGGAGACGCAAAATGACCAGAACAATCGTATTGGAAGCGGAAAAGCTGAAGACAAGATCCCTGATGATGGAATACATGGACGAAGTGCTGGATCTGCCGTCCGGAAGCGTGCTGAATCAGGATACACTGCATGATTACCTGATTGAAGACACCACGGAAACAGTTATGATCCTGACCCAGCCGAACGCCCAGTCGGTCACATCATCCAAATACGGCTACCGGACACTGATGACGATCGCAGACGCCGCGGAGATCAATCCGCACCTGCATCTGCGCTTTGAGAAGTGATCCGTCCGCAAAGAGAAACATGAGAAAGTCCTTCCGGAAGGAAGGATTTTTCTTTTTTCGCTGAAAAAAATGGAATGTATGCGTTTTCACAGGGCTATGCATGCGTATAAAGTGGTCAAAAACGGCAAAAATTCGGGTCGACTCGTCAAAAAAGGGTATTTTCGGGTCATTTGTACCGGTTTTTCGAAGAAAGCGGACCGCACTGGAAGGAGGCGGGTCAAAAGGCCCCAAAACAGCCTCTGAAAACTTTTATGTAAGCAAGAAAACATAAGGGTTTTTTTGCATTTTTGACAAACCGCGGAAAGCATGAATTTTTATCGATAAAAAGATAAAAAAAGCTTGCATGCATTTTTAGCCTGTGTTATCATACTGGAGCACTCGTGTAGATGTGGGAGGTTGCCGGCACGCCGAAATGCGTTGTCACGGTAAGCGTGATAACCGGGGAATTTCCACGGAGCGATCCCTTAAATCTTAGGGAATGAATATAAGGAGGAAATATTTCATGGCAAAGAACTCAGTAAGAATTCGTCTGAAGGCTTACGAGAACAGGAGCCTGGATACGGCTTGCGAAAAGATCGTCAAGACAGCCGGTAACCATGGTGCTAAGAAGATCGTCGGACCTGTTCCGCTGCCTACTGAACGTGAAGTCATCACAGTACTTCGCGCTGTCCACAAGTACAAGGACTCTCGTGAACAGTTCGAGATCCGTACACACAAGAGACTGATTGAGATCATTGGTCCGAGCGCTGAAACGATCGATGCACTGAGCAGACTGGATCTGCCTTCAGGCGTAGACATCGAGATCAAGCTGTAAGAAAGGAACCGGGTGAATACAGATGAAGGGTATTTTAGGACGTAAGCTCGGTATGACACAGGTATTCACAGCTGACGGAGAGCTGATCCCCGTTACTGTCGTTGAAGTAAAACCAAACGTCGTGCTGCAGAAGAAAACAAAGGAAACTGACGGCTATGAAGCGATCCAGCTGGGTTATGAGGACGTTAAGGAACAGCGTTCCACAAAGCCTGAGATCGGACATGCAAAGAAAGCCAACACAGCTCCGAAGCACTACATCAGAGAGATCAAAGCCGATGAGATGATGAACCTTGAGGCCGGTGCGGAAGTAAAGGCTGATCTGTTCAAAGCCGGCGATATCGTAGATGTCCAGGGCACAAGCAAGGGTAAAGGCTACCAGGGCACGATCGCCCGTCACGGTCATCACCGCCAGCCGGAGACTCACGGCGGATCCAAGAACGTCAGACACATCGGTTCACTGGCAACCACAGGCCGCAACAACGGACGTATTGAAAAGAATACAAAGATGCCCGGCCACGGCGGTGCCGTTACAACTACAAACCAGAACCTGACAGTCATCAAGGTCGACACAGAAGAAGGATACATCCTGATCAAGGGCAATATCCCGGGACCGAAGAAGGGTCTGGTCATGATCAAGACAACTGTCAAGCCCGTCAAGGAAGTCGCTCCCGTTGAGCTGCTCTCCAACACGGCTGAATAAGGAAGGAGAGAGATACAACTATGGCACAGATGGATGTTTATAATCAGGAAGCCAAGGTCGTTAAGTCCGTTGAGCTCTCCGATGCGGTATTCGGTATCGAACCGAACCAGCAGGCTATGTATGATGCAGTTCTTGTTTATCTCGCCGGTCTGAGACAGGGTACTCATTCCACAAAGACAAGAGCGTTCGTAAGCGGCACAGGCAAGAAGCCTTACCGTCAGAAGGGTACAGGCCGCGCACGTCAGGGTTCCACAAGGGCTACACAGTGGAGACACGGCGCGATTGCATTCGGACCTCATCCCCGCAAATACAACATCAAGATGAACCGCAAGGTCAGAAGACTTGCCATGCGTTCCGCTCTGAGCGAGAAGGTACTGGACAACAAGATGACTCTGATCGACAATCTCGCATTCGACGGGATCAAAACTAAGAAGGCAGTTGCACTGCTTAACGCATTCGGCTTCGATCGCAAGACACTGTTCGTCGCTGATGCATCCGAAGACTTCGACAATGCATTCGTTTCCATGAGGAACATCCCGAATGCAGTGATCGTTACAGTTCCCGCCCTGACAGTTTATGACATCGTAAACGCAGACAGGATCGTCTTCACAGAAGCAGCCGCCGCTACAGCAGGGGAGGTTTTCGCATAATGAGTGCACGTGATATCATTATTCGTCCGATCGTTACCGAAAAAACCATGAAGGCTTCCAGTGATGAAAACAAGATCACATTCGAAGTCGCTAAAGATGCCAACAAGAGCTCAGTAGCTCAGGCAATTCAGGAGATCTACCACATCAAGCCTGAAAAGGTGAACATCGTCAATGTTCATCCCAAGACAAAGAGAGTCGGACGTTTTGTCGGAAAGACAAGAGCGATCAAGAAGGCGATCGTAAAGCTGCCTGAAGGTCAGCAGATCGATATCTTCGAAGAAAACTGAAAATATAAACTATCGGAGGAAAATCGCTATCTCCGGATAACTGCGAAAGGAAAATAAAGAAAATGGCAATTGTAAAATACAAGCCGACCAGCAACGGACGCAGAAACATGACCTCTCTCAGCAGAGACAACATCACAAAGCAGACACCTGAAAAGAGCCTGCTCGCTCCGTTAAACAAAAAAGGCGGCAGAAACAATACTGGACGCATCACAACACGTCACCAGGGAGGCGGCGTCAAGCAGAAGTACAGAATCGTTGACTTCAAGAGAAACAAGGACAACGTTCCGGGCAAAGTCGCTGCGATCGAATACGATCCCAACAGAAATGCCAACATCGCCCTGATCAACTACGCTGACGGCGAAAAGCGCTACATCATTCATCCGGAAGGACTGAATGTCGGCGATATGATCGTTTCCGGCGAAGCAGTCGATATTAAGATCGGCAACGCTATGGAACTCAGAAACATCCCTGACGGTACATTCGTACACAACGTTGAACTGAAGCCCGGCAAGGGCGGCCAGATGGCAAGGGCTGCAGGCTGCTCCGCGCAGATCCTCGGTTCCGAAGGCAGATATGTCACACTCCGTCTGAGCAGCGGCGAAGTCAGAAGAGTCCTGGCTAACTGCCGTGCAACAGTCGGCGTCGTCGGCAACGGCGAATATTCCCTGGTCAACTGGGGCAAAGCAGGAAGGAACAGATGGAAGGGTATCCGCCCGACTGTCAGAGGTTCCGCTATGAACCCTGTCGATCACCCTCATGGCGGTGGTGAAGGCCGTGCTCCGATCGGACGCAAAGCGCCTATGACACCGTGGGGCAAGAAGGCAATGGGCGTCAAGACACGCAACCCCAAGGCTAAGAGCAACCAGTACATCGTAAGAAGACGCAAAGGAAAATAAGCTGAAAGGAGAGAATGAATAATGTCAAGAAGCATTAAGAAAGGCCCGTTCTGTGATGACTATCTTCTCAAGAAGGTCGACGCGCTGAATGCGGCAAATAAAAAAGAAGTAATCAAGACATGGTCACGCCGTTCAACGATTTTCCCCAGCTTCGTTGAGCATACATTCGCTGTCTACAACGGCAAGGAACATGTTCCCGTATATGTAACAGAGGACATGGTCGGTCACAAACTCGGTGAATTCGTTCCGACAAGAAAGTTCGGCGGTCACGGTGACGGCAAGGATAAGAGATAAGGGAGGATACGAAAATGGATGTAAAGTCTACAGCTAAAACAGTTCGTTATACTCCGCGCAAGGTTCGCCTGGTCCTTGATCTGATCAGAGGCAAGAGCGTTAACGAAGCACTGGCAATCCTGAAGTTCACACCGAACCACGCTGCCGATGCTGTCGCGAAGGTTGTAAAGAGTGCTGCTGCAAACGCAACACACAATCACCAGCTTGTTGAAGAGAATCTGTATGTCAAAGCCTGCTACGCAGACGAAGGCATCACACTGAAGCGCTACATGCCCAGAGCCAAGGGCAGCGCATCCGCTATCATGAAGAGAACAAGCCACATCACTGTTGTGGTTTCGGATGAGAAGTAAGGAGGAAGATCAGTAATATGGGACAGAAAGTAAGCCCTATCGGCATGCGTGTCGGAGTCATCCGTGACTGGGAATCAAGATGGTACGCAGAAAAAGCTGAATTCGGTGATCTTCTGAATGAAGACATCAAAGTCCGCAAATTCCTCGAGAAGGAACTCAAAGACGCTTATATCTCCAGGATCGAGATCGAGCGTACAGGCAAGAAGGACTGCAAGGTCATCGTCCGCTGTGCAAGACCCGGCGCAATGCTCGGCAAAGACGGCGAGAAGGACAAGATGCAGATCCTCAAGGAAAAGCTCTCTGCTCTGACAGGCGGAAAGAACATCAAGGTCGAAGTCATCGCTGTTGCGAACCCCGATCTCGATGCACGCCTGGTAGCGAGGAAGATCTGCGAGCAACTCGAAGCACGTCAGTCCTTCCGTATCGCCCAGAAGAAGGCGATCCAGCAGACGATGCGTTCCGGCGCAAAGGGAATCAAGACACAGGCCAAGGGTCGTCTCGGCGGCGCTGAAATCGCCCGTTCCGAAGGCTACTCCAAGGGTGTCGTTCCTCTTCATACACTGAGAAGTGATATCGACTATGCCTGTGAAGAAGCACAGACAACATACGGCAAGCTCGGCGTCAAGGTCTGGATCTGCCGCGGTGAAGTTCTCCCCGGTCAGATGGTCAAGGAACCTGAAGCACCTGCACGTGCTCCGAGAAATGACCGCAGAAACAGAAGAAACAGCAGAAATGACAGAAACGACAGAAGAGGCAGCCGCCGTCCTGCAAACGCAGACAGACCTGCTGAAACTGCTGCTCCTGCTGAAGGAGGTAATGACTGATCATGTTAATGCCTAACAGAACGAAATACAGAAGACCGCACCGTCTGAGCTATGAAGGCCGCGCAAAAGCAGGCCGTGAAGTAGCGTTCGGCGAATACGGCCTTGTCGCTACGGAAGGCGGCTATATCTCCAGCGCACAGATCGAGGCAGCCCGTGTTGCCATGACACGTTATATGAACAGAGGCGGTAAGGTCTGGATCAAGATCTTCCCGCACCTGGCAAGAACAAAGAAGCCTCTCGAAGTACGTATGGGTTCCGGTAAAGGTGCTCCCGACCACTGGGTAGCAGTTGCACAGGAAGGCCGTGTACTGTTCGAGATCGCAGGCGTCAGTGAAGAAATCGCAAGAGAAGCATTAAGGCTCGGCGCAAACAAGCTCTGCGTCAGCACCCGCTTTGTTAAGAAAGGCGAGGAGGAGAAGAAGTAATCATGAATGTGAAAGAAGTTAGAGATCTGAGCAACGAAGAACTCGAAAAGGAAGTCACATCCCTGAAGGAAGAGCTCTATAACCTGCGTTTTGCACAGGCTACAGGCAACCTCGAGAACCCCGCCCGCATCAGAGACATCAAGAAAACGATCGCACGCATCTACACAGTTCTGACAGAACGTGCAAATGCGAAATAAGGGAGGACACAGAAATGGCAGACAGAAACAGTCGTAAAGTCTTAACAGGAAAAGTTGTTTCCGACAAGATGGACAAAACAGTCGTTGTTGAGATCGAAACCAAGAAGAGTCATCCTTTATACGGAAGACAGGTAAAATACACAAAGCGCTTTAAGGCTCATGATGAGAACAACGAGGCAAAAGTCGGTGATATCGTAGAAGTCATGGAAACAAGACCTCTCAGTGCTGACAAGCATTTCCGTCTCGTCAGGATCATCGAAAAGGCAGTTATTCTTTAAGCAAAGGAAGGTTGAAGCATGATTCAGAATGAAACAAGGTTGAATGTCGCTGACAATACTGGTGCAAAGGAACTGCTTGTCATCAGGTGCCTTGGCGGCTCTAAGCGCAAGAGCGCAACGATCGGTGACATCGTTGTCTGCGCTGTTAAAAAGGCAGCTCCGAACGGATCTGTCAAGGAAGGCCAGGTCGTTAAATGCGTCATCGCACGTACGGCTTACGGCGTCCGCCGTGCAAACGGAAGCTACATCAAGTTTGATGACAACGCTGCAGTTATCATCAAGGAAGATATGACACCGGTCGGAACACGTATCTTCGGCCCGGTCGCAAGAGAACTCCGTGAAAAGGGATTCATGAAGATCGTTTCCCTCGCACCGGAAGTGTTATAGGAGGAGCTGATATGAAGATCAAAACAGGTGATAAAGTAATGGTCATCAGCGGCCACTATAAAGGTACAGTCGGCGATGTTATCGCTGTAATGCCCAAGGAAAACAAGGTCGTTGTTGAAGGCGTCAACATCATCAAGAAAGCGCTGAAGGTCAGCCAGCAGAATCCGGAAGGCGGCATCGTTGAAAAGGAAGCACCGATCGATGCATCCAACGTCATGCTGTATGATAACAAGGCAAAGAAAGTCAGCCGTATCGGCATCAAGGTCAATGACAAGGGCGAAAAGGTCAGATACTTTAAAGCGTCCGGTGAAACAGTCAAGGGAGGCAAGAAATAATGAATCGTCTCGAACAGAAGTATATTGAAACGGTCAAGCCTGCTCTGATGGAGGAATATAACTATTCCAGCACTATGGAAGCACCGAAGATCGTCAAGGTCGTTATCAACATGGGTGTCGGCGATGCCATCAGCAACCCGAAGGTCCTGGAAGAAGCAGTTGAAGAGCTCACACAGATCGCAGGCCAGAAGCCTGTTATCACAAAGGCTAAGAAATCAATCGCTAACTTCAAGCTCCGTGAAGGAATGGCGATCGGCTGCAAGGTCACGCTGCGCGGCGAGAGAATGTATGAATTCCTCGACAAGCTGCTGAACATCTCCCTGCCCCGCGTAAGAGACTTCCACGGTGTCAGTGCAACAGCATTCGACGGCCGCGGCAACTACACGCTCGGCATCAAGGAACAGCTGATCTTCCCGGAAATCAACTTCGACAAAGTGAACAAGGTCCGCGGTATGGATATCGTTATCGTTACGACAGCGAAGACAAACAAGGAAGCATTCTCTTTGTTAAAGGGCATGGGCATGCCGTTTGTTAAGTAAGAAAAGGAGAACAAAGTATGGCAAAAACATCAATGAAGGTCAAACAGTCCCGTCCTGCAAAGTTCTCCACACGTGAATACACACGCTGCGAGAGATGCGGACGTCCGCATTCCGTATTAAGAAAGTATAAACTCTGCCGTATCTGCTTCCGCGAACTGGCTTACAAGGGCCAGATCCCGGGTGTCAAGAAGGCAAGCTGGTAAGGAGGAATCACGATGAATATGACTGATCCTATCGCTGATATGCTCACAAGGATTCGCAATGGCTATCAGGCTCACATGACAACAGTAGATGTCGCTCCGTATTCAAAGGTCAAGGCTGAGATCGCCAGGATCCTGAAGAACGAAGGCTACATCGACAGATACTCTGTTACAGGTGAAGGTATTGAAAAGAAGATCGTTGTTACTCTGAAATACGGCTCCGATGACAACAAGGTTATGCAGGGGATCAAAAGGATCTCCAAGCCTGGTCTGCGTGTTTATGCGAAGGGCAACAACATCCCCAAAGTCCTGAACGGACTGGGCGTCGCCATCATCTCCACATCCGAAGGAATGATGACAGACAGAGAAGCTAGAAGGAAACACATCGGCGGCGAAGTCATCGCTTACGTGTGGTAATAAAGAAAGGAAGAAAAAATGTCACGTATCGGTAATAAAGCGATTACCATTCCTGAAGGCGTTGAGATCAGCGTCGCAGAAGGCAATGAGGTGACTGTAAAAGGTCCTAAGGGAACCTTGACAAGGTCCTTTTCCCCGTTAATGCAGATCGAGATCGAAAACGGCGTCCTCGCTGTTAAGCGTCCGAACGAGGAAAAACACACAAAACAGCTCCACGGAACAACACGCGCCCTGATCAATGCAATGGTCGAAGGCGTACACAAAGGATTCACAAAACAGCTCAAGATCGTCGGTATCGGCTACAGGGCAGCCCTCTCCGGAGACAAGCTCACGCTGAACGTCGGCTATTCCCACCCTGTTGAATTCACAGTTCCGAAGGACCTCACAGTTGAAGTTCCTGACAACACAACAATCAACGTAAGCGGTATCGACAAACAGAGCGTCGGTCAGTTCGCTGCAGTCGTCAGAGCAACCAAGAAGCCTGAACCTTACGGCGGTAAGGGTATCCGTTATGCGGATGAAAAGGTACGCCGCAAGGAAGGTAAGACAGCAGCGTCCAAGAAGTAATGGGAAGGAGAGAGTAAAATGCTGAAAGGTGTAAAGAAAAATGAAGAACGTATCCGCCGTCACAAGCGTGTACGTAAAGTCGTCAGCGGAACTCCTGACTGCCCGAGGCTGAATGTGTTCCGTTCCAACGCGCATATCTATGCACAGGTCATCGACGATACAAAAGGCAGAACGCTCTGCTCCGCAAGCTCCCTCGAACTGAAGCTTGAAAACGGCGGCAACATCGAAGCTGCTAAGAAGGTCGGCGAAGCGATCGCCAACAAGTGCAAAGAGATCAATATCGAATCCGTACGCTTTGACCGCGGCGGTTATGTATATCACGGACGTGTCCAGGCTCTGGCGGATGCCGCAAGAGAAGCCGGACTGAAGTTCTAAGGAAGGGAGAGTAATACAATGCCAAATGACAGAAAAACGTTTAGAAGGCGTGAACCGAAAGAGTTCGAAGATGTAGTAGTCTCCATTAACCGTGTATCAAAGACAGTCAAGGGCGGACGCAGAATGCGTTTTGCGGCTCTCGTTGTCGTCGGCGACAAGAAGGGCAGAGTCGGATTCGGTATGGGCAAAGCTGCTGAAGTACCTGATGCGATCAAGAAGGCTACAGAAGCTGCAACAAAGTCTGTCTTCACAGTCAAGCTGGTCGAAGACAACAGAACTGTACCGCACGCAGCAGTCGGCAAGCACGGCGCAAGCAGTGTTTACCTGGCTCCCGCTGCTCCCGGTACCGGAGTTATCGCAGGCGGCGCTGTCCGTTCAATTCTTGAGCTCGCAGGCGTCAGCGATGTTCTTTCCAAGGTCATCGGATCCCGTACAGCTGTAAACGTTGTATACGCTACGATCGATGCTCTGAGACAGATGCGTACGGTTGATGAAGTAGCAGCTATTCGTGAGAAGAAAGTTGCTGAGATTCGATAAGGAGGAATTCTGATGAAACTGAATGAAATGAAACCGAACCAGGGTGCACGTTTCACATCCAAGAGAATCGGAAGAGGACTTGGTTCCGGAAACGGCAAAACAGCCGGTAAAGGACAGAAGGGTCAGAACTCCAGAAGCGGCGGAGGCGTCGCAATTGGATTTGAAGGCGGACAGACACCGTTCTTCAAGAGAATGCCGAAAAGAGGATTCACAAACTTCACGCGCAGGGAATATGCAGTTGTCAATGTTGCAGATCTGAACTGCTTTGACGATGATGCAGTTATCGATTTCGAGATTCTCAAGGCTGCTGGACTTGTAAAGAAACCTCTCGATGGTTTAAAGATCCTCGGAAATGGCAAACTCGAGAAGAAACTGACAGTAAAAGCTGACAAGTTCTCCAAGAGTGCAGTAAAGGCTATTGAAGAGGCAGGCGGAAAAGTCGAGGTACTGTAACATGATGCATACGTTCGCCAGCATGTTCAGGAACAAGGAGATCCGCAAAAAGATCTTCTTCACCCTGGCAATGCTGTTGATCTATCGCATCGGGGCATCCATTCCCGTTCCGGGAGTCGATGCCGCCGCGCTTGCCGCGCAGATCTCAGACAACTCGCTCCTGAGTATGATGAATCTGCTCGGAGGCGGCGCTCTCGAAAGACTTTCTGTCTTCGCAATGGGTGTTGGTCCGTACATCACGGCCAGCATCATCATCCAGCTGCTCAGCATGGATGTTATTCCTGCCCTGACCGAGCTGACAAAATCCGGTCAGACAGGAAGAATGAAAATCGAAAAGATCACGAGGTATCTCGGTGTCGTGCTTGCATTCGTACAGGCTTTCTCTCTTGTCTACGGATTCGACAAGCAGTACCAGATACTCGAAAATGCACAGCTTTCCGGATATCTGTTTACGGCGACGATCATGTGCGCCGGAACGATGTTCCTGATCTGGATAGGTGATAAAATATCAGTAAACGGGATCGGCAACGGTCTGTCGATCATCATCTTTGCCGGTATTGTTTCCAACATGCCCGCGTCATTCGTGCAGGTCTACAGTATTCTGACAGGCGGCGCGTCGCAGGGCGAAGTGTTTAATGGTGTACTTCTCTTTGTACTCTATTGCTTGCTGTATCTGGCAATCATAGTGTTTGTAATCATTATGGAAACAGCCGTAAGAAAGATTCCGATCCAGTATACGAACAGCTCTAATATCCGCGGCGGCTCGGATATCACATATCTCCCGCTCAAGATCAACAGCGCATCCGTCATTCCGGTAATCTTCGCTGGTTCGGTCATGACAGCCCCGCAGATCATTATCAGCTTCTTCAACCATGACCTGTATACCAAACTGAACAATGTCCTCTCGCTCAACAAGCCTGTCGGACTCTGTCTCTATGCGGTATTAACGGTTCTGTTCACATTCTTCTACACGGATCTCCAGGTAGATCCCGAAAAGGTCGCCGAGAATCTCGGCAAATCCGGCGCTTATATCCCGGGCATCCGTCCGGGCAACGAAACAAAGCGTTACCTTCATAAAGTAGTGAACCGAATTACTGTACTCGGCGCGCTCTTCCTGATGATCGTTGCGGTCATCCCGTATCTGCTGCCGATGTTCACGTCACTTCCCGCTTCAACAGGCATCGGCGGCACCGGTATCATCATCGTGGTAGGTGTTGCGATGGAAACAGTCGCACAGCTGAAAGGCCAGCTGACGCAGAAGCAGTATCGCGGGTTTATCAAATAAGGTCAAACAGACAAAAGGAAAGTAAATGAATATTCTGATCATGGGACCTGCTGGTGCAGGTAAGGGCACAATGTCCGATCTGATCCTCAAAGAGTATGACATCCCGCATATCTCAACGGGTGACATGCTCAGAGAGAACGTAAGAAACAATACTGAGCTTGGCAAAGAGGCAAAGTCTTACATGGAAGCCGGGAAACTGGTACCGGACGATGTCATCAATGCCATGGTCGAAAAAAGACTGCAGGAAGACGACTGCCAGAAGGGTTACCTTCTCGACGGTTTCCCCCGCACTCTTGTTCAGGCTGAAGCATTTTCCGCGATCGCTGACAAGATCGGCAAACCGGTCGAATCAGTCATCGCTCTCGAAGTGGATTTTGAGATTCTGAAAGAGCGTATCACAGGCAGACGCATCTGCCCGAAGTGCGGTGCGATCTTCCACATGAAGAACCATCCGCCCAAAGTCGAAGGTATCTGCGATGAATGCGGTGCTGAACTGCAGCAGAGAAAAGACGATACAGTCGAACAGCTGACTGTCAGGATGGATGAGTATCACAAGAGTACGAAACCGGTCATTGATTTCTATGAGGCAAAGGGTGTCGTAACACACATCGATGCAGCGAACAAACCGGCAGAAGTATTCGGTGCGATCAAAGAGGCTTTAGGAAAGATAGCTTAAAGTAATACGGGGGAGGAACTCCCGTTCCTCCCCGGTTATTTAAGAAAGTGAGTATTGATGAGTAAACAGGATGTCATTGAAATTGATGGTATCGTAGAGGAAACCCTTCCTAATGCCAACTTCAAGGTGAAACTTCAGAACGGTCATGTGATCCGTGCCCACGTTGCTGGTAAAATCCGTATGAATTACATTCGCATTTTACCGGGAGACAGGGTCACAGTTGAGATCTCACCTTATGATTTAACACGTGGGCGTATTACATACAGACATAAGTAATACACTGATAATATTGTCCAGGAGGCAAATAAGATGAAAGTAAGACCATCAGTAAAACCGATTTGTGATAAGTGCAGAGTCATCAAGCGCAGAGGCGTAGTCATGGTGATCTGCGAGAACCCCAAGCACAAGCAGAGACAGGGTTAATTTGGAGGAAATGAACTAATATGGCACGTATTGCTGGTGTAGATATTCCGCGTAACAAATGTGTAGGAGTATCTCTGACATATATCTATGGTATCGGCCCGACAACTGCGAAGAACATCCTCGCAGCATGCGGTATTGATGAGACCATCCGTGTAAAGGATCTTACGGATGCACAGGAAACAGCTATTCGTCAGGAAGTTGACAAATACAAGACAGAAGGTGACCTGCGCCGTGAAAGAGCGCTCGATATCAAGCGTCTGATGGAGATCGGAAGCTACCGTGGTATCCGTCACAGAAGAAGTCTGCCCGTCCGCGGTCAGCGTACACGTACAAATGCCCGCACGAGGAAGGGACCGCGTCGTACAGTCGCGAACAAGAAGAAGTAATTAGGAGGACGATATGGCTGGAAAGAATACTAAAAAAAGAGGTACTGCCGTCCGTAAAAAGAAGGTCAAGAAGAATATAGTCAAGGGCATCGCCCACATCCATTCAACATTCAACAACACGATCGTTACGATCTCCGATGAAGCAGGAAACGTTATTTCCTGGAGCTCTGCCGGTGCTCTGGGCTACAGGGGTTCCCGTAAGTCCACACCGTACGTTGCACAGCTCTGCTCCGAAGCAGCAGCGAAAGCAGCTATCCTGCAGGGTATGAAGACTGTTGAAGTCAACGTTAAAGGCCCCGGTGCAGGACGTGAGGCAGCTGTCCGTGCACTGCAGACAGCAGGTCTCGAGATCACTGCGATCAGTGATGTAACACCGATTCCTCATAACGGCTGCCGTCCGCCCAAGAGACCGCGTGGATAATAAGAAGACAGGAGGATTATTGAATGCAGAAATTTGACCGTGCCAAATTTGAAGTCATGGAATATGTGGAATCCGACAATTACGGAAAGTTCCGTCTGACTCCGCTGGAGAGAGGATTTGGTACAACGATCGGAAACGCACTGCGCAGAGTCCTGCTTTCTTCTCTGCCCGGAGCGGCAGTATTTTCCATCAAAGTTGATGGTGTATATCATGAATTCACTTCGATTCCCGGCGTGAGGGAAGATGTTTCCATGATCATCCTGCAGCTCAAGAAGCTGATCATGAAGATCGAAGACGATGACGTCTACACTCTGCAGATCTCCGCAAAGGGTCCCTGCACACTGACAGCAGGCGACATCATCTGTCCCGCTCAGGTCGAGATCCTGAACAAGGACCTCGTGATCGCACATCTTGAACAGGGTGTGAATCTGGAAATGGAACTGAAGGCAAAGAGCGGCCGCGGTTATGTCAGTTCCGATGTAAACAAACTGAAGAACCAGGGAAGCTCACAGGGTATCGGTACCGTATTTACGGATTCGATCTATACACCGATCGAAAAAGTATCCTATAATGTTGAACCCACAAGAATGGGCGAAACAGAAAAATATGACTGTCTGAATATGGAGATCTGGACAAACGGATCCATCACACCGCAGAAAGCACTTGCGCTTGCGGCGAAGATCCTGATCGACCATCTCGATATCATTTCCGGAATCAGTGAAGAAGTACTGAACATGGAAGACGTCATGCTCGAAGGCAAAGCTGAACAGCAGTCCATGGGACAGCAGCTGATGATCGAAGATCTCGATCTCTCCGTCCGTTCCTACAACTGCCTCAAGCGTGCGGGCATTCAGACAGTGGATGAACTCACACAGAAGACCGAGGATGAAATGATGAGAGTCCGTAACCTCGGTAAGAAATCTCTTAAAGAGGTAAAGGACAAGCTCATCGAACTCGGACTTGGATTTAAGTCCTTTGATTAAATGGAGGAAGAATTATGTGGAATCGTAAGTTTGGAAGAACAGCTGATCATCGCAAGGCAATGCTCAGAAACCTCGCTACTTCTGTAATTCTCTACGGAAAGGTCGAAACAACTGAAGCGAAAGCCAAGGATATGAGATCTGTTGTCGATGAACTGATCACACTCGGTAAAAAAGGCGATCTGGCTGCACGCCGCAGAGCAGCTTCCTATATCCGCAATGCAGTAGCTGATGAAAAGACACAGCAGACTGTACTGCAGAAGCTCTTTGATGAAGTAGCACCGAAATACGCTGACCGCAACGGCGGATACACACGTGTCACAAAGACCGGCAGACGCCGCGGTGACGCTGCGCCGATGGCATTCATCGAACTCGTATAAGCATTGGAAACGGACATGGATATGCATGTCCGTTTTTTATGCGGCCGGATCCTGCATAAAAAACCGACCGTTTCCGGTCCGGAAAACGGTCAGTTCTTTTTCATGATCACCAGAGAATATCCGGATAGATGCCCGCATCCTTCATTTCCTGGATGCGTTTTACGACGTCGGGTTTGTCCTCTTTATAAGTAACGCCGAACCAGCTGTCCTTGCTGGAGAGGACCTTGACCGTGCATTTTCCTTCTTTTACGAGATCGCCCATCGCTGTCGGGAGGACATGCTCGCACTTCATCGGATTGGCTTCGAGATTTTTTCTCAGGAAATCTGCGAAGATCGGTTCGCATTCTTCAAAGATCTTCGGTGTAAGTCCCCAGAAGTTCATGGAGACGACAGTGTCATCGGCGAGAGGCAGCCATTTGCCGTCTTCTTCGTAAACAGCCTTGCCGTCCTGACGAGCGATCTTCTGGACTTCGCGGATCGATACCAGGTTGCCGTTCTCATCCTTTTCACAGACGCCGCGTGTTACGGTGCCGTTGTCGGTCAGAGTATTCCCGCAGAGATAGCCGACCATTGCATATTTGTCATCTTCGATTTCATTGCACAGATAGTTGTAAATGACTTTGTATGCGTCCTTGCCGTAGAAGTCGTCCGCATTGACGATCGCGAATGGTTCATCGACTACGCCCTTGCATGCGAGCAGCGCATGTGTCGTGCCCCAGGGCTTTTCCCTTCCTTCGGGCACCTTGATGCCTTCGGGGATGTTGTACATATCCTGATAAGCGAATCTCACGTCCATCTTGGGTTCGATCTTGTTTGTGAGTGCATTTCTGAATATTTCTTCGTGTTCCTTGCGGATGATCAGGATGACTTTTTCAAATCCTGCTTCCTTTGCGTCGAAGATCGAGAACTCGATGATCGGCTCATTATGGTTGCCTACACCGTCGATCTGCTTCATTCCGCCATATCTGCTGCCCATGCCTGCCGCAAGTATGACGAGTGCCGGTTTTTTCATAATTGTATTACTCTCCTTTGCAGTTAAAATCATTATAGCATCCATTGAGATGACAATGCTCTTTTGTTAAGATATTATCATGGAAAAGATAAAGAGATTAAGATTTTTAACAGTATGCACCATAGTCCTGGTGCTGACTTCGCTGGGGTTCAATGTTAATAAATTCAGTTTCACAGATCTGAAGAATTATGAAAAACCGTTCCCCGGTACAAAGTTTACAGCCTGCCCTGTAGGCAGCGGCTACGGAACTGCAAAAACATATGAGGATTACAGGCTGATCACGATGACCGGTTCGCCGCAGTATCAGTACATCCAGGCGCACATGACAGTCGACACCAAGACGGGTTTCCTGTTCGATGAAGACGGTTTCATCGGCGCGGCGCTTGCGAGCAAATTCGGTGACATCGGCTCAAGATATTATATGATCCTCGATACGGGCATTACGATCCCGGTCGTCAAGATCGATGCCAAGGCCCCGAAAGATTCGAACGACGGATGTACGGGAAATATTTCCGATGACGTGATCGAGTTCGTTATCCACGACGGTTATGCGGAAGAATTCTTCGGCGCCCCCAACGGCTATGTCGGTTCCGGTAATTTCAATAATTACGAGCATCTGCGCGGCAGTATCATCAAGATCGAAAAAGCACCCGCTTATGGAGAAGTAAAACGCGAAGGGTGGTATGAAGTCAACGGGAAATTCTACTTCTACAAAGACGGTAAGATGCAGAAAGGCTGGTCCAAGATCAATTCATACTGGTATTATTTCAATTCCGACGGCGTGATGCAGAAGAGCTGGCAGAAGATCAAGGACAAGTGGTATTACCTCGGCAAGAGCGGCAAGATGGCCAAGGGCTGGGTTAGCATCAAAAATAAATGGTACTATCTGAATACAGACGGCTCGCTTGCGATCGGCTGGTTCAAGATCGACGACAAGACCTATTATTCCGATGAGAACGGCGTCATGCTGACGGGAAAGCAGACCATCGGCAAGAAGACGTATATGTTCAATGACAACGGCGTGCTGTATACAGACTGGTTCAAGATCGATGAAGACTGGTACTACGGCGGTACGGACGGTGTCCTGACAAAAGGCTGGAAAAAGATCTCCGAAAAGTGGTACTACTTTGACAGCCAGTTCAAGATGTACAAAGGCTGGTATGCGGATAAGGACAACAATACATACTACCTGCTGTCCGACGGTTCGATGGCGACGGGCATCCGCAAGATCGACGGCCGCAAGCATTATTTCCAGCCAAATGGTGTCAGAAAGACAGGCTGGGTGACCGTTAACGGGAAGACCTATTATTTCCGCAACCAGGGAGCAGTTGTTTCCGAATGGAGGGAGATCGATAAGAACTGGTACTATTTCAAGTCAGACTGTTCCATGGCAGTCGGCTGGCTGAAGTATGAGAACAGATGGTATTACTTCGATGCTAACGGCATCATGCAGACAGGCACGAAAGAGATCAAGGGCAAGTGGTATCATTTCAATGAAAACGGCGTCATGCTGACAGGCTGGAACAAGCTGCACGACCAGTGGTTCTACATGAACAGGTACGGCGCGATCCTCTCCGGCTGGCTGAAGCTTGACGGGAAGTACTACTATCTGTCATCGACGGGCGCAATGGTCACCGGCTGGCAGGAGATCGATAAAGTCAAATACTATTTCAGCAAGAGCGGCGTTATGGTCAAAGGCTGGCTGAAGGTCGGTACGGATTATTACTACTTCCGGAACAGCGGTGCAATGGCTAAGGGATGGATCAAGGTCGATGATATCTATTACTATCTGGCAGAAGACGGCAAGATGGTAAGGGACTGGCAGCTGATCGACGGTTATTATTTCTATTTCTATCAGAACGGAAAGATGGCCGCAGATACGACGATCGACGGATATAAGATCGATGCCAAGGGAAGAAGCGACAAACCCGTTTCCTGATGTTCAATGAGGCATATATATGGCTGATGTCATATATATGCTTTTCTTTTTCGTAAATGATTCTTAATCATTCTTAAGATTATTCTTCATACAGGACATATGGGCTGTCTTAGTGTAGAATGTATATGCAAAAAAAGGTATATGATGGGAAAGTTAAGGGGAAAGTTAAGAAAAAGTATCGTTTTCCTCGCCGCGCTGCTTATGACGACGGCAGTCCTGCCTGTATATGCGGAAGAGACCGCTGACCAGGAGGAGACAGGGATCGTCATCCAGACAGAAGAAGGGGAAGAACAGATCGAGAATATTGCGGAAGAAGAGGTCACGGAAGAGGAAGAGGCCGGGGAACCTGAGGCACTGCCGGAAGAAACAGCTGAGCCGGAAGAGACTGAAGAACCGGAAGATACCGTCAGCCTGATCCCTGAGGAACAGGAAGAGACCGTATCGGAAGAAACAGCGGATCCGGCCGTGGATGAGACTGTGTCTGTTCCGGAAGACGAGACAGCAGAAGAGGCTGCATCGGAACCGGAAGTGACCGCTGAAGAGATCACGGAAGCCGGAGAGACAGTTCCGGAGACTGTGACCGATGCACCGGCTGCAGAAGCGATCGCCGAAGAGGTGATCGAAGATACCGTTGTTTCTGAACAGACGGAGGTTACGGAGACTGCCGAACTGGCAGAGGCCCCCGTATATTCGCTTACGATCACGGGCGGTACAAGCAGTCTGACACAGGCTGCGGCGAATGAAGAAATAACCGTTACCGCGGACAAAAAGAAAGGCTACAATTTCCTGCACTGGCTGGATGAAGCCGGCCTGCTTTCCGCTGGCCAGCTGGAGAAGCAGACGGTCGTCTTCAGTATGCCTGCGGACGATGTCAGCCTGACTGCTGTATACGGCCTCACAAAAGGCTGGTACAAGGATACGAACGGCAGATACTATGAATTCGGCGACGGGACAAGGGCTGCGTCCGGCTGGCTGCAGATCGATGATAAATTCTACTGGTTTGACGATGACGGCTACACGCACACAGGCTTCACGCTGATCGACGGGTCATATTATTTCCTGGATAAAAACGGTGCGATGGTCACCGGGTGGAAAACGACAAAATCGCATAAATACTATCTGAATAAGAACGGCGTCATGGTCACCGGCTGGCAGAAGATCGAGGGAAAGTGGTATCTTTTCAACGATAAAGGCCAGATGCGCACAGGCTGGTTCAGAGGCAAGAACGGTACCTATTATCTTCTGGCAGACGGCGCAATGGCAAAAGGCTGGCAGATGATCGGCGATATCTGGTACTGGTTCAGCGGCTCCGGCGTCATGCAGAAGGGGTGGCTTGAAAGGAATTCAAGGAAATACTACTTCACAAATGCAGGCGCGATGGTCACCGGCTGGAGACTGATCGATGACCAGTACTATTATTTCGTACCGACCGGCGCCATGAAGAAGGGCTGGCAGAAAACTTCCGGCAAGTGGTATTATCTCGGCACGGACGGCGTCATGCAGAAGGGCTGGAAGAAGATCGACGGCTATTGGTATTATCTGAATTCCTCCAGCGGCTCCATGCGCACCGGCTGGAAGAAATCTTCAGGCAAATATTATTATCTCAATTCATCCGGCAGGATGGTCAAAGGCTGGAAAAGGATCGGCGGCCTGTGGTATTACCTGGGCACGACCGGCGCCATGCAGACAGGATGGCTGGACCAGAACGGCAGAAGATACCTGCTCGGTGAGAACGGCGATATGCTGACAGGGGAAGTGACCATCGGTTCCGTGACCTATTACTTTGATACGGATGAAGGTCATATGATCTCCGTCATGCTGAATGACGTTCCTTATTATAACCAGCGCAATCCGAAATGGGCGGATGTCGTCATCGGGGATTACGGTTCGATCGGTTCCAACGGATGTACGACGGCTGTCGGCACAAGCGTGATCAACTACTTTACGGATGCGGGTTATCTGCCTCCGGATACAGCGACACTTTTCAACAAATGGGGAGATTACAACTCCACATACGGACACGGTACAGCTTCCACGGTCTGGCGCAAGGTCGCAAAGAAGTTCTCGCTGACATTTACGAACAATCTCACCTACAAAAAGGCGGTCACAGCGCTCCGGAACGGAAAGATCTGCGTCGCTGCCATGGGTGACGGCTACTTTGCAAATTCGAGCTATACACATTCCATCTGCTTCTTCGGCCTTGATGCCAACGGCAGGACATATGTATATGACCCGCTTTCCGAATACAACTGCGGATGGTATTATCTCTCGGAAATATACGGACAGTTCTCAACAGCCTATCTGGATAATCTTGACGGCGGTCCGGTATTCTCACTCGGGAAATAAAAATGATCAGGTGACCTGATCATTTTTTCATAAGTTTCAGTACAAGATGATACGCACCGCGCACAGCCGCAAATATCAGGAACATGAACAGGAACCCTGCGATGCCGTATACTGCGTCGGCCATCTCCACGGTGCCGGTATGTGTATAGCCCTGGCCGATCTCGATCGCGAACGTCAGCACGAGGATCACCGTAAAGACATAGATCCAGGCAATGACCATCGTATGGCCATTTTTCGCGAGCCATTTGAAAACAGGGTAGACAACGAATATAAGGAACAGTCCGACTAGGCCGATGATCACAAAATGCATCTGTTTGTCATTCAGCGGTACAGACAGGTAGTCATTGATCTGCAGCAGTCTGTTATGGAACTTCGCCAGCAGCGTGACGATCATATACATCAGTTCAGTAAACATAATTACCTCCGTGAGTATGTATGATAGCACAGAAAGACAGTCTTTATGCATACATGAATCTTAAGACTTTTGAAATATCACGGATATCAAGGCTGTTTATTTCCCGGAAATAATAAAAAAAGATGCGGTCCTTTCTGCAGGACTGCATCTTCAGTAATTATTTCGGAAGACGGATCAGGGGGATATCCAGTGCGTCGTGATAGCCCGGTTCCGCTGCGACAAGCGCCGGAATGAGGTTGACATTCGGTGCGGCGGATGTCAGGAACGGATCGAAGTGGTCAATGATGCCTTCGATATCGACACGGACATGCGGTTCGCCGAAGATCTCGATCGCCTTGTCGACCGTATAGTCATCCAGGATCTCATTCGAACCCTTGTGGTTGAAATGGAAGCCGACGACCTCTTCACCCTTGTTGTATGTAGCCATGATGAAGTGATGCGTGCCGATCGTGCCCGGCAGGATATGGGCGTTCGGCGTCGTGATCTCTTTATCCGCCATGATCTGCGTTACGTCGCACCTGTATTCATCGTATTCGAGGCCGAGACGTTCGGTGACTTCGATGACGGTCGGTCCGTAGTAAGTGAAGAACAGGCTCTTCAGGAACGCGAACTGCGGCGCGGGAATGTCTTCGACAGTTTTTCCGTAGCACAGGAAGTTGACCCAGGGCGCCGTATTGGCGGAATCATCCTGACCGCCGTATACGATCAGTTTTTCGATCTTCCTTGTCAGGCAGCCGAATACTGTGGGCAGGTAGGGGGTAAAGAATCCCGGGAAAATACCCTGCTGTGTAAAGGTGACGCCGCCTTCCTTCGCAGCCTTGTCGATCTCCTGGAAATAACGGGGCTGGTTCTTTTCCGAGAAATAGATATTGACGGTCGTCGTGACGTTCTTCCCGTGTCTGAGCAGGTCGATGATATCGTCGACGTTTGCCTGGCATGTCTCCAGATCGGGAAGCTTCCCTTCGTCCCATACAGAAGCCGCGTAGTAAAGGCATACATCCGCTTCCGTATTCAGTACTGCATCCCTGTCCCCTGTAACGAGGACACCGGCGTGGTCAAATCCGCAGATCTCCCCGGCGTCCCTGCCGATCTTCTTCGGATCGATATCATAGACAGCGGCGAGCTTCAGGGATTTCTTTGCGTTGATGATCTGCAGCGCGCTTCTTCCGACACTGCCGAGACCCCAGATTATTACTTTGTATTCATCTTTTAAAGCTTTCATAAAAGGCTCCTTTCACTGATTTGATTGTAATCGGATTCCGGCGCAGGATAAAGGGACGGACGGCCTGAAAAGTAAAAAAACGGTACAGAAAGCGGATTCGGTTCCATTTTGACGCATCCTGTGCTATGCTTTTTTCCTCTGAGCTTATCTGCCGGAACAATTTTGTTTTCTTTGTGTGATTGCCAAACAATTGTTCGTTCACAATAGCAACTATGATAAAATCAGAGTATACTTGTCTTTTAGTGAGGAATATGAATGCTGAATGGTAGGCAGAAACGGGATCTTATACTTCTCGTTATTAATATCGTTATTGTGACAGCCAATACGCTGTGGTTCAGATGGATCTGGTATAAATACTATTTTGCCAGGCTGTTTATTCCTTTCGTAACGAGGGGAAACATCGCAGTGATCGCTGTTTTTATTGTTGTATACGCCGCATTTGCGCATCTTTACGGCGGTTTCGACCTGACGACGAGCAGGACGAGGGAACTGGTCTATTCCCATGTGATCGCTTCCTTCATGACCGGCGTCGTCATGTATGTCATCCTGTGGCTGCTGATCCGCTATACGCCGCAGATCCTGCCGATGCTGCTGGCGGTCCTTTTGTGGAGCGTGACGTCGCTGCTGTGGTCAAAGCCGGCAAATATCCTGACGAATATGGTCTATCCCCCCGCAAGGACGATCATCATTTACGAGAATACGGCTGCTTTTTATAAGGGTGACCAGATCACCACAAGGGTCAACTGGCGTTTCAAGGTCGTAGGCAAGATCGACGCGACCAAGGGGAATGAAAGGGTCTTTACCTTTATAAAGACAAAACAGCCGGAAGCAGTCATGCTGTGCGGCATCCATTCCTCGCAGCGCAACGATATCCTGAAGTTCTGCATCGATAAGGGCATCCTTGTCTATATCCGCCCGAATATCGGTGATTATATCGTCAACAGTTCGAGGCAGCTGCAGATGGCAAGTCTTCCGGTCATGCTGTGCCAGAGGGCAAACCCGTCTGTCGGATACCTGATCATCAAAAGGATATTTGATATCATCTTCTCACTGGCGATCCTGATCGTCTTTTCGCCGCTTCTGCTGATCACGGCGCTGCTGATCAAGACCTATGACAAAGGTCCTATTCTTTACAGCCAGGTCAGGCTCACCAAGGACGGGAAGACCTTCCGGATCTACAAGTTCCGTTCCATGAAGGTCAATGCGGAGAGTGACGGCGTCGCCAGACTCGCTTCGCAGGCGGATGACAGGATCACGCCTGTAGGCAAGTTCATCCGCGCCACCAGGATCGACGAACTGCCGCAGATGTTCAATATCCTAAAGGGCGAGATGTCCGTTGTCGGTCCCCGTCCGGAAAGACCGGAGATCACGGAGAGATACGAAAAGAACATGCCTGAATTCACACTGCGCATGCAGGTGAAAGCAGGACTGACCGGCTATGCCCAGGTGCACGGGAAATACAATACCAGTCCGTATGACAAGCTGCAGATGGACCTGATGTATATCGCCAAACAGTCGCTCGCAACGGACTTCCGGATCATCCTTGAGACCGTCAAGGTCGTATTCATGCCGGAAAGTACGGAAGGGATCGGTGAAGGCGAGACCGACGCGGAGGAACACAATGTCTGACAGACTGATATCCGTCGTCATGCCGGTATACAACTGCGAAAGAACGATCGAAGAAGCCGTGGACAGCGTCCTGTCACAGACATATGAAAATCTTGAACTGATCATCGTGGATGACTGTTCAACCGACAGGACTGTACAGATCGTATCTGCGATAAAGGATCCGAGGATCCGCCTGATCTGCAGCAGGGTAAACAGGGGTGCATCCTATGCGAGGACCTGCGGGATCGAAAAGGCATCCTCGGAATGGATCGCTTTTCTTGACGGCGATGACAAATGGGACCGTGAAAAACTGGAAAAACAGACCGCACTGCTTGCAAAGTATCCCGATGCGGTCCTGATCTTTACCGGGTCTGCTTTTATGAGCGATGACGGCAGGATGCTGGAATATACCCTGCATGTGCCCGAAAAGATCACCTACGAAGAACTGCTGAAACAGAACCGGATTTCCTGTTCATCCGTTCTGGTCAGGAAAGATATGATGCTGAAGTATCCGTTCCCGGATATCAATATGATCCATGAGGATTTCGCAGTATGGCTGCGCATCCTCCGGGAAGTGCGCTACGCTTACGGCATCGATGAACCGCTGCTGATCTACAGGCTGTCGAACAATTCCAAATCTTCGAACAAGATCCGGGCAGCGCTCATGAACTGGAATACATACAGGTTTACCGGTGTTCCTTTTGCGACAGCTGCGCGTTCCATGTGCAGCTACGCATACCGGAGTATCCGCAAATACGCAAGGTTGAAATGATGGACAGACTTGAAGTGCTCATCTCCTGCATGGGGCAGGACATCTCGATCGCGGAAAAAACAGGCGTCCGCAGCGACGCGCTGATCATCGACCAGTGTGATGAAGACAGCCGCGAGGAGATCCGAAACGAATATCTCACACGTATGATCCGGACAACGGAAAGAGGTCTCTCAAACAGCCGCAATGCAGCGATCCGCAATGCGATGGGGGATATCATACTTTTTTGTGATGATGATGAGCAGCTGGATCCCGGCTACAGGGAAACGATCCTTTCCGCCTATGCAGAGATCCCGGATGCGGACCTGATAGCCTTCCGGATGAAAAACCAGCCCAGCAGGCTGAAACAGAAAAAACAGCGTCTGAACACGCTGACTGCCCTGCGCATCTCCTCCTGGCAGATCACCTGCAGGACGGAATCGATACGCAGGAAGGGGATATACTTTGATCCGCTGATGGGGGCCGGCTCCGGCAACGGTGCGCAGGAGGAAGTCAAATTCCTGCGAGACTGCCTGAAGCGCGGTCTGAAGATCTGGTACGTGCCGGAAGACATCGGCGAAGTCGCGAATGCCTATTACGAGACAGGGGATCAGGAAGGCACATGGTTCACGGGCTTTGATGAGAAGTTCTTCTACCAGAGGGGGACTTCGACAAGATATATGCTCGGCCTGCCGCTTTCCGTCCTGTATGCGTTTTACTATACAGCGGGCAAACGGAAGATGTACGGGAAGTATATCTCCCCTTTGAAGGCCCTGCAGTGCACGCTTTCAGGCATCCTGAACAATGACCTGGAAAAACAGAAGAAAGAAAGAGGGAATGCGGTATGATCCTGCAGAATCTGCTGTCGCCGTCTGAGAATACATGCACAGTCAAAGAAATGTATTTCAGGGATACAGACAACACAAGAACATATGACACATATTTCAATATCTTTTCGCTGCATAAATGGAAAACGTATACGGTACTGAAGGATTTTTACCTGCGTCTGCAGGCGCAGGGCAGCTTTACCGTCGAGATCGCCGGTGATACCGGCACGCTGTGCACGCAGAGTTTTTCCTTCGCGGGACCGGAAACAGCAGAGATCCGCATCCCCGATACGGAAAGCAGCTGCGTATGGTTCTCTTTCCGCAGAGACAGCAATGACGCCCGCCTGCTCAGCGGTGCCTATACGACGGATGCCGAACCTGTGCATGACGTGCATATCGCATGTGATATATGCACGTTTCGCCGTGAGAAGTATCTGCTGCACAACCTGCAGCTGCTGAATGAGAATATCCTGAATGATCCGGATTCATCCGTATACGGTCATATGGATGTCTTCGTGATCGACAACGGGAAGACACTGAAAAAAGAGGAAGTGGAAACAGAACATATCCATCTGTTCCGGAATATGAATGCCGGGGGAGCCGGCGGTTTTACGCGCGGCCTGATCGAGATCAACCTGAAGAAGGAGGAACTCGGCCTGACACATATGATCTTCATGGATGACGACGCAAAGATGGAGACGGACGCCCTTGTGCGCACGTTCGCGCTGCTTTCCTATGTCAATGAAAAATGGGAAAAGGCATGTATCTCCGGCGCGATGCTGAGGGAGGATATCCCGTACGCTTCCCATGAGAGCGGTTCGCACTGGACCGGCATGGATCCCTGGACCCGCTATTTCGGTCTGGACCTGCGTCCGCGGGAGAACGTCATCATGAACGAAACGATGGATGACCCGGATTATGCCGCATGGTGGTATGCCTGCTACCCGCTCTCCGTCGCGACGCTCGACAACCTGCCTCTGCCGCTTTTCCTCCACAACGATGATACCGAATACGGCTTGCGCAACCAGAACGGCTTTATCCTGATGAACGGCATCTGCGTATGGTCGCCCGGTTTTGAGAACAAGCGGGCTTCTTCCCTGTCCTATTACGATATCCGCAACTGCATGATCGTCAACGCGCTCTACAGGGAAGACGGCAACCTGAAAAATATGAAGAAATACTGCCGCAAGCGGATCCTGGCCAATACGCTGCGCTACCGTTACAAAGACGCTGCGCTCGTGGAAAAGGCAGTCGATGACTTCCTCAAGGGACCTTCCTACCTTGTCTCGATCAATCCCGAAGAGAAAAACAAAGAGGTCATGGACGCCGGCTATAAACTGGTGCCCTGCGAGGAACTGACCGACGATCCGGATGTACTGCGCCAGATCTACATGTACAAAGATCCGGACAAGGTCGATGAGATCTACAACAACATGACGAAGAAGAACAAATGGTTCTATGCGCTGACAGCCAACGGATGGATCTTCCCTGCGAAAAAAGACAGGGTATACCCGCTGCCGATGGGCATCTGGCCGTTTGACCTGTTCCGGAAGAAGAAGATCATCCTGTTCGATCCGGATTCCCATAAAGGCATCGCCGGAGAAAAGAGCTACCGCGAGCTGTACAACAGCCTGCTGATCTATATCCGGATCTGCCTTGCACTCGCAAAGGAATACAAGGGTGCCAAGACGGACTACAACGATTCTTTTAAGCGTCTGACCTCATACGAATGCTGGAAGGAGTATCTGAAGGAAGATGAATAGTATCAACAGCTTCAAAAAGACCCTGGTCCGTTATCTTCCCCTGTACCGCCAGCTGATCAAAAAGGATATCAAGCTGAAATACAGGAGGAGCTTCCTCGGATATCTGTGGAGTGTTCTGAATCCCCTGATGATCATGGGCATTATGGTCATCGTCTTTTCGAATGTCTTCCGCTTCAGCATCGACAACTATCCTGTATACCTGATCATCGGCCAGTCGATCTTCAACTTTGTCAATGAATCGACATCAAAGGCGATGTGGTCGATCCATGACAACGCATCGCTGCTGAAGAAGACATATGTGCCGAAGTATATCTTTTCGATATCCACGGTATCTTCTTCCTTTGTGAATATGCTGTTCTCCCTGGCTGCGATGGCCATCGTGTTCCTCGTATGCCATGTGAAGTTCACGCTGAACATGCTGTTCATACCGTTCATCCTGCTGCAGGTATTCGTATTTGCGCTGGGACTCGGCCTGTTCCTTGCGGAAGCTACCGTCTTTTTCCGGGATATCCAGTATATCTACGGTGCGTTCCTGACCGCATGGATGTATGCGACGCCGATCTTCTACCCGCTGGATATGGTCAGTGAGAGGATCCAGTGGATCATTAAGACGTTCAACCCGCTGTATGCCTTTATCGCGCAGTTCCGGACCATCGCGCTGGAAGCTCATTTCCCGGATCCCGGTCTGATCCTGCACGGCTTGCTCGTCAGCGTCCTGATGCTGGCATTCGGTGCATGGCGGTTTGCGAAAAACCAGGACAGGTTCATCCTGTACATCTGAGGAGGCGGTATGACTGCAGTAAATGAAAGAGATGAATATGCTGTTGTTGTAGACCATGCGACGGTCCGTTTCAATATCGCCTCGGAAAAGATCGACAACCTGAAGGAATACTTTGTCAAGATGGTCAAGCACCAGCTGATGTTCCAGGAATTCTTGGCCCTGAACGACGTGTCCTTCAAGGTGAAAAAAGGTGATTCCTGGGGGATCATCGGTACCAACGGCTCCGGCAAGAGCACGATGCTGAAGATGATCTGCCGCATCCTGAAGCCCTATAAGGGATCGGTGCACACATACGGTACGATCGCGCCGCTGATCGAGCTCAGTGCCGGCTTCTGCGAAGACCTGACCGCCAGGGAGAATATCTTCCTGAACGGTGCGGTCCTCGGTTATGACGAGAAATTCATGGAGGAACATTTCGACGAGATCGTTGATTTCGCGGAACTGCATAACTTCCTCGATATGCCGATCAAGAACTACTCCTCCGGCATGGCTGCCAGGCTTGGTTTTTCGATCGCAACGATGGTGAATCCCGATATACTGATCTGCGACGAAGTACTCGCTGTCGGTGATCTGAAGTTCCAGAAAAAATGCGAGAAGAGGATGGCGGAGATGCGCGCAAGCGGAACGACGCTGCTGTTCGTTTCCCATTCGATGGAATCCGTCAGGTCAGTCTGTAAGAATGCGCTGTGGCTCTCCCATGGGAAAGTCATGGCGGCAGGACCTGTTGACGAAGTCTCCGACCAGTATCTCCGTTTCCTGGATGAGGAACATCAATGAGACTGACACAGGACGCTAAAACCTATATTGCCGGCGTGCTGTTCGGGATCTATTACGCTTCGGCGCTGCCGGATGTGACGATGCTCGTCGTCGAGCAGCCCGGGCTCATGGGGATCTGCAACCAGGTCCGGACGTACAGCGTCTACGGCATCTACCTGCTCGCCGCATATACGCTGATCACCGGCTTCCTGGACAGCCGTGGGGACGGCATCCTGACATGGGTGAAAAGGCATCTTCCCTTCCTGGCTGCGCTTGCGGTATGCGCATGCGTCAAGGTCAGCACCGGGGACATGCTGCCGCTGAAGATCGTGCTGTTTATGGCAGCCGTGCATAAAACGGACCTGAAAAAGATATTCATGATCCTGCTGGGCGTGCATATCGTCTTCACACTGCTGGTGTTCGCCGCATTCCGGGCGGGCATGATCACAGATGTCATCGTCCCCCGCAAAAACGGGGCGATCCGGCATTCGCTCGGCTTCATCTATCCTCTGGACCTGCACGGGCATTACCTGTCGATGGTATTCATGTATATGTATATCCGCGCGGAAAAGTTCGGCATCCGGGATGCACTGCTCGTGAATGCGCTCAGCGCGCTGCTGTTCATCGCGACGAATGCGAGGACGGACCTGGCTGTGATCCTGCTCGCTTCACTGGTGCTAGCTGCAGTGAACCGTATCGGTCTCAAAAAGATCGGCACATGCGCTGCCGGCATCTGCGCCGCTGCCTATACGCTGGCTTTGTCCGTGACGCCGTTTATCCTGACGGCAGTCTATGATCCGGAAAATGCGTTCATGGCGAGACTGAACCGGATGCTGACAGGCAGGCTCGCGATCCAGCATAGGGTCATCCGGGAAACGGGCTATCCCCTGTTCGGCAGGGTGATGGAGTGGATCGGCTGGGGTGCCTATGACGGTACGGACAGACCGGATTACAACTTCATCGACTGTACGTTCCTGAAAGATACGGTGGATTTCGGCATCCTGTTTGAGATCCTGTTCATCATCGGGATGATCGCGCTGTTCGTTTACCTGCTGAAGAAGGAGGACCTGCCCTCTGTTGTCATCATGGCGTTCTTTCTGCTCAGCTGCACGATCGAGTATCACACTGTATTGACTTATATGTATCCGATATTATTATTATTGAACAATGTTCTGATTTATGAAGGAAAGGAGATCACATGATCAGCAACCTGAAGAGATATACATTATATATAGTGAATCTGACGGATATCCTTTCCATGATCATTGCCTACGGCATCACCTACCTGGTCCGTACCAATATCCACAAATATGCGTTCATACCGTGGAATGTAAATGATTATTCGCGTTTCCTGCTGACCGTCATCCTCGGCTACGTCGTCTTCAATATCCTGTCCCTCTACAACGATGACAAGTTCCTGAAGCGTACGACGAGGGAGGAATTCGTTGCCAGCGTCAAGATGGTCTTCTACGTCATGGTTACGGTCATCCTGTACTTCTATGTCATGAAGATCTCATTCGCGTATTCCCGCCTGTTCGTCGGCCTGTATGCAGTTATCCTCGCATTCGTTGATTTCGGCGCGAGGGTATTCGTCCGGAAGATGATCATCCCGATGTTCAAAAACAGCGGGAAGACAGAGAAGGTCGTCATCCTTTCATCCTATGACGATGCGGAAAAGACACTGGAAAAGATCAACAAGATGGAAGACTGGCGCTTCGTGATCCTCGGCTTCATCATCTCCGACAGGGATATGCGGGACCAGGAGATCGCCGGATACAAGGTCCTTTCCACAAAAGCCGATATGTTCAGCGATATCGAGACGATGGATGCTGACTCCGTCATGATCGTACAGGATCTGGAAACAGACGCCGAAGTCGAATCGTGGCTGATCCGGTTCCGTGAATTAGGCAAGATCATACACGTGCAGATCGACGAGTTCGATGTCAAAGATTCCTACAGGGGACTTGACCGTATCGGTGACTGCCCGGTCGTCAGCTACCACAACATCGCACCGATGCCCAAGCGGCAGGCCCTGTTAAGGAGACTGTTCTCCCTGCTTGTCGCCGTATGCGTCCTGCCCCTGTTCCTGCTGGTATTCCTGATCACATGGATCGTTTCCCGCATGGAATCCAAAGGCTCGATACTTGTAAAGAGGGTTCGCGTCGGCGTCAATACAAGAAGGTTCTACCAGTACAGGTTCCGCTATTACCGCATGGATGCGGATGAGCGGATCGCAAAAGGCCAGTCACCGTATTCGGCCATCGGCAGGTTCCTGCGCTTTACGCATCTGGATGGCCTGCCCATGATCCTGAATGTGATCTCCGGCGAGATGGACCTGATCGGTCCGAAGGCACCCAGCCTTCCCAGATATCTGGAGATGTCCGCCAAGGACAGGAACAAGCTGTGCATCCGGCCGGGCATGATCGGCTACTGGAGCAGCGACAGGAATGCAAGGCATGTATCCAGGGCGGAAGACGAATATGTCCTGCACTGGAATGTGGGCAAGGATGCGCTGATCATCCTTGTAACGATACTGCGGTATATCATCCTGCAGTCCCTGCGGCGGGATTCCGAAACGCATATCCGTGAGGAACTGGACTTCATCCGTGAGGAAAGAAGCACGTTCAGCCCTCTGCCTTATGACAGATCCCTGTATACACCGAGATCCGGCGCCGGATATATGGCATACCTGTTTGTGAAGCGGCTTCTGGACATCATCCTGTCCCTGGCAGCGATCATCGTCCTGTCGCCGGTGCTGCTTATCCTTACGATCCTCGTGATCGCCGATGACGGGGGCAGTCCTTTCTACGGCCACAAGCGTGTCGGCAAGGACGGCAATTACGTTACGATCTACAAATTCCGGTCCATGCGCCAGGATGCCGGCGACCTTGAAAAGCTTCTGACGCCGGAACAGCTGGAACAGTACAGGAGGGAATTCAAGATCGACAACGACCCGCGCATCACAAAGATCGGCAATTTCATCCGGAAGACAAGTCTCGACGAACTGCCGCAGCTTTTCAATATCCTGTTCGGCTCCCTTTCCGTTGTCGGACCGCGGCCGATCGTTACCGATGAGACAAAGATCTACGGCGATGAGATCGGCAAGCTCCTTTCCGTCAAGCCGGGCCTGACCGGCTACTGGCAGGCATATGCGCGCAACAACGCGACATATGAATCCGGTGAGAGACAGAAGATGGAGATGTATTATGTCGACCATGCATCGCTGTGGCTGGATATCAAGATCGTATTCAAAACATTTATTTCCGTTCTGAAGAGAGAAGGAGCTCAGTGATATGACAAACAATATCAAACTGCTGATCGCATGCCATAAAGAATGCGAAGTGCCGGATGACAGCGTCTACCTGCCCCTGCATGTCGGTGCTGCGGGAAAGGAAAGATTCGGTTTTGTCACGGATGACACAGGTGAGAATATCAGTTTAAAGAATCCCGTGTTCTGTGAACTGACAGGACTGTACTGGGCATGGAAGAACCTTGATTACGACTGGCTCGGCCTTGTGCATTACCGCCGCTATTTCACGCTGAAAAACAAAAAGTTTCAGAAGGAGCACGGCGATCTGGACAGCGTCCTTACCGATGAAGAGGCGCAGGAGCTGATCAGCCGGTACCGCGTGATCGTTCCGAAAAAGAGACATTATTATATCGAATCCGTCTATAATCATTATGATCATACATTCGACGGATCCCAGCTCGACAAAGCCGGCGAGATCATCCGCAGCAGGTATCCCGCTTATGCGCCGAGTTTCGACAGGGTGATGAATTCGCGCAGTATTTACATCTTCAATATGTTTATCATGGACAGGGAACTGACGAATAATTATCTGCGCTGGCTGTTCGATATCCTGTTTGAACTGGAGAAGCAGGTCGATACGGAAGGCATGACCGCATTTGAAAAGCGCTATGCGGGACGTGTCTCCGAAAGACTGTTCAATGTATGGCTGGACCACAAAATCCGGACCGGCTATATTGCTCAAAAGGATGTTCATGAAGTACCATATCTTTATATGGGAGAGATCGACTGGACCAGAAAAGTTACCTCTTTCCTGAAGGCAAAGTTTTTGAAGAAGAAATACGACAGAAGTTTTTAAGGAGAACAAAATGGTTATTGCATTATTGACAGCTGCCGGCTCCGGCACAAGAATGGGACAGGATATTCCCAAGCAGTTCATTCATGTTGAAGAAAAGCCGGTCATCATCCACACGATGGAAGCTTTCCAGAACCACCCGATGGTAGACAAGATCGTCGTCGTTACGATCCCGTCCTGGATGGACGTTTTGCGTGCATATGCGAAACAGTTCAACATCACAAAGCTCGAATGGGTCGTTCCCGGCGGCGCTACAGGCCAGGAATCCATCTACAACGGCCTGAAGGCTCTGCGTGATGCAGGCTGCAGCGATGACGACATCGTCATGGTCCATGACGGAAACAGATGCCTCGTCAGCAGCGAGATCATCTCCAACAGCCTGGCAGTCTACAGAAAGCACGGAAGCGCTGTCGCCGTCATCCCGTGTGTTGAGGCTGTATTCCGCTCCAACGACAGCGGCGAATCCTCTACGGTATCCATCCCCAGAGAGCAGCTGTGGAGGACACAGACACCGCATACCTATTCCCTCGGAAAACTTCTCTGGGCGCATGCACAGGCAAAGGAAAAGGGGATCGTGAATACGGCAGCTTCCTGCACGCTGATGCAGAAGCTCGGCGAGACAGTCTATTTCTCAAAGGGAAGCGAAGAGAACCTGAAGATCACGACAACGGATGACCTGATGATCTTCAAGGCCCTGCTGAATACAAAGAAAGAGAACTGGCTCAAATAATGAAGTATACACAACAATACTGGGAAGACGCTGATAAAGCGCTTTTAAGCATCCCTGATCCTGAAAAACTGTTTCATAAAACGATACTGATCACAGGCGGTACAGGCATGATCTGTTCCGCTGTGACAGAGATCCTCGTCAGACTGAACGAAAGGTTTGACGCCGGCATCAATATCCTGATCGCAGTCAGGACCGAAGAGGAGATCGAGACAAGGTTCCCCGGTTTTCTTGCGGACAAAAAGCTGTCATTCGTGAAGTATGACGCCACGAAGCCCGAGGCCCTTGACATCCATGCGGACTATATCATCCACGCTGCTTCCAATGCGCACCCGGCTGCGTATACCGCCGAACCGGTCGAGACGATCCTCGGCAATGTGCTCGGTCTGAACACGCTGCTGTCCATGGCTGTCCGCAACGGCGTGCAGCGCCTGCTGTATTTCTCCAGTTCGGAGATCTACGGGGAAAAGAAGGAAGCCAGACCCTATGTCGAAAATGATTTCGGCTATGTCGATATCCTGAACCCGAGGGCCTGCTACCCGAGTTCCAAGCGCGCTGCGGAAACGCTCTGTGTCGCTTACGGACAGGAATATGCGATCGATACGGTCATCGTCCGCCCCGGACATATTTACGGCCCGACGATCGGCGCATGGGATACGCGTGCATCCGCACAGTTCTCCAGGGACGCTGCCGAAGGAAGGAACATCGTCATGAAGAGCGCCGGCGCACAGCTGCGTTCCTACTGCTATACAATGGACTGCGCATCCGCGATCCTGACCGTCCTGCTTGAAGGTGAGAACGGAAACGCGTATAATATCTCGAATCCGCAGTCGATCTGCACGATCAGGGAGATCGCGGAAGCCCTGGCGGAAGCCGGCGGGACGGAAGTCGTATTTGAAAATCCTTCCGATCTCGAGAAAAAGGGATACAATATGATGTCGAATTCAGCCCTGGATTCAAAGAAACTGGAATCCCTCGGCTGGAAGCCTGCGTTCGACCTGAAGGCGGGTGCGGAAAGGACCGTCCGGTATCTGAAGAATAACTGAAGCTGAGAGAAATAAATGGAGAAAAAACCGTCGATCAAGAAAAACTTTATCATGAACGCGATACTGACGATGTCGTCAGTAATTTTCCCGTTTATTTCATTCCGTTATGTATCCGGCATCCTGGGGCCGGGAGGCACCGGCAAGGTAAGCTTCGCGGCATCCGTCATATCCTATTTCTGGATCATCGCATGTCTCGGCGTGCCGACCTACGGCATCCGTGCCGTAGCGAAAGCGAGGGATGACCGCGAGAAACTGACAAGGACGGTCCACGAACTGTTCTTTATCAGTATGATCATGACGATCATCGCCTATATCCTGCTGTTTATCGCCCTGGCGGTCGTGCCGAAATTCCAGCAGGAGAGGACACTGTTCCTGATCATAAGCCTGGAGATGATCCTGTATACGATCGGCATGGACTGGCTGTACAAGGGTCTGGAGAAATATACCTATATAACGATCCAGTCGATCCTGTGCAAGATCGTTGCGATCCTGCTGATGTTCCTGCTGATCAGGGAACAGAATGATTACCGGATCTACGGTTTCCTGACGATCTTCGCGGCAGGCGCATCGCATATCCTCTACTTCATCAATGCACACAGGTACATCGATATGAAGTGGGTCGGCAATTATGACCTGAAGCAGCATATGAAGCCTGTCTTCATCTTCTTTGCGATGTCCTGCGCAACGACGATCTACACGCATCTGGACAGCGTCATGCTGGGGTTCCTGGCAAGCGATACGGACGTCGGCTATTACGGGGCGGCGACCAAGATCAAGGCGATCATGGTCTCCGTGGTGACCTCGCTCGGCCATGTGCTGCTGCCGCGTGCGTCGTATTATATCCAGAACAATGATATGGTGCAGTTCCGGAGGATCTCCGAGAAGGCCCTGAATTTTGTCAGTATCATCTCGGTGCCGATCTTCACCTACTTCATCCTGTACGCTTCCAGTTCGATCCTGTTCGTTTCAACCGCGGAATACCTGCCGGCTGTGCCCGCAATGCAGTGGATCATGCCGACGCTCCTGTTCATCGGTCTGACGAATATCCTCGGCATCCAGATGCTCGTCCCCCTCGGCAGGGAAAAGGCAGTGCTGTATTCCGAGATCGCGGGGGCGATCGTCGATATGGCGATCAACTGGCTCCTGATCCCGAAGTACAGGGCAGCCGGTGCTGCGATCGGCACGCTGATCGCGGAAGCGGTCGTCCTGCTTGTGCAGTATATCGCGCTCCGCGGGGAAGTTTCGCATATCCTGAAGCGGATCCACTGGCTGCTGATCTTTATCGCGACGGCAGCTGCGTGCGGCGCGTCGTTCTGGGTGATGAACCTGCATATGGGACCTTTTATGACACTGCTGGTATCAGCGATGATCTTCTTCAGCGTCTACGCTGCGATCCTGCTGATATTCAGAGAGAAGATGGCATGGGAGATCGTGAACACCGTCTTCAGGAAACTGAAGCGCAGGCATGCATAAGGAGACATTATGGGACTGCAGACATTTGATGTATTCAAAAAAATGAAAATGGATTCCTCTGACTATGTCGTGATCGAAGGCGAATCGCTGGAAAAGATGCAGAAGATCCTTCTGGACATAGCGCAGGATATCATAAAGGTATGCGACGACAACGATATCACCTATTTCCTTTGCGGCGGCAGCTGCCTCGGCGCGATCCGTCATAAGGGGTTCATCCCGTGGGATGACGACATGGATATCGCCATACAGGGGGATGATTTCGAAAGGTTTACGGAAGCCTTCGCTAAAGCATATCCGGATAAGTACTGGATCCATACATGCCACAAGGAAGAATACGGCATGGCCATGGCGAGGATCCGCCTGAAGGATTCCGTCTGCCGCGGCAAAGAGGATTTCGGCCTTGAAGACGAATGCGGCATCGGCGTCGATATCTTCATCGTTGAGAACACTTTCGACAATAAGGTGCTGAGGAACCTGCACGGCGTTTTATGCATGGGCGCGGGGTTCATGCTGTCATGCCGGAATTTCTACAAGAGGAAGGATTTCTACAGGCAGCTGGAGAAAGAGAATCCCGAAGTGAAAAAGGCCTTCGAAACGAAGATCGCGATCGGGAAGCTGTTCAGCTTCATGTCCGTAAAACAGTGCGCGGAGCTGACGGACAGGATCTACGGGCTGTGCAAAAACAGCAGCTCGAAATATGTATCCATCCCTTCGGGAAGGAAACATTATTTCAAGGAGATGTATAAGCGTGCGGATCTCGGAAGCACGCAGAAAAAGAGATTTGAAGATAAAGAATGGTGCGTGCCCTTGAACTATGACGCATATCTCAAGGTCATGTACGGCAACTACATGGAGCTTCCGAAAGAAGAAGACAGGGAATCCCATATCGTTATGGAACTGAAGTTCCCGGAAGAAAAGTAAATACCTGCGGGTGAAAGAATGATATATCTGCTGAACGCATTTCTGATACTGATGTTTTTTGTCAGTTTTTATCTGAATGATAAAGACATTCTTTCGCCTGCTTTTCTTTTTTCCACCGCATTCCTGTTCTCTTCCATGTGGGCGGTATTATACGCGGGGCGATGGGAACTCGGCCTGCATATGAACACGTTCTTTGTGATCGCGTTCGGCGTGTTTGAATTCACGGCTGTCTGCGCGCTGGTCCGTTACCTGATGCGGAAAAGGTATTCCTCCGATCCCATGCACAATTTCATGCGCCAGGAAGAGAGGGAGATCCCGGTCATCCTGCAGGTGCTGTTCCTGCTGTTTACGATGTTCATCGCATTCTACACAGCCCGCATCCTGACAAGGTGGGCAGGCGTCAGGCTCCTGCACTTCATCGAGGCAGGCAAGCGGTATGACCGTCTGAAATTCGATTCCCATGTAACGTTCAGGCTTCCCGGGTGGCTCTCCACCGCGAGGCTCATACCGGATGCCGGCTGTTACTGGTTCATGTACAGCATGATGGACGATATCGTCCTGAAGCGGAAGGTGCGTCCCCTGAAGGTGCTGATCGTATTCGTCTGCATGTTCAACAGCCTGCTGATCGGCAGCCGGACCAACGTGATCAACCTGGTCATGGCAATGATCTTCTTCGGCCTGAATGCCTACCAGAAGAAACGGGGCTCCGTCAATGTGCTGACGCCGAAGACCCTGGCGCTGATCCTGCTGATCGTCGGCTTCATCCTCGGCACGTTCCAGCTCAGCGCAGTGCTCCTGCAGCGCAGCACATCCAAGTCCTTCATGGATTACCTGGCTATGTATCTCGGCGCGGAGATCAAGAACCTGGACCTGTTCCTGCAGGGGAAACGGCCTGTGTCCGAGATCTGGGGATCGCAGACCTTCCGGCCGCTCGTGCAGTCGTTCGGCAAGCGGCTGGGCCTGAAAGACACGACCTATACGCTGACGCTGCCGTACCGGAGCGTGAACGGCTTCAACCTCGGCAACGTATATACGGTCTTCTATCCGTTCATCTATGATTTCGGGTATACCGGCTTCGTGCTCTGTACGGCGCTGATGGCATTCCTGTCGCAGATGATCTATGAGATATCCAGAAGGACAGACGGGATCATCGGAAAAGTATTCACCCTGCTGTACGGAGGTGCCTTCGGCGCGATCGTATTCTCATTCTTCTCGAATAAATTCTTTGAGAATATCATCACGATCGGCTTCGCGAAGAGGGTGGTCATCTGGATCGGGTTTGAGATCCTCTTCAACCATATGATCCGTGAAAAACGTCAGAAGGAGATGCTGCAGGTACTGACGCTGCAGTAACGATAACGAAACAGACCGGCGGTGGGATCCACCGCCGTTTATACTTTCTGAAAAAAATCCGGAATTGTCTGTAAGATGTGCATACCTGCTTCGTCTTATATACGGAAAGGGTCAGAGATGGACGAGTTCGAAAAGATATACAGGGAATATTTCACGGATGTGTACCGCTATATGATCGTACTGGCAGGGAACGCGGAACTGGCAGAAGAGATCACTGCGGAAACATTCTTTCGTGCGCTCCGCTCCATGGACTCCTTCCGCTCGCAGAGTTCCCTGCGGGTATGGCTCTGCCAGATCGCAAAGAATATCTACTATGACGAAAAGCGGAAGCAGAGACATATCGCCCAGGTGGACGAAGACGATCTTTACAGGATCAGGGACAGCAGGCCGGACGGTGAAGCCATGACACTGCTCAGGGATGAGACTCGGAGGATGCTGGAAGAAGCGGAAAAACTCAGGGAACCGTACAGGACGGTCCTCCTGATGAAGCTCATCGGTGAAAAGGGCTATCCGCAGATCGCGGCATATTACCGGAAGACCCCCAACTGGGCGTACGTGACCTACCACAGGGCCAGGAAGATGATTCAGGAGGCTATGAAAGACTATGAAGAATGAATGCAGCGTCGTACAGGACCTTCTGCCGCTCTACGCGGAGAAGCTGACATCGGAAGATACGAATGAATTTATTGAGGAACATCTGGCAGGATGCGAAGAATGTTCGCACGTGCTGAAAGGACTGCAGGCTGACGTGCCGCAGATACAGGAAGAGGAACTGCCGCTGAAGCAGCTTTCGGCTGTCTATAAGAAAAACAGGCTGGAAACGGTGCTCTGCGCGGTGTTCATCGTTATGAGCATTGCGATCTCCGTGTTCTCATGGATCACAGCACCGCAGTACCTTGCCCTGAAGGATGCGGTCGCTTATATCGATGCGAAGGAGGGCGCGGATACCGTCACGGTCGGTCTTAAGGAAAACATCAGGCACTTCACATGTGAAGAATATACGGATCCGGACGGAATCGCTTCAGCGGATATCGTCTGCTGGACGTCGGTGCTCGATCAGATGTGGCCGGAATATCACGAATCCTATATAACCGTAAAAGCAGACACTGTCTGGTACTGCGAAAGTTTTACAGACGCCGCGAATGACATCCTGATCTGGGGATCAAGTGATTCCGCCAGGACATCATTGCGCCGGCTGACACTGAACTATTACCTGCTCCTGTCCCTGGCACTGAGTGCTGTGACAGCCGTGATATGGTTCATCTTCAGAAAGAAGGATGCGGGCACGGTCCTGTTCCGGATCATGCTGGCGCCGCTTTCCTGGCTGATCGCGAACCTGGTAGTTGAGAGGGGCCTCGGCAGCGCTACCTTCAGCGTCATGCGCGACTTCACGCTCATCTGCCTGCTGGCAGTTTCACTGTACATAAGCCTGTTCCTGCTGCACCGGAAATACCTGGAAAAGAAAGCTGTGGTAAACTGAGACCGGAGGGTCAGCGTATGGATTTCCTGAAAACAGCAGAAGAATACGAAGAATATATCATTTCCTGCAGAAGGCATCTGCACCGGCATCCGGAGCTCTCATGCATGGAGGACAGCACTGTTCGGTATATCTGTGAGCAGCTGGATCACATGGGCATCCCGTATGCGGATGTGCCGGAAGGCGGCATATTCGCCTGGATCGGCAGTGACACAAAAGGGAAGACGATCCTTCTGCGTGCCGATATCGATGCCCTTCCGATCCGGGAATCGCCGGTCAACGCGGGCGGGTTCCCGAAATCTGCCGTGTCGGAAACGGACGGTGTTTCCCATGCCTGCGGTCATGACTGCCATACAGCTGTCCTGCTGGGTGCCGCAAAAGTCCTGAAACAGATCGAAGGGGAACTCCCCGGCCGGGTGCTGCTGATGTTCGAAAGGGGCGAAGAGGGAAGCGCATGTCTCAGCGCGCTGCTGCGGTATGCACAGGATCAAGCGTTTCACATTGACAGCTGCTTTGCATGGCACGTGGATCCCGCCCTGGATACAGGGGAGGTCGGATACAGGAAAGGCTATATCATGGCCGGCTTCATGGGCTTTGAAGCGAAGATCACCGGCAGGGAAGCACACGGCTCGCAGCCGGAAAGGGGCCGTAATCCGATCGACGCATTCACGGCGTACTACCATTACCTGCAGTCGCTGCGCATGACATATGCCAATCCCTATGAACCGATGGTCTTCTCGATCGGGACGGTGCATGCGGGTGAGGCATACAATATCATCCCGGCTGAACTGACGTTCAGCGGAAGCTTCCGATTCTTTGAATTCGCAGATGCGGTGCGCATCCGGGAAAAGATGGAGGAAGGACTGCGTTCCGTATGCGCGATGTATGACTGCACGGGGAAGATCGAATTCGACGGTCCTTCCGGCGGCGTATACAACGAACCGGCATATGCAGATCTTGCAAGAGAAGCAGTCAGTGACCTCCTGCATCATGACGTCACGGAGATCCTGCCGATGATGAGCAGCGAGAGCTTCGCTTTGACTTCGGCGATATGGCCGGGCGTTTTCCTCCGGCTGGGCGTACGGAACGAAGCGCTTGGAAAGACTGCGCTGAATCATTCCGAATTCCAGGATCCGGACGAAGCTGCGCTGAAATACGGCTGCGCGCTGATGTGTGCCTGTGCATGGCGTTTCCTTACTTCCGGCATAAAGATCCCGGAACGTCCGCATACCGGTGATATCCGGCATTTCGTTGAACTGTACCAGCCCGCAGGACTGAAATACTTTGACTGAACCAGGATCATACAGACGACAAAAAAAACGGTATCAGGCAGATCGGCCCGGTACCGTTTCTTATGGAGGGATCAGTTCGGCTGCTTTCCTTCGCCGAGGGATCCTTTTACGGGATCGATGACATATTCCCTTCCGTCACCGAAATCCAGATAGATGAAATTGATATGGTATCTTTCCGCTTCCGGCGGGTACGTCATATAGTCGCCGTACATATCCGTCAGCAGCTTGTCGTAATTGTTCGGGACAGGGACTTTCATGTCCTCATAATCCATATATTTTACCGGGAAGAAATCCGACTCCTGATAGATATACGGATCGTATGTGCAGTAGAATCCGAACCGGTCTCC
Source organism: Solobacterium sp. (assembly GCA_024698805.1). GTDB lineage: Bacteria > Bacillota_I > Bacilli_A > Erysipelotrichales > Erysipelotrichaceae > Bulleidia. Next base: position 43,846 of record JAILQT010000032.1, read on the forward strand.
CTTATTGGAGTTTTCGATCAGTTTCCTGGCTTCGTCAATGACGTCTGCCCACGGTCTTTCACTGTGCTTATAGGCAGCCTGCGCCTTTCTCTCCTTCAGCAGCTCTTTTGCCCTGCCTTTGATGGACCTGTCCCCTGACACCCATTTCAGCTTGAGGGGCTTGTATTCGTTGCGCAGTTTTTTCATCTTGTCATACATATCCTGCAGTTCTTTTTCGTCATCCGGAAGCTGCTCGATGATGAATATATCGAGCATGACGGCGCTGTACCACGGTTTTCCGTTTTTCCTGCTGCGCCAGTTCTGCACGTCTTTATAACTCTGGATGCGCGTATTCTTCTGGAAGACCCTGCCGAATACCTTGTCCTGTCTTTCGTCATCGCTGTACGCGTCGCAGAACATGCATTCATCGCCCCATTCCTCTGCGGGGACTTTACAGAGCTTCAGATAGTCTTCCCTCATCATGATGACATCGATATCGTCATCCCACGGGATGAATCCCTTATGCCGCACCGTACCGATCAGGGAACCGTAAGCGATCCAGTACTGCAGTTCATATTTCCTGCAGATCTCATCGAGTTTCTTCAGGTTTTTCAGATTGCACAGCTGCACTTCACGCAGCACGTCTTTTTCTTTGATCATAACTGTCACCTTTTCCCACAAAATGGTACAACACAATGCGAAGTTTTGAAAGTGGATGTATATGCGTGCAATTCGTATGCGGCTGTTGTGAATTCATTTTCCCCTGTTATCAACAGCGTTGAAAAATACATTGCAATACGCTAAAATCTTTATTACTTTCAGGAGTGCGGAATGAAGAGAAGTATTGAGATCCTAACAAAACTGACAATAGCGTTAAGCTGCGTAATGAGCGGCATAACGGGAATATATGCCGAAGAGGGCGCTGCGCCCGAAGCACAGGTGCAGGAAGAAAACAGATACACACTGAAGGTATCTGAGAAAAAAGATATAAAAATCACTGAAGGGACTGAGGTTACCGTCATCAATGAGAACGAAGAGAGCATCTATGCAGAACAGGAAGAAGCAGGGATCCTGACGGTCGAAGGTCTTGCGGAAACGGAAGACGCAGTCATCCGGGTGATCATGGAAGGGCAGGAGACGATCCTGCATTTTACGGTCATGCCGGAAGAAGACATACCTGAAGAAGAGATCACAGAACCGGCCGAAGAGGAGACGCTCACTGAAGAGGCAGAGGTCATCCCGGAAGAAGAAACAGAATGGACAGACACGGAAGCAGTGATCACGGAAGATGAACCTGCAGAAGAAACGGCAGAAGAGAATCCGGCAGAGGACACGGACGAAGAGGAAGTGATCGTCCCGGGATCCGAAGAGCCTGTTATTGAAGATACAGAAGTACCGGAAGAAACGGAAGAATATGCTGCGGAAGGGACAGAGTACCCGGAGACCATCGAAGAATATATTGAAGAAGATATCCCGGAAGAGGAGATCGTTGAACCGGAAGAGATCATTCCTTCCGAAGAGATCCCGGAGGAACTGACGGAAGTCCCGGAAGAAGTGCAGGAAACGGATCCTGCTGACCTTACGGAAACATTGGAAGCAGCGGAGGGACCTGCCGTATTTGAAGCACCTGCCTATAACATATCCGTAACGGGCGGAACAGCTTCCCTGAACGGCAGCACCGTGAAGAAAGCGGAAGAGAATGCCAGGATCACCCTGACAGCGTCCGCAAGATCCGGCTACAGGTTCGCAGGCTGGCTCTCTTCGCAGGTCGTTGTCGTGAACAATATCTTTACGATGCCCGCGGAGAATGTTTCCGTTGTCGCCCAGTTTGAAAAACTCCCTTGCTGGGAGAATACGGACCAGGGGATCAAATATATCCTCGTGAACGGCAATTACGCTTCCGGATGGACCGTGATCGGCAATGATAAATATTACTTCGGCAGCGACAACTGCATGGCGACCGGCTGGACGGATATCGGCGGAACGGAATACTGCTTCTCCAATGAAGGCATCCTGCTGAACGATACATGGTACGGCGACTGCTGGGCCAAGTCCGACGGCACGAAGGCAAAGTCCGAATGGGTCGACGGGAACGAATACTATGTGAATGCCAAGGGCAAAAAGGTCAGCTGGATCAGCTATACAGCCCTCAGCAAGGTCGAGACCAGCACAAGGCTCGGCTACTATGTGGCGGAGAGCTATACACCGCCCGAACAGAGCATCGCCAGCTATGAACTGGCTTATGAAAAGGGCAACCGCATCATGGTCGCGGACCTGCGCTTTACGCTGGACGGCGTCGCGGTTTGCAGCCACAACAACAAGATCACCTATGCAAGGAAGACCGACGGCACAGAGCCGGCGCACTACCCGTCCGTATCAAAGCTGACGCTTGAGCAGCTGCAGGCATACGATTACGGTATCTATAAAGGAAAGCTCTATCAGGGGACACCGCTCCTCACACTTGAGGAGATGTGCGCCTGGATCAAAAAGCATTCCGATACAAAACTGTATATCGAGGTCAAATCCCTTGAGAACGGCAGTGCATCCGCTGTGACCGCCCTGCTGAACAAATACGGCATCGCTTCCAGGACAAGCTATATCTCCAACTACAACGACGCCGGCCAGGTGCAGGCAATGAATGCCGTGCACAAGGCGCTGCCAAAGCTGCGTCTCGGCCTGTGGGTCGCCGACAGCAAGTCTGCGCAGATCACGGATGATATGATCAAAGTCATCAACAAGGTGAACGGCGACAATGAAGTCTTCCTGTGGTACTGGAATACGACACAGCTGAATGACGAAGTCGTCTCGAAGCTTGCGCAGAAGAATATCGGCTACGGCTTCGGCATCCTCTCCAAGTTCAGCAGTATGTTCAGCTACTTCCTGAAGGCGGAAAACCATACCTACGCAAGCGAGATCGAGACCAGGGGCCTTGTCTTTGCGGACGAACTGGCACTCCATGCAGGCAACAGGGCTGCAGACATCGGCTTTAAGCAGGCGGACGGGAACTGGTACTATCTGAAAGCGGACAGGACAAAAGTCACGGGCTGGCTCCTGCTGGACGGCGACTGGTATTATTTCAACAATAAGGGAGTCATGCAGACGGGCTGGCTGCAGCTGGGCGGACACTGGTTCTGGATGGGCTCCTCCGGTAAGAAAGCGACCGGTTACCGGACGATCGATGCAAAGAAGTATTATTTCGATGATTCCGGCGTCCTCTATACCGGCTGGCGGTATATGAATGACAACTGGTACTACTACTATGAGAGCGGCGATAATATCGGCCTCATGGCTAAAGGCTGGGTGAAGAAAGACGGCTTCACATATTACATGCGTTCCACCGGCGTCCGTTTCTCGGGCGGCTTCCTCACCGTTGACGGCAAGAAGTACTATTTCAACAAGCGCGGTGAGATGCAGACAGGCTGGCTCAAGATCGACGGCATCAACTATTACATGAATGCCAAAGGCGTCATGCTGACAGGATGGCAGAAGATCGACGGCAGCTGGTATTATCTGAAGAAGACCGGCGAGATGGCCAAAGGCTGGATCAAACTCGGTAATTACTGGTATTTCCTGAACGGGGCCGGCAGGATGATCACCGGGTTCCGGAACATCAGCGGGAAGACATATTATTTCAACAGCTCCGGATGTATGATGAAGGGCTGGCAGAAGATCGGCGGGTACTGGTATTACCTGGGCACGGACGGCGTACGCGTATACGGCTGGAAAAAGATCGATAAGAAATGGTACTGGTTCGATTCTGCCGGCATCATGGTCACCGGTTTCAGGGAGATAAACAAAAAGACATATTATTTCGCTGCAGGCGGAAAGATGGTCACAGGCCCCCTGACCCTGAACGGGAATAACTATTATTTCGAAAGCACAGGCATGATGCATACCGGCTGGCTGAAGTATGAAGGAAGCTGGCAGTATTATGATGAAAACGGCGTGATGCTGTTCGGCTGGCAGCACATCGGCAGGCCGTGGTATTACTTCAACGATGAAGGAAAGATGGTCACAGGCAAAGTGTGGATCGATGAAAAACCTGTCGAATTCACGGAAAAGGGCGAGCTGATCGATCTGAACAGCCTGCCGGAAGAGCTCCGCACGACCGGCTGGATCGAAGAGAACGGCGCCTGGAAATACCGGAAAGACGATCTGTACTACGCAGTCGGATGGCTGAAGCTTGAAAAAGGCTGGTATTATCTGAAAGAAGACTATACCCGTGCTGTCGGATGGATGCGCATCGACGGATTCTGGTATAATTTTGACAGTGAGGGCGTCATGCGCACCGGCTGGATCAAAACAGGCGACTTCTGGTACTGTACGAATACAAAGGGCCAGATGCTGACAGGCCTGCAGAAGATCACCGGCAAGACCTACTTCTTTGCGAACAACGGTGTCATGGCAACAGGCTGGAAACAGATCGGGGACGATTCCTATTACTTCAAGCCGAAAGGCGCTGCGGCGACAGGGAAATACACCATCGACGGCAATACATATTTCTTTGATGATTCAGGAAAAATGTATAAAGGGTGGAAAAGGATCGGTACAGACTGGTATTATTTTAAGGCAGACGGTACGATGGCAGTCAGCACGTCGATCAACGGCTTTAAGGTCGGAAGCGACGGCAGACTGATCACATCATGACCGGGAGGCAGGATAATGAGCACAAATGAAACAAAAAAGATCACAGAAAACAGATCAAGGATATTAAGTATTCCTGCGATCCTGACAAGGACACTCCTCCGCTGGAAGCTGATCCTTCTCTGCGGCGTATTATTCGCTGCTGCAGGTGCCGGCCTGTCCTACCGGAAACAGGCAAAACAGGCAGCGCCGGAATCCGAAACGGAACAGGTCAAGACAGACCTTACATCTGATGAGTACTATGAAAAGATGATCAAGGCCTTTGACCAGGCGATCATCGACAGGTATGAGTACATGGCCGCAACGCTCGTAGACGGGATGGATCCGTATTCCAACGCTACAGCGGAAGCTGTGCTGTTCGTGGAAAGCCCCTATACGATGAATATCGCGGAAGGTGTTTCCGAGATCGCTACCGGCGACGTAAACGGTAATATGCTCAGCACGACGATCTCCAGGTTTATCCGCTACGGTATCGACTGGAGCTCCATTAAGGAGGAGATCGGCATCGAGGATGACGTACTGCTGAACGAACTCGTCGGCGTTGACAACAGTTCCAATATCATCACCGTAACGATCCAGAGCCCGGATCAGGAGATGGCAGACAAGATGCTTACCCTTGTCATCGACCAGTCAACGGAAAAATTCAAGGACCTGATCCGCATTGCCGATCTGGAGAGCTACAAGATCATGGTCATGGACAGGAACGTTACCAACAGGATCTACAGCTCGAACTTCAACTGGCTCACGACAAGGCTGAGTGAGATCCAGAGCTTTACGAATGCAAAGACCAGCTTTGAAAATGAGTACAACAAATCCGGGCTTCTCACCAGTGCAGAAGAGACAGTCAGCACTTCGTCGATCGTCAAGAGGGGCATCCTCATGTTCATCATCGGCCTGCTGTTCTCCGCATGCGCAGTATTGCTTTATCTGTATGCGTCGGCAAAAGTGCTGAGTGCGGCAGAACTGAATGATACATACGGCCTCCGCTCGCTGTCCGTCATGGGCCCGAAGGCCAAAGGCCTCAGTGCAGCGATCCTGCGGATCCTGCCGGAAAACAGGAGCACGCTGTCCGAAGACGCAAGATACGAACTTGCCGGAAGCTATGCGGATGAACTGGTGGAAGAAGGCTCCAGTATCGGCATCGTCAGTGACCTTCCCGCAGAAACAGTTGCAGAGATCACAGACCATCTGAACAGAGTTTCGGAACATGCCGAGTATACAGCCCTCAGCGGTATCCGGGACAATGTCGAAGACAGGAAGAAACTTTCCAAAGTTGATTATGTCATCCTCGCTGCGGGTACGGAAAAGAGCAGCTATGCGGCAGTGAATGACCTGCTTACGCTGACAACGAATTATAAAAAGCCGCTCGTAGGCACGATCACGCTTTGATCCTTATGAACAGGACCGGTCACCGACCGGTTTTTTCGTGGCAAATCACGATTCTCAATTACACGGAAAATTGTTATCATATAGGATATTACTGCAGAAATAATGCATGGAACGCATATCCTGCATTCCGTGCTGCGGCAGGAGGAACATGAAAAACTTGATCAGGGGAATCGTGAAACTGACAATAGCGTTAAGCTGCGTAATGAGCGGCATAACGGGGATATATGCCGAAGAGGAGACTGCACCTGAAGCAGAAGTGCAGGAGGAAAACAGATACACACTGAAGGTATCTGAGAAAAAAGATATAAAAATCACTGAAGGGACTGAGGTTACCGTCATCAATGAGAACGAAGAGAGCATCTCTGCGGAACAGGAAGAAGCAGGGATCATAACTGTCGAAGGTCTTGCGGAAACGGAAGACGCAGTCATCCGGGTGATCATGGAAGGGCAGGAGGAGCTCCTGCATTTTGAGGTCGTGCCGGAAGAGCCTGAAGAGATCACAGGCGAAGAAGAGTACACGGCAGAAGAGGATGCACTCCCTGAAGAGGGGGAGGTCATCACGGAAGAAGACCCTGAAGAATGGATGACGGATGATGAACCTGCAGAAGAAACGGCAGAAGAGGATCCGGCAGAGGACACGGACGAAGAGGAAGTGATCGTCCCGGGATCCGAAGAGCCTGTTATTGAAGATACAGAAGTACCGG
>JAILQT010000035.1 GCA_024698805.1 Solobacterium sp.
TCCCTGCAGGCGGAAAGACTCTATAACTGTTCCCTCGCAGTAATGTCCGTCTGTTAGCAGGTATTCTTTCCAGCCCTTCGAAATACGCCTGTAGTTATGCACGATCTCACCGTCCGACAGGACAACACAGGAGGAATACAGTTTATCCTGATCCTGTTCAATATAACCCGTCATCAGAGCGAGTCCATACTGCTTCGTCCAGGTTCGCAGCTGTGCGATCGGATCCGATGCAAGCGGCAGGGCAATGGCCTGATCCTCTTGGTAATTCCAGGTCAGCGCATCAAAACCCTGCAGGAACGCTTCGCCGAAACAGAGCAGATCCACTTGTCCCTCTGCACGCTGCATCGCCAGCTGGATCTGCCGCATATTGAATGGAAGGTTACGGTTTTTACATTGATAGGAAACCAGACCGATTCGCATGACGTTCCTCCGTATTGTGATCTGGGCTTGTGCTGTCCGGCATCATCCGAATCATTGTCTGATACGCTTCTTTATGGCTGTCTGATTCTTCATAGAATTCCGTCATGCTTTGACACGGAAAGTCATGACAGCAGGCGCAGTAATCGATGCCTCTTTCTCTGCAGCACCTGACGGGTATACAGATATCATCTTCCTTCCATTCTGTCAGCTTGCAGGAAGGACAGACTTGAAGAAGATAATCAGGGCAGACAGAACAATCAACCCAGCAATAAGCGATTCTATGATCCATTATTGTCTCCTCCGCTCAGGAAGTCTTTTTCCGGGACTTCGCAGGCTTGATCAGTCTGAGATCATCGCACAGGAATGATAGTAAGTACGTTAAGAATAGCACGTTTCTTTGCAGATTTCTACCTTGTAAATAAAAAACGCTTCCGGAGAATGAACAGCGGATGCTCTTGACGGAAGCGGGGAAAGGTGATATTATAATTATCGTTATATAACGATTATAATAATTTGGAGGGAAAGATTTTCGTGCCGCCAAAACCAAAGATTACAAAAGAAATGATCATCGACGCCGCGGTTGCTGTGATCCGGCAGGAAGGATTTGAATGTGTGAATGCCAGAACCGTCTCGCAGGAACTGCATTGTTCGACCCAGCCGGTCATGTACCATTTCGCGACGATCGAAGAACTGAAGCATACAGTCTATGCACAGGTGGATCACCTGCATACGGAGTATCTGATGCACTGTGCCCCCGGGCAGGACCCGATCCTCGGGATCGGCCTGAATTATATCCGGTTTGCCGTGGAAGAGCCGCAGCTGTTCCGTTTTCTGTTTCAGTCCGGATATGCGGAAGAGGGCAGCCTTCTGGAAATGATCGATTCTGCGGAGCTGGCCCCGGTCCTTGTGGCGATGCAGGAAGGAACCGGCCTGGATCGGGAGCGGACCCGGGAAGTGTTTCTGACCGTTGCGCTTTTTGCCCACGGATACGCCAGCATCATCGCCAACAATCATCTGGAATATGACGAAGAACTGATCGCAAAGCATCTGGAACATACATGGAACGGAGCTTTGCGGGAAGCAGCACAGGAGGAATGTGTATGAAAGTGATCATCCATGACCTGGACCACCGGTATGATGAAATGATCGAATCAGGATGTGACTTCGCAATTGCGGCCGACGGGAAATATGCCCCTTGCCAGGGCTGTTTCGGCTGCTGGACGAAGCATCCGGCGGAATGTAAAATGAAGGACAGGCTGCAGCAGGTCTGCCGGATCATCGGGCAGTCGGATGATCTGGTGATCATTACGAAGAATCTGTACGGCGGATACAGTACCGACGTGAAAAACGTTCTGGACCGGTCGATCGGTACGTCGACGCCTTTCAGCACCTACCGCGGCCGGCAGATGCATCATACGCTGCGCTATGGAAAACACGATCTCTGGAAAGTGATCGTATACGGCGTAGTCACCGAGGCGGAAAAAGAGACCTTCCGTTATATGGCGGAGCGAAACGCGATCAACGACGGCTATCAGCGCTCGGAAGTCGTTTTTCTTCAGGATCTTGCGGAATTGGAGGGACAGCTATGAAAACAGTATACATCAACTGCAGTCCGAAAAAGAGATTCTGTGCATCCGCGTACTTCCTTTTCCTGCAGCAGCTGTTCGTGGGCGGGAAGAAAGTGAATGAAAAGCTGCGGACCCCGGCCGATCATGACCGTATCCTGCAGCAGGTCGAAGACGCAGACGCCGTGGTATTCAGCCTGCCGCTGTATGTGGACGGCGTGCCGTCCCATGTGCTGCGGTTTCTGGAAAAGATGGAGACGTATTGCCAGGAGCATGACTTGCACCCCAGCATCTACTGCGTTGCC
>JAILQT010000047.1 GCA_024698805.1 Solobacterium sp.
TGTATGCCTACAGCAGAAAGGCCAGGAACATCTGGTGATCCTGACCACTTCATCATATATGGTTGTAGAAATGTTGGGTTCTACTATGATCAGGTACAGATCTTCCTGATTTCATAATAGAAAAAACAGGTGTAAAATACAGAAAAAGCAGTATGATAATAAATGAAAATTCTTAGAAAGCGAAGATGACAATGGAAACAGGGAGAAAGTACAAAGATTATTTTTCTTTTGAATCTATCAGGGACAAGAGCGGAGAAGTCATCTGCTACCACATTACCATGATCGGAACGATCGAACAGGACGGTGAAGCGAGGATCAGAAGCGATCTCGGGACCGATAAAGATAAGAGGATGGCGTTCGGCAGGCTGACCGTGCACGGATGCGACAAGAAGATCAGGGTCCTGCTGGACGAGACGGAAAGCCGTGTATATTACCACAGCTATACCCAGGAGGAAGGTACGACGGATATCATCAGCTTTGCGGCGAAAGACTGGCGGGCGGATGAGATCTACAACTATACTGCAGGTGACCGTGTCCTGATCGAAGGCAGGGCATACTTCCGTCCGAGCACGAATCCGGAAAGGGATCCCCGTCCGGAGATGAGCGTGACCGTATCCGGCCAGTTCCTGCTCGGCAGGAGGAGAAGGCCCATGCGTTCCCTGCTTCCGCAGGAAGATATCTGATGCGCAGCCTGTACCTGTTCTGGCTGGCCGCAGTCAATATCCTCGCATTCCTGCTCTACGGGGCAGACAAGCGCAAGGCAAAAAAGAACCTGTGGAGGATACCGGAAAGCTCCCTGCTCGCAGCCGCTGCGGCAGGCGGTGCATTCGGCGCCTTTTTCGGCATGACTGTATTCCGGCATAAAACAAAAAAACCTGTATTCCGGATCGTGACTGCACTGTCCATGATCGCATGGACTCTGGTCACGGTCTTTGTATTTCTGAAGGCGGTTTGATATGGGACACTTCTATTTCGTCCGGCACGGCGAGTCGGTCTGGAACATCAGGAATAAGATCTGCGGGAAAACGGATTCCCCGCTGACGCAGAAAGGCCATGAACAGGCAGTCCAGACGGCAGAGGAGATCCTGAAGCAGGGCATCCGGGCGGATATGATCCTGTGCTCCCCCCTGTTAAGGGCGTACGCTACGGCTGAACATATCAGCGATATCTGCGGGATCCCTTTCCGCACGGAAGACAGGCTGACCGAACAGGCGTTCGGCAGGTTTGAAGGCACTGCGAGGGACGGGGAGGAATTCCGGCAGGCGAAAACACGCTTCATCGATTCGTACGGCGGCGGGGAGACGATGCTGAAGACAGCGCACAGGGTCTACAGCCTGCTGGATGAGATCACGTCGCAGGAAGATACCGTTTACATCCTTGCGGCGCATAACGGCCTGGCAAGGATCGTCGAGTCTTATTTCCGCGATATGACCAATGAAGAGTTCGCCGCATTCGGCCTGAAAAACTGCGAGATCCGACGGTATGATTATTAAATCGTATCGTTTTTCTTTGCAAATCGGAAAATACTGGTAGAATATAGGAATTATGAAAGTGATCGTAACCGATACCGGGATCTTTCCCGGCAGAAAAAACGAAGAGGATATCGTGATCCGCAACAACATGGATATCCGGCCGTGCGTCGGATGCTTCAGCTGCTGGACGAAGACGCCCGGCGCATGCATACATGACGACGAGCTGTATGATATCGGGCTCAGGCTTGCCCGGTGCACGGAGCTGGTCATCGTATCCAAGTGCCTCTACGGCGGCGTATCGCCGTTCGTCAAACGCGTGATCGAGCGCTTTCTGCCGTATATGCATCCGGATTTCACCGTCAGGAACGGCATGATGCGGCACAAGAGAAGGTATCCGCATACATTTGAGATATCCGCATATTTCTACGGGGAGGAGATCTCGGACGAAGAAAAGAGATCCGCTTCCGACCTGGTTAAAGCGAATGCCGTCAACCTGTATGCGTCCGTAAAGGATATCGTATTCGTGAAGGAAGCCTGGCAGATCGGAGGCATGTCATGAGGATCGCACTGATAACAGCCAGCCCGCGCAACGAAAGCGTCAGCAGGAAACTGCTGGAGATGCTGGAGACATATCTAAAAGGCCATGAAACGGCATTCTTCAGTATCAGCGTATACAATGACCTGCGTGCCCTGGCCGCCAGGCTGGATGAATACGAAGCGCTCGTCTTCTCGCTGCCCCTCTATTTTGACGGTATCCCTTCGGGGATGCTGCAGCTGATGGCAAACCTGGAAGCTGAACATACCGGTACGCACAGGGTCGGCGTGATCGTAAACTGCGGCTTCCATGAGGCGGAACACGCTTCCTGCGCGCTGAAGATCATGCATATATGGGCAGACAGGCTCGGCGCGGAATGGATCGCCGGGGCATCGTTCGGCGGCGGCCCCCTGCTGGAAGGCGCAGACCCGTCTTCGGCAGGCAGGGGCATTTACAAACGCTGCGGCGCTGTGTTTGAGACCTTCCGTGAAGGACTGAAAAAGAGTCAGAAAGATATGTATGTGCCGCCTGTGCTTCCGCGCTTCCTGTATATGCAGGCAGCCATGTACAGCTGGCGCAGCCAGATCCGGAAAAACGGACTTACATCCAGGGATCTGAACAACAGGCTCACCGATGAATGAAACCGGGATTGACACGAATAGTCAGTCCCGTTATCATTTATTCATAAACCGATGAACGGGAGATCAAACATACGGACAGCTTAAAGAGAGCGGGGGAAGGTGAAAGCCCTGCAGTGATGCAGTATGCAAATGGACCCGGGAGGGCCTGGTGAAAGCTCACGCAAGTATTCAGGACGCAGTGCCGGCGTTAACAGGCAGGAAATGTGACTGCATTTCGGTGAGAGAACAGTTGATCTGTTAATAAAGGTGGTACCGCAGGCTGACGCTTGTCCTTTGATGGATAAGCGTTTTTTGTTTCAGAACACCGTTAATGCAGAAAAAAGGGAGGTTAGCATCACATGAAAAAACTGGCAGAATTCTTATTATCAGCAGCACTTCTTTCGACACTTGCAGGATGCAGTTCGGGCAATTCTTCACAGGACGCTTCAAAGCCGGAACAGAAATCCGAATATACGGTCGCGGTCGTCAAGCAGCTGGACCATGCGTCCCTGGATGAGATCGCAAACGCCGTGATCGCGGAACTCGACGCACTGGCAGCGAAAAACAATATCCGGATCGTATACGAAGAATTCTCCGGACAGAATGATCAGACGACCCTGAAACAGATCGGCGACCAGGTGATTGCCGAGGGCGTCGACGCGATCATCCCGATCGCGACGCTGGCTGCACAGACCATGACGGTCGCTGCCGAGGAAACGAAGACACCTGTGATCTTTGCGGCGGTATCCGATCCGGAAGGATCCGACCTGACCGGTTTTGACTACGTCACAGGAACATCCGATGCGCTGAATACGACGCAGATCATGGACATGATGTTTGCCCAGAATGCGGATATCAAAAAAGTAGGCCTTCTCTACAGCACGAGTGAAAGCAACTCCGAGAAGCCGGTCGCCGATGCGAAGAAATACATCGACGGCATGCCCGAAGCGGAATATATCGAAGCGACAGGCAATACGAGGGATGAGATCATCACCGCTGCTTCCGTGCTCATCGCCGAGGGCGTTGACGCGATCTTCACACCGACAGACAACGTCGTCATGGATGCGGAGATCTCCATCAAGGATGCGCTGATCGAAGCAGGCATCCCGCATTACACAGGCGCTGACTCCTTCGTTAGAAACGGTGCGTTCACCACTTGCGGCGTCAATTATACGGATCTCGGCACAAAGACAGCCGACCTTGCGTATGAAGCGCTCACAAAAGGGATCGCATCGATGGAAGACTTCTACCTGATGGACGGCGGCATCATTACCGTCAACACCGAGACAGCGGAAGCGCTCGGCGCGGATACCAGCATGTTCAGCAAGTTCGGCGAAGTCGTGGAAGTAACTACAACAGAAGAATAAAGGAGAGCCCTGCATGCTGTATATACTGCAGACAGCTCTGGAACTCGGTTTCGTTTATTCGCTCGTTGCGCTGGCGCTGTTCCTGAGCTATCGCATACTCGACATTGCAGATCTGACAACGGATGGCTGCTTCGTTCTCGGCATGGCTGTATCAGTCAGCGCCGCGGCGGCAGGCCATCCTTTTGCCGGTATCCTGCTCGGCGTTATTGCCGGGGGATGCGCGGGTTTCATTACGGCATTCCTGCAGACAAAGATGGGCGTTCCTTCGATCCTCGCCGGCATCATCACGAATACCGGCCTGTATACAGTCAACCTGATCGCGATGGGCTGGTCCAGCAACATCAGCCTGCTGAAACAGGAGACGATCTATACGCTTTTCAAAAAGACAGGCATCGGCGGCGACTGGTATGAGCTGGTGCTCTCCGCCGCATTTGCGCTGACCTGCATGGTCCTGATGCGGTGGTTCCTTTCGACAAGGCTCGGCCTTTCCATCCGGGCTACCGGGGACAACATGGACATGGTCTCCGCCTCATCGATCAACCCGACCTATACGATCACGGTCGGCCTCATCATCGCCAACTGCATGACCGGCCTCAGCGGCGCGCTCGCAGGCCAGCTGCAGAAAACAGCGGATATCAACGGCGGCACCGGCATCGTCGTCATCGGACTGGCATGCCTGATCATCGGCGAGACGGTGCTGCAGGGAAGGAAGTCCATCACCCGCAATATCGCCGCATGTCTTGCCGGCAATATCATCTACCGCTTCATCTACGCCCTGATCCTGCGCACCCGCGTCCTGCCGATCGAGTGCCTGAAGCTGATGACAGCCGTGATCGTCGCGCTGGCGATCGCTGCGCCGACACTGCGGCAGAACGCTGCCTACAGGATGAAGGCGAGAAGGGAGAGCTGAAGATATGCTGGTGATCGAAGATCTGAAAAAAGTATTCAATCCCGGGACGGTAAATGAAAAGACTGCCCTGAACGGGATCAGCCTCCATGTACAGAAAGGGGATTTCATCACGCTGCTCGGCTCGAACGGCGCCGGCAAATCCACGCTGTTCAACGCGATCGCAGGCACGTTCGCCATCGATACAGGCAGGATCCTGATCGACGGGCAGAACGTGACGTTCACGCCTGAATACAAACGTTCGAAATACATCGGCAGGCTGTTCCAGGACCCTTTGAAGGGGACGGCGCCGTCGATGACGATCGAAGAGAACCTGGCGCTTGCATTCCTGCGCGCAAGCAGCCGTACAGATACGTTCTCGCGCATCTCAAAGCAGGACAGGGAACGTTTCCGGGATGCCCTGAAACAGCTGGATATGGGCCTCGAAGACCGCATGAAGACGCCTGTGGGAACACTGTCCGGCGGACAGAGGCAGGCGCTGACGCTGCTGATGGCGACGATCGTGCCGCCGAAGCTGCTCCTGCTGGATGAACATACCGCTGCGCTTGACCCGGCAGCCGCGGAAAAGATCCTCCGCCTGACCAATGAGATCGTCGCGAAAAACAACACGACGTGCCTGATGATCACGCACAATATGCACCAGGCGATGCGTACCGGCAACAGGACGCTGATGATGTCCGACGGCAGGGTCGTGCTCGATCTGAAGGGGAAAGAGCGTGAGGGACTGACGACGGCGCAGCTGCTTGACATGTTCAAAGAGAGCGCGAAAAAAGAGATGGATGATGAAAGGATCCTGCTGTCGGAGTAAGCATGGCTAAAAAGGAAATCAAGACAAACGCGATGCGCATGCTGGAAACGGCGGGGATCCCCTACATCGAACGGACATATGACGTTTCCGACGGCGCGGTCGATGCCGTCTCCGTTGCCCGCAAGGTGGGTGTCGATCCCGAACAGGTATACAAGACGCTCGTCACCGTCGGGGACGACAGGAATCATTATGTATTCGTGATCCCTGCTGCCGAGATGCTCGATCTCAAAGCCTGCGCAAGGGCTGCAGGCGTCAAAAACATCGCGATGATCCCGCAGAAGGAACTCCTTCCCCTGACCGGGTATATCCACGGGGGATGCAGTCCCGTCGGCATGAAAAAACCGTTTCCGACATTTTTCGATGAGACCGTGGTCCTGTTCGATGAGATCTGTGTTTCCGGCGGCAGGGTCGGCACGCAGATCCAGGTGAATGTCGAAGACCTGATCCGCACAGTAAACGGAAAGACAGCTGCTTTAACGAGATAGCGGCTGTTTTTTTCGGCTTCCGAACGTGGTAAAGTAATGGTTATGCTCAAGGCAAGGGAAGGATTTCTGAATGAACTGCTGGTACTGATCATACCGATCATCCTGCAGAACCTGATCACATCCGCTGTCAGTATGGCGGATGTCATCATGCTGGGAAGGGTGGACCAGGTGTCGCTGTCCGCCTCGTCGCTGGCGTCGCAGGTGCAGTTCCTGCTCAATATCGTATATTTCGGACTGGCTTCGGCTTTGACGATCCTCGCTTCGCAGTACTGGGGCAGGAAAGACGGGAAGACCGTTTCGAAGATCTTCGGCATCGGCCTGATCATCTCGATGTTCTTTTCCTCGCTCGCTGCACTCGGCGCATTCTTCCTGCCGCACGTCGTGATCCGTTTCTGGACGAATATCGGCGAACTGGCGGAAGCGGGCAGCGTCTATCTGCGCTTTGCGGCAGCTTCGTATCTCTTTTCCGGGATCACCCAGCCGTACCTGGCGATCATGAAGAGCTGCGAGCGCGTGAAGAAGGCAACGTTCATATCGATCACGACGTTCCTGCTGAACGTCGTCCTGAACGCGGTGCTGATCTTCGGCCTGCTGGGCATGCCCCGCATGGGGATCAGCGGCGCAGCGCTGGCGACCTCCCTCAGCCGCGGCGCGGAACTGCTGCTGTGCGCTGCCGACTTCCGGACCCAGGAGATCATCCGGAAAAGGCCTTCGCAGATCTTTTCCGTACCCGGGGAGCTCGTTTCCGATTTTGCCCGCTACTGCCTGCCGGCCTTCATCAACGACGCCGTATGGGCGCTGGCGTATAATATGAATTCCGTCATCATGGGCCATCTCGGCTCCGATATCACAGCGGCAGCCTCGATCGTCGGCGTTGCCAGGGACCTTGTCACGACCGTCGGCTTCGGCATATCCGCTGCGGCAGCCATCATGCTGGGAAACGAGATCGGCGAAGGCAGGACGGACATCGTGAAGCAGGATGCGGATTCCATCCTGCGCTTGTGCCTGATCGTCTGCGTCTTCCAGGGACTTGTCCTGCTTGCTTTGACGCCTGTGATCCCCGGCTTTGTGAAGATCACGGATACAGCGGCAGGATACATGCGGATCATGCTGATGATCAGCACGGTATACCAGCTCGGCCAGGTGATCAATACGGTCCTGATCGCGTCGATCTTCCGCTGCGGCGGGGATGCCGGCTTCGGCCTCAGGCTGGATATCGTCAGTATGTGGTTCGTCACGGTGCCGCTGGCGCTGCTGAGCGCATTCGTTTTCCGCCATCCCGTCATGGTCGTATACATGTTCATGTGCACGGATGAATTCTTCAAGCTGCCTTTTGCCGTACGCCATTACCTTAAAGGGACCTGGATCAATGATCTGACAAGAGAGTTTTGACTCATGGTATAATCATAGAATGAAACGCCTGGTCACCCTGCTCACGGCACTGATGTGCACGCTTATCATACTTGTGTTCCTGTTTGCGGAGGAAGCCCGCAGACCCTTTGAGCAGCTGTTCGATCACGGTGTGACGATCGTCCATGACGTGCTGGACGACGTGGTCATCCCGCCGCAGGACGAACCGGAGGCGGAAGCGGTCCCGGAAGAGATCCCGGAGCCGGCAGATATAAAGACACAGAAATATCCGTATTACACGATGCTGAACGACCGGCAGAAGACCGTCTATATCAATGCGCTCGACTGCATCAATGCGCTGGATAAAAGTTTTGTGCCGGCGGCAGAGATCCGCTCGGACGAAATAAAAGAAGCCCTGGAGGCTGTCTACTACGATCATCCGGAGCTTTTCTGGATGGATACGGGCTTTTCCTATTCCTATAACGATCAGGGCATGTGCGTGGAGGTGTTCCCGGAGTACAACAGCACGGCTGATGACATCCGTTACAGCAAGGGCCTTTTCAATGAACAGGCCGATGCCGTTATCCGTGAAGCTGAATTATATGAAACGGACTATGAGAAGGAGCTTTTCGTCCATGACAGGCTTCTTGAGCTGATCGAATATGATGAAAACTGCGAGCTTAACCAGTCTTCCTACAGTGCAATGGTCCTGCACCGCACCGTATGCGCAGGCTATGCCAGGGCATTCCAGTATATCCTTCAGGAGCTGGACATTACATGTTATTATGTGACAGGTTTCAGCGAAGGCGAGGAACATGCCTGGAATATCGTCCTCCTGGACGACGGCTTCTATAACGTCGATCTCACCTGGGATGACTCCCTGCCGGAAAAGCATTACTTTTTCAACCAGAATGAATATGCCTTCTCAAAATCGCATGAACGCGAAGGGAATTCCCTCCGCCTGCCCGCATGTGAAGGCACGGAGTTTATCTGGCAGTTCTCTTACTGACCAGGAGGCAGACAAGCACAGCGAGAAAATACCCGCCCATATCGATCAGGCAGTCGGTAAACATACCGGCCCTTTCCGGGACGAACAGCTGGAAACATTCATCCAGCAGCGGTACGAGGATGCCCGGGATGAGGAGGGTGCCCCGGAAGCTGGAGAAGAAAGGCTTTTCTTCCGCATTGAGGAAAGCCAGCAGGCCGAGGACGGCGAATTCGGAAAAGTGCGCGGCTTTCCGCAGCAGGAAATGAAAGGTGCCGAAATCAACGTCAAAAGGCAGTAAGGACAGGAGCAGTTCCGCCAGGGAACTGCTTGTCCCGGATGAGGCAGGGCCTTTCATGGCGGAGAACGAAAAGATCAGAACGATATGCAGGACGAACAGTGTCCGCAGGATAATACGTTTCTTCATAATAAAGATGATAGTATAACATCCTCATTATTTGAATAGAAAGGAATACCGGCAGGGGGAGCCGGCAGACGATTTTATGAAAACATGGACGAACTTAGTGATGATCCTGACCGGGACATTTATCCTGGCGGTCTCCGTAGAGTACTTTATTCTTCCGTATGATATCCTCTCCGGGGGTGTCGCGGGCATAGCGGTCGCGCTCGAACCTTTTTTTCATATCGACAAGACACTGGCAGCGAACGCGATGGTGCTCGGACTGTTCGTCATCGGCGCACTTATCCTCGGGAAACAGTTCGCGCTGAATACGCTTCTCTCTTCACTCGCATATCCGGTATTCACGACACTGCTCGCCAGGCATCCTGTTGTGATCACGATCGATCCTGTCCTTGCGTCGTTTTACGCGGGGCTGCTCGGCGGCGCGGGCATCGGCATCGTCATGCGTACCGGCGCCAGCACCGGCGGGATGGACATCCCGCCGCTCGTACTGCACAAACTGACCGGGATAAAGATCGCATCCCTCGTCATGATCACGGATGCGCTTACTGTCCTTCTCGGCGTCATCGCATACAGTCTCGACTGGGCTCTGATCGGCATGGTGTCCGTATTCGCTTCCGGCGTTGCCGTAGACAGGGTCCTGCAATGGGGGCAGGGGAACTCAAAGGCGGTGCAGATCATTTCCGATGACTGGATGAAGATCAAGGAAGAGATCAACCGCAGGATCGACAGGGGCACGACGATCTTCGACGTCAAAGGCGGTTATACGATGAAGGACAGGAAGGTCATCCTGTGCGTCGTTACCGCAAGACAGTACGGTGCCCTGATGGAGATCATCCATGAGACCGACCCCAGGGCCTTTGTGATCACGATGGATGCCGCTGACATGCATGGCGAAGGTTTCACATACAGTTCACCCAATATTTAAAGCGTGATCTGTCCTGATGTGGTAGAATACACGGGAAAAAGGAGGACATCTATGATTGAATGTACTCATGTATACAAACGATACAGGAATGGTACGAACGCCCTTTACGATATCAATATGAAGATCGAACAGGGTGAGTTCGTTTATATTATCGGACCTACAGGTTCGGGCAAATCAACACTGATCAAGCTCCTTGACGGTGAAGAGATACCTACAAAAGGCACCGTCAAAGTCGTCGGCATCGATGTCGGAAGACTGAGATCCAGGCAGATCCCTGTTTACAGGAGGAATATCGGCGTTGTTTTCCAGGATTACAGGCTCCTGCCCGCCAAGACGGTATTTGAGAATATCTCCTATGCGCTGGAAGTGATCCGCATGAAGAAGAAACAGATCCGCAAGAGGGCGAATGAGGTCATGGAAGACGTCAGCATCTATGAAAAGGGAAGTTCTTTTCCGCGCGAGCTCTCCGGCGGACAGCAGCAGCGTGTCGCGATCGCAAGGGCGATCGCCAACAGGCCGAAGGTGCTGATCGCGGATGAGCCTACCGGCAACCTTGACCCGGGCAAATCCGATGAGATCATGGAACTGCTGGAAAAGATCAATCTGAAATACGGTACGACGATCCTGATGGTCACGCATGACATGACGCTGGTCAATAAATTCCGCAGGCGCACGATCGTTCTGGAGAACGGCCATATCGTAGCGGACCTGCCGGAAGGAGGTTATGTGCGCCATGATCAGTAGATCGATACGGGAAGGATTCCGCGGTGTCGCGAGACACTGGGCAATGGCGATCTCCAGCGCCATAGCTGTAACGATCACACTGCTGATCATCAGCCTGTTCCTGATCTTTACCTATCATCTGCAGCGGTTCACGCGCAGTTTTGAGCAGGAAGCGAAGATCGCCGTGCAGATCTCGTATGATTATGAATCCGAAGAAGAAGAGCAGCGCATCAAAAACGAGATCGCTGCCGTCAGCGGCGTAAAGAAAGTCACATATTCTTCCAAGGAAGAGGAATTCGACTTTTTCATTGCCCGTTATGAGGATGAAAGGACCAGGGAGGTCTTTGAATCCTACCGTGAGGAGAACCCCCTGCATGACGCGTATTATGTAGAGACGGACAAAGGATCCGTGATCGCGGAAGCGGCGGACAAGATCCGTGAGATCGAAGGCGTCGAGAATGTCGACTACGGCGGACAGAGCACCGTAAAGCTCGTGGCTGCGATGACTTCCGTCAGACGCGGCGGCGCGATCCTTGTGGCAGGCCTCAGCATCCTTGCCATATTCCTGATCCAGAACACGATCAAGCTTACGATCCATGCGCGTCAGGATGAGATCACGATCATGCGCAACGTCGGGGCTGCCAACAGCTTTATCCGTTCACCTTTCCTGTGGGAAGGCGTGATCATCGGCATCATCGGGTCGATCGTGCCGGTCGGGCTGACGATCTGGCTGTATGAGCTTGCGTTTGAGAGGACGGGCGGCGTGATCATCTCATCGATCTTCCACCTTGTGAAGCCGTTCCCGTTCGTCTATTACGTCGCCGGCATCATGATCGCTGTCGGCATCCTTGTCGGCCTCGTGGGAAGCTGGATCTCGATCAACCGCTATCTGAGGTGGAGAAGATGAAACGGCTGATCAGGGCATTGCTTGCGGTCTCACTGGCAGCGATGTGCCTGCCCGGTATCTTTGCCTATGCGGAGCCGGATTACTCCGATGAGGAATACTGGACGGACAGATGTCTCGGCAAGAGCGAGATGTCGCCGGAGGACAAGGCTGCCTGTACTGCGTATGCGCAGTATCTGTCAAAACAGAATACGGACCTCGGCAAGCAGTTCGCGGCAGTCGAGGCGAAGCGCAAGCAGTACGAAGAGGATATTGCGGCTTACGCTGCGGAGATCGCGGGCTACCAGACGCAGATCGATGCCAAACAGGCGGAGATCGACGCAAAGCAGCTTGAGATCGACGCGAAACAGGCTGAGATCGATGCCAAGCAGGCAGAGATCGACGCAAAGCAGGCAGAGATCGATGCGAAACAGGCAGAGATCAAGAAGAAAGAGGAAGAGATCGGCATCAAGGAAACAGAGATCGCCGATACCGAAGCGGAAGTCGAAGCGGAAAAATCAAAAGTAAAGAGCCGCATGGTGATCGAACAGAGAACGATGCGGATCAACCCTTATATCGATATCCTGATGGGGGCGGAGACACTGGATTCGCTCGTCAGGATCATGAACGGCCTCACAGCCATCTCCAAATACGATCAGAAAGTCATGGACAGCATGCTGACGCTGATCGATAAGCTGAATCTCCAGAAGCAGGAACTTGAGGGGATCAAGTCCGCCATGGAAGAAGTCAAGAAACAGATGGAAAGCGTAAAGACCGCGATGGAAGCGGTCAAGGCCGAGATGGAAACAGCCAAGGGCGAACTGGATAAGCAGCAGGAAGAGATGAAGAAGGAAAAAGGAAACCTCCTCGCACTGCAGTATGAGATCCAGCTCGCGGAACAGGTAGCGGAAAACATGCGTGCCGAACTGGAAGCGCAGGGCAATAAGATCGCGGCGGATATCGAAGCGAAGAACCAGCAGATGCGCGAGATCGCCGAAGCCGGCGTGCTCGATGAAGTCGTCGCGACAGCCTCTGCAGGCTGGACATATCCTGTCCCCGGTTCCCGCAGAAGCGCCGGCACATGGTATTATCCCGGCGGCGGCGTGCACCTCGGCTATGATTTCGCTGCGCCTGCAGGTTCACCGATCTACGCTGTCGGCAACGGCATCATCATCAACAGCGCCAACGGGTGTCCGACATACGGGTATCTCGGAAGCGGCTGCGGCTACCAGTACGGCGGCTCCAGCGGCGGCGGCAACCAGGTATATCTGCTCACGCCGATCAACGACGGCCTGTATGCAGTCAAATACCTGCATATGATGATCAATTCGCCGATCGCAACAGGCACGCGCGTCTTCGCGGGCGACCAGATCGGACAGGTCGGTTCCAGCGGGAACAGCAGCGGGCCGCACTGCCATATCGAGATCTTCTATCTCGGAAGCGCTGACAATTTCTCCAATTTCGCCCAGACATGGAACGGTGATCTGGCATTCGGCTGCGGCTGGGCATATGCGGCACTGAACCGCAGATGCGAAAGCGGCGTCGGCGCGCCGTGCCGTATCCGGCCGGAAACGGTATTTGACTGATAAAGGTATACGATCATGGAAGAAAACAATCAGACAGACGTCACGACCAGGATCACCCTGAAAAGGCATATGTGGCCGGACGAGATGGCTCTGAAATCTGAAAAGGATAAGAACAGGCGGCTGAAGCTCTGCATGGTGTTTGTCGGCGTCATCGCGCTCATCACCGGCTGGCTCCTCGGTTCCGTCCTGCCTGTCACAGGAAACAAAGGACAGAACCTGCCGATCATCCATACGCTGGATCCCGATAAAAAGATCGAAGAGATCCGGGAGATCATGGCGGATGAATGGTTCTTCGGCAAAGACATCGAAGATATCCGGACACGTCTTGTGGACAAGGCTTCCTACGGCATGACCGAAAACGAAGAGGATCCGCATACATCCTATATGTCTGCCGAAGAGGTGGAATCGTTCACCCAGTCGATCAACCGCAATTTCGTCGGCATCGGCGTGGAATTCGTCTCCAGCAACGGCATCAATATCGTCCAGAAGGTATTCAAGAACACGCCTGCGGAAAAGGCAGGCGTCCAGCCGGGCGATATCATCGCGAAGGTCGACGGCACCGACTGCAGCGGCCTTGACGCGACGGCGATCAAGGACCTCGTGACCGGGGAAGAAGGGACTGTCGTATCGATCGAATTCACCAGACAGGGTGAAACGGTAAAGATCGATATCACCAGGGGACCGGTCAGCGCAACGGTATTCGGCAAGGTCATGGATGACAATATCGCCTATCTGCAGCTCTACCAGTTCGGCAACGATACCGCGGAAGAAGTCAAGAACTACTTTGACGATTTCAGGGATGCCGGATGCACGAAGCTGATCATCGACCTGCGCGACAACGGCGGCGGTTATCTCGATTCGCTCAACCGCATCGCCAGCCTGCTGCTGCCGAAAAATACGGTCGTCATGAAGCAGGTATACAGGGACGACAGCGTATCCGAACTGAAAACGGCAGGCGGCCAGTATACGAATATCGACCAGGTCGTCATCCTGATCAACGAAGGCACAGCCAGTGCTTCCGAAGTGCTTACCTTAGCCCTCACCGAGCAGCGTGACGATGTCACGACAGTCGGCGTAAAGTCCTACGGAAAGGGCTCCGTGCAGATCACGCGTATGTTCGAAGACGGCTCTGCACTGAAATATACGACGTCGAAGTGGGTATCCCCGCATGACGTATGGGTCAACGGCGTCGGGATCGAACCGGATGTGGAAGTCCTCCAGCACGAAGTCCTGACAGCTGTATTCACCGGCATGGAAGAAGATGAAGTCTATGAAGCGGATTCCGTCGCCGGCGCAGTACGGGACGCTCAGCTCTGCCTGGATTATCTCGGCTATGGACCGGACCGTACAGACGGCTATTTCAGCGAACAGACAAAGGCAGCGCTGCAGGCATGGCAGGCGGACCATGACATGGAACAGACAGGCGTCCTGACAGACGTACTGTATAAGGCTGTCGTTTCCTCTGTCACGCTTGAACATGCGGAGAATGAAGCGAAGGATCTGCAGCTGCAGAAGGCGAAGGAGATCCTCAATGGCTGATAAGTTTGAACTAGTATCACCCTTCAGGCCTACGGGCGACCAGCCCCAGGCGATCGATGAGCTCGTACAGGGCCTTCTTGAAGGGAAAAAAGAACAGGTGCTGGAGGGTGCTACCGGTACCGGGAAAACATTCACGATGGCTAATGTGATCGCGCGGGTAAACCGCCCCACATTAGTCTTTTCACATAACAAGACACTGGCATCCCAGCTGTACTCGGAATTCAAGGAGCTTTTTCCCCATAACCGCGTGGAATTCTTCGTTTCCAATTTCGATTATTACCAGCCGGAGGCATATGTGCCCAAGAGCGATATGTATATTGAGAAGACGGCAGCGATCAACGAAGAACTGGATATGTTCAGGGAATCCTCGCTGAATTCCCTGATCGAACGGAGGGATACGATCGTCGTCGCATCCGTCGCATGTATCTACGCCGCTTCCGACCCGGTCGAATACAAGAATATGTTCATCACGATCCGCGTCGGCGAGAGCTATGAAAGGAACACCCTGCTGCGCAAGCTGATCGAACTGCAGTATTCGCGCAACGACATGGACCAGGCCAGGGGTACGATCCGTGTCAGGGGGGACGTCATCGACCTGACGCCTTCCTATACGGACAAATTCAATATCCGGATCGAGATGTTCGGCGATGAGATCGACAGGATCACGGAAGTCGATCCTGTCACAGGACACACGCTCGACGCCTACCAGTTCTACAACATTTTCCCGGCAAGCGGCTATGCGCGTTCCAAGGAGACGATGCTGCGGGCATGCGATGCCATCGAAGAGGAACTCGAAGACAGGCTGAAGTATTTCAAGGACAACAACAAGCCGCTTGAATACGAACGCCTTGAACAGAGGACCAGGTTCGATCTTGAATCACTCCGTGAGAACGGCTACTGCTCCGGCATCGAAAACTATTCCCTGCATATCGACGGCAGGCAGCCGGGCCAGAGACCGTGGAACCTGTTCGATTACTTCCCGGAAGATTTCCTGCTGATCGTGGATGAATCGCATGTATCGCTTCCCCAGGTCAGGGGCATGTACAACGGCGACAGGAAAAGGAAAGAGATCCTTGTGGAATACGGTTTCCGTCTTCCTTCCGCGCTTGACAACCGGCCGATGCGCTTCGATGAATTCGAAGGCATGATCAACCAGGTCATCTACTGCTCCGCCACGCCTGGCGACTATGAGCTTGAACATGTGCACAACCATGTCACGGAACAGATCATCCGTCCGACGGGACTGCTGGACCCGAAGATCACCGTCAAGCCGACAAAAGGCCAGGTCGACGATATCTGCGATGCGCTGAACCAGCGCATACGCAGGAAGGAAAAGGTCCTGATCACGACGCTGACGGTCCGTATGGCGGAAGACCTGACCGATTACCTCAAGGACAGGGGCTTCCGGATCGCCTACCTGCATCATGAGACGAAGACGCTGGAAAGGACGGAGATCATCCATGACCTCCGTGCCGGAAAGACTGACGCGATCGTCGGCATCAACCTGCTGAGGGAAGGCCTCGATATCCCGGAAGTATCGCTTGTATGCATACTTGATGCGGACAAGGAAGGATTCCTGCGTTCGCACAGGTCGCTCGTGCAGACGATCGGCCGTGCCGCGAGAAACGCCAACGGTGAAGTATATATGTATGCGGATACGGTGACGGACTCGATGAGCTATGCGATCAAAGAGACGGAAAGACGCAGGTCGATCCAGGAAGCGTATAACCTTGCGCACAACATCACGCCGAAGACGATCATCAAGAATGTCAGTGACGTGATCCGCGGCAAGGAGACAAAAGAGATGGCTGCGAAATACATGAAGAAGAAAAAACTTGGAAAGAAGGATTCCGCAGCACTCATCAGCGACCTGGAGAAAGAGATGAAAGAAGCCGCGGCGGCTCTCGATTTCGAACGGGCAGCGCAGCTCAGGGACATGATATTCGAACTGAAATCCGAAGACTGAAAGCATCCGGCAGGATGCTTTTACTATGCAGGAAAGGAATAACACAGTATTCCATATGGGCATTAGATACAGGGGAAGCCAGCAGGTATAATAGAGTCAGGTTCATGCATGGAGGCAGAAACAGATGAGATACAGGGTATGCAGAAAGACCGGCGACAGGATCAGTGAGATCGGAATCGGATCGTCATATATGTACGAAGCCGGCATGGAAGAAGCGGTGAAGGCACTCCGCAGGGCATATGAAGGCGGCATCAACTACTTCGACCTCGCGGCCGGGGACGGAAGCACTTTCCCGATCTATGGGGAGGCGTTCCATGATATCCGTGAGAATGTATTCTTCCAGATCCACTTCGGCGCGGATTATACGCAGGGTACGTACGGCTGGTCCCTGGACCTGGATACAATAAAAAGATCTGTAGAGAAGCAGCTGAAAGAACTGCGCACCGATTATATCGATTACGGTTTCATCCATTGCCAGGATGAACTTTCCGACTGGCAGACATACAAAGACAACGGCATCTATGACTATATCCTGCAGCTGAAGAGGGAAGGGGTCGTCAGGCATATCGGTCTCTCCTCGCATACTCCCTCCGTTATCCAGAAGATCCTGGATGAAGCGGACATCGATATCCTGATGTTCTCCGTGAATCCGGCATATGATTACGGACACGGCGAATATGCGAACGGCAGCGTGGACGAGCGTGCACAGATCTACCGCAGATGTGAAAAGGAAGGCATCGGCATCACTGTCATGAAGCCGTTCTCCGGCGGCCAGCTGCTCGATGCGAAGCAGTCGGTATTCTCCGAAGCACTGACGCCGTACCAGTGCATCCGCTATGCGCTGGATAAACCGGGCGTGCTTACCGTCCTTCCCGGCGCACAGAGCGTAAAGGAAGTCGAGACACTGCTGGCATATTATGAGCAGCCGGAAGAAGCGCTGGATTATTCCGTGATCGCCGCATTTGCGCCGGTAAAGGCTTCCGGCAGATGCGTTTACTGCAATCACTGCAAGCCGTGCCCGGCCGGCATCGACATCGGCCTTGTGAATAAATACTACGATCTCGCAAAAGAAGGCGACGCGATGGCTGCAGAGCATTACCGCTCGCTGGAAAAGAACGCTTCCGACTGCGTCGGCTGCGGACACTGCGACAGCCGCTGCCCGTTCCGCGTAAGGCAGAGTGAGCGGATGAAAGAGATCCGTGCATATATGGATCAGTTTGAAAGGTAAAAAAGAAGGAGGCAATTATGGATTTCATTCCCGCTAAGAAGTTTGGTTTCGGCCTGATGAGGCTGCCGCGTAATTCTTCCAGTGCAGCAGATATCGATCTGGAACAGCTGAAGCAGATGGTCGACCTGTTCCTGGAGAAAGGCTTTACGTATTTCGATACTGCCTGGATGTACAACGGCTTTGCCAGTGAAAAGGCTGTTAAGGAAGTGCTGACATCCCGTCATCCGAGGGAATCCTTTACCCTTGCGACAAAACTGCACGCAGGCTTCGTCAGTTCCTTTGAGGACCGCGACAAGGTATTCAATGCCCAGCTGGAAAAGACCGGCGCAGGTTATTTTGACTACTACCTCCTCCATGGCATTGAGGAAAGCATGCTGGAGACTTATGAGAAGTTCGACTGCTTCACATGGCTGCTTGACAAGAAGGCGGAAGGCCTGGTAAAACATGCAGGTTTCTCCTACCATGACACGCCGGAGCTTCTGGACGATATCCTCACAAAACATCCCGGGATGGAATTCGTCCAGCTGCAGATCAACTATCTCGACTGGGAGAGCGAATGGATCCGCAGCCGTGAATGTTACGAAGTATGCGTGAAGCACAAAAAGCCGGTCATCGTCATGGAGCCGGTCAAGGGCGGTACGCTGGCAGATGTCCCTGCGGAGGCGGCAGAGCTGTTCAGGGAACTGGATCCTTCCATGTCCGTACCGAGCTGGGCGATCCGCTTTGCGGCTTCTCTGCCGAATGTGATGATGGTCCTCTCCGGTATGAGCAATCTCGGACAGATGCAGGACAACCTCAGCTATATGACAGATTTCAGGCCTCTCACAGAAGAAGAGAAGGCTGTATGTTTCAGGGTCGCAGACATTATCAACAGCCGGATCACGGTACCGTGCACGGCATGTCATTACTGCACAGAGGGATGCCCCATGAATATCGCGATCCCCGAATACTTCTCACTGTATAACGAGGATATGAGGGAGAACCTGCAGGAAAAAGGCTGGACGATCAACTTCACGAACTATGAGAAGCTGACCGAGACCAGGGGCAAGGCTGCAGACTGCATCGCCTGCGGCCAGTGCGAAGGCGTGTGCCCCCAGCATCTGACGATCATCGATTTCCTGAAAGACGTATCTGCGCATTTCGACCGCTGAATACGCTGAACTCAGCCCGGTATACCCGGGCTTTTTCTCTGCCCGTCCATTGATACGGGAGACACAGAAAAAGGCGGCACAGTTTTACAGGCTGTACCGCCTTAAGTCGTGTTATTTTACTGGCCGTGACTGTCGGGATGATCCGCTTTATCCAGGCTTGCACGCAGGGAAAGTATATACAGTATCGCAGCCGCGAGAGGGAGCAGCTTAAACAATGCATGCAGGTGCCTGAACAGGAAAGGCACGAAGAATGCAAGGATACGCAGCACCAGATACAGTGCGATCAGGGACAGTGCTGTTAATTTTGCATTTTTGTTATCCATGCCATTATTATAGCCTGTATAATATGGGATATTACAGAGGTTGATTATGAATTATGAAAAACTGCTTTCAAAAGCTGCGGTCGAGATGCGGCCTTCCGGCATCAGGAAGTTCTTCGACCTTGTGCAGGATATGCCGGAATGCATCAGTCTCGGCGTCGGTGAACCGGATTTCCAGACACCGTGGGATATTCGTGATGCGGCGATCCATTCCCTGGAGATCGGCAGGACGAAGTATACAGCCAATGCCGGTCTGAAGGAACTGCGCGCATCGATCGCGGATTATCTGAGACGAAAGTATGCGTTATATTACGAGCCTGAGGAAGTCATCGTTACGGTCGGCGGCAGCGAAGCGATCGACCTGACGATCCGGGCACTGATCGAAGAAGGCGATGAAGTTATCATCCCCCAGCCCAGTTTCGTTGCATATGAGCCCATTGCGTCATTAACAGGCGGGAAATCCGTTATCGTACCCTGTCTGGAAGAGAATGAATTCAGGGTGACCGCAAAGCAGCTGGAAGAAGCGATCACGGAGAGGACGAAGCTGATCGTTCTCCCGTTCCCGAACAACCCAACAGGCGCTGTGCTCCGTCATGAAGACCTGCAGGAGATCGCCGGTCTTCTGAAGGATAAAGACATCATCGTCATGACGGATGAGATCTATTCCGAACTGGTATACGGTGACCATAAACATGAATCCCTGGCAACCTTTGAAGGCATGCGCGACAAGACGATCGTCGTCAACGGTTTCTCCAAGACCTTCTCCATGACAGGCTGGAGGCTTGGCTATGCGGCAGGGCCGAAAGAACTGATCAGGATCATGGTCAAGATCCATCAGAACTGCATCATGTCAGCACCGACGACTTCACAGTTTGCGGCGATGACCGCATTGAAGGAATGCGACCCGGATGTGGAGATGATGCGCCAGCAGTATGACCTGCGAAGGAAATACTGTGTAAGGAAGCTGAACGAGATGGGCCTGACAACATTTGAGCCGAAAGGCGCGTTCTATGTATTCCCGAATATAACCTGCTGCGGCATGGGCAGCGATGAGTTCTGCGAGAAGCTGCTTGCGGAAAAGGAAGTCGCGATCATTCCCGGCACTGCTTTCGGCAAAAGCGGTGAAGGCTTCGCGAGGATCAGTTATGCATACAGCCTGGATCATCTGCGTGAAGCGATGAAGAGGATCGGGGAATTTGTTGAAGAATACAAGAGGTAAACAGAAATGAATGAAATGACACTGCTGAAACTGCTGGCGGATGATCCGCGCGCAACGATCACGGAACTGGCGGATATCCTGGGAGAATCCGAGGAGAATGTGGTCGCAGTAAAGACAGACCTGGAAAAAAGAAAGATCATCTGCGGCTATCACACCGTAATCAACTGGGATAAGACGAATGAAGACCATGTGGACGCAATGATCGGCGTCAGTGCCAAGCCGGAAAGAGGCAAGGGATATGACAAGATCGCGGAACGTATCGCAAGATTCCCCGAAGTCAGCGCCCTGTACCTGATGAGCGGCACATCCGAGTTCATCGTCAGCCTGAACACCAAGACGATGCGTGAAGTCGCAGACTTCGTCGGAACGAAGCTTGCGCCGATCGACGGCGTATCCGCAACTGTCACGATGTTCGTTCTGAAGAAATACAAGGTGAACGGCATCATCATGGATATGGAGCCTGAGATCGAAGACGGCAGGCTGCCGGTATCCGCATAAGAAACGAATACCCCGGGAGGACGGTAACTCCTGAGGGTATTTTTATTGCGCAATAGATGAAATACAGGAGGTCGGATACAGACTGTTATTGGTGCATGTTTCATTGTCCGGCAGGAATGAATCCGATAAAATAAGTATTACAGATGAATATATAAATAATCGGATCATAGAACGGAAAGGACATAATGGCTATGTATAAAAAACTGTATGCGATACTGATGTCATTGTTTCTGACATGCACTGTCCTGCCGCAGAATATCTATGCGGAAGAAGTGACAGAAGAAACAGAAGAAGAGATCACAGAAACGGAAGAGGAGACGGTACCGGAAGAGATCAATGCGGAAGAAGAACCTGTCGAGGAACCTGAAGAGGAACCTGTCGAAGAAGTAATTCCTGCAGAAGAGCCTGAGGCAGAACCGGAGCCTGAAGTGATCGAAGAGGAACCGGAAGATATCATATCCGAAACAGAAGAATCTGGTATTGAGGAAACTGAGCCTGCAGAGACAGAAGAGATCACAGAAGAAGTCCCTGAACAGGAAGAGATACCGGAGGAATCACCTGAAGTGACTCCTTCAGAACCGGAAGAAGATGTCATCGAAGAAACAGCTGAAGAGACAACAGAAGCCGATGCAGCTGACGATGTATCCGGTGATTTTGAATACACGGTCAGTAACTCTGCGGTGACGATCACAAAGTATACAGGCAGTTCAGCAGAAGTGGTCATTCCGTCTGAGATCAACGGTTCTGCAGTAACAGCGATTGGCCAGCGCGCATTTTTGGACTGTACAGGATTAACAGAGATCGTGATACCGGACAGTGTGACAACGATCGATGCATACGCATTTGTGAGATGCAGTAACCTGCGCCAGGTAACTCTTTCGGAGAACCTGGAGGAGCTGAACGGTGCTGCTTTCGCAGAATGCACATCACTGACAAGCATAACGGTCCCTGCTTCTGTAAAGGAAGTGAACGGAGCAGATTATGATTACGGCTGGCGCGGCCCGTTCTACGGCTGCACGGGCCTGACCGAAGTGACACTTGCCGAAGGGATGGAAGAGGTCGCAAACAGTCTGCTGCAGGACTGCGAAAGCCTTACAACGATCAACTGGCCGGAAGGTCTTACAACGATCGGTGAAGGGACATTCGGGGACTGTACAGGATTAACAGAGATCGTGATACCGGACAGTGTGACGAAGATCGATGCATACGCATTTGTGAGATGCAGTAACCTGCGCCAGGTGACTCTTTCGGAGAACCTGGAAGAGCTGAACGGTGCTGCTTTCGCAGAATGCACATCACTGACAGGCATAACGATCCCTGCTTCTGTAAAGGAAGTAAACGGAGCAGATTATGATTACGGCTGGCGCGGACCGTTCTACGGCTGCACAGGTCTGACCGAAGTGACACTGGCCGATGGGATGGAAGAGGTAGCGGACAATCTGCTGAAGGAC
Organism: Solobacterium sp.; assembly: GCA_024698805.1. Classification (GTDB taxonomy): domain Bacteria; phylum Bacillota_I; class Bacilli_A; order Erysipelotrichales; family Erysipelotrichaceae; genus Bulleidia. Next base: position 22,443 of record JAILQT010000047.1, read on the forward strand.
TGTACAGGTCTTACAACGATCAACTGGCCGGAAGGTCTGACATCGATCGGTGAAGGGACATTCGGGGACTGTACAGGATTAACGAACGTGGAACTTCCTGAAAGCCTGACATATATCGGCAGATATGCATTTGCAGACTGTACAGGATTAACAGAGATCGTGATACCGGACAGTGTGACAACGATCGATGCATACGCATTTAAGAAATGCAGTAACCTGCGCCAGGTAACTCTTTCGGAGAACCTGGAGGAGCTGAACGGTGCTGCTTTCGCAGACTGCATATCACTGACAAGCATAACGATCCCTGCTTCTTTAAAGGAAGTGAACGGAGCAGATTATGATTACGACTGGCGCGGACCGTTCTACGGCTGCACAGGCCTGACCGAAGTAACACTGGCCGAAGGGATGGAAGAGGTCGCAAACAGTCTGCTGCAGGATTGTACAGCACTTGAGATCGTAACGATCCCTGCAGCTGTAACGTCAATAGGGGATTATGCTTTCAATAATTGTACTGCACTGAATTCTGTGATCTATCCGGGAAGTGAAGATGAGTGGAACCGGATCACGATCGGTGAAGCCAATGAATCCCTGGGAAATGCAGTGTTCTATTTCAACGGTGATAAACCGCAGATCATGGAAAAACCAGTTCCGCCTGCACTTACGGCTGAAACAGCAGGCCATAAATCCGTTTACCTGTCCTGGACCTATGAAGGCGATTCTTCTCTTGTTTCAAGTTATATCCTCTACAGGAGTTTTGACGGGATCGAATACTCATCAGTTGAAGCGTTTGATCCCAATTCGGAAAACTATACAGATCAGGTATATTTTGCCGGTACTTCGCAGACCTGTTACTACAAACTGAAGGTCTATGACAGGTACGGCAGATCGAACATCAGTGATGTTGTCACAGCAGAAGCTGTTTCAACAGATACTGAGAGACCGGTCGCTGTGATGTCTCCCGCCCGCCTGAATTATGCAGTTGCCGGCAGTACGTATTACTTCAGCGGCGGTCTGTCTTCAGACAATGATTCGATTGCTTCCTATCACTGGGACTTCTCAGACGGTGCATCTTACGATGAGGAGAATATATCGCACATATTTGAAAATGAAGGAACATTCACAGTTACGCTGACAGTTACCGATGTGAACGGTCTCAGCAGTTCTGCTTCACAGACAGTGAATGTGATCGAGATCGGTGAAAACAGTGCGTATACACGTCTTTCCCTGACTGTATGCAACGCAGTGAACAGGGAACCTGTTGAGAATGCCCAGATAATCATTGAAAGGAATGACTTTAGGGATGTACTGACAGCACCTGAAGGAACTCTGGAATATATCGTTCCCAACGGGGAATACATGATCGGTGCTTTCGCTGATGGTTTTATTTCCCGTACAGTCAAGATCAGCGCTGCCGGAGGGAACCAGGAGCATCTGATCGGTCTTTCGACCGGCAGTATCCTCAGCGGTTCAATCACAACGACAGAACTGACCTATGACGAGATCGTTGATGCAGGCATCGATGTCAATGCACCGGGCAACGAGCATGTGTACAAATTTGAGACAACTCTTACATTCATAGCAGGACTCAAGGAATATGAACTGCCGATCGAAGTGTTGAAAAATGAGAACAACGAGGTCGTCGGAAGATCAGGCTTTACATTCTCAGGCGAAGGCTGGACCGGTGAAGGTGAATTCATCGAACTGCCGACCTTACAGATCTATCCGATCACGGAGAAATTCATCCTGATCATATACGGTGAAGCACACTGGCTGAAGGAGATGTACAAGGTCGAACTGTTTGTTAATAATGATTCGCAGACAGATACGATCGAACAGTTAAGTGCCGAGCTTCAGCTCCCCCAGGGTCTTTCACTGGCGGATATGACAGACGGCGTACAGTCTTTATACCAGCAGCTCGGCACACTGGGCTATAACGAGAATACGAGAGCGATATGGTATATACGCGGGGATGAGGAAGGTGAGTATTACCTCAGTGCGAAAGTACACGGCGTTTCCATGCCTTACGGTGATTTTATCGAGGAAGAGTTCACGACGAGCGAGCCTGTGAAAGTATATGCAGGCTCCGCCCTGCATATGACGATCACCTGCCCGGATGTCGCGGAAAGGGGCAAAGATTACAACGTTAAGTTCAGACTTGAGAATGTATCGGATAAATCCCTTTACAACCTCTCGTTCGGCATCACCGGCAGCGAACAGTATAAGGTGCTCGGATATGGTGATGCGGAGGCATGGATCCCGATCGAAAACTGTGAATACGGTGATGACTGGTCGCATACAGTGGCTGAACTGGCACCGGGCGGATATATCGAACTTTCCCTTTCTACAACAATATGGTTCAATTCCGTACTGGAACTGATGAAGCTGATCCCGAAAGTAGGCGCATTCCTGGATGTAGCGTATTATCTTACTGATATATCCGTGGTGACTCTTGAAGGCAGCACGACCGAGATCCCGTACGACATTGTGGTTGAGAGGGCTGAAAGGGATTATCTCGTCGATAAGATCATCGATGAACTCGTTGGCAAATTCCTGAAAGACAACGGGATCGATATCGGCGGCTCCTTAGGTGATACGGTGATCGAACTGATCGGAGCAGGTCTCGGGATCGATACGACGATGATCTCAACGGCCAAAACGATCCTGAAACTGCAGAAAGGTGAAACAAATCACACGCTTGAGATCTCGGTTGACGACGGCAGAGGCGCAGCAGACTCTATCTATAATGATTATCTGAGTATAACGACCGGTTCAGGAGGCGAGGCAATCGTTGATACACTGAACGGCACCAAGCTGAAAGTGGAAGCGGGCGAAGTGTCCTTTACTGCACAGGGCCCCGGAAATACCAAAGTCAAGATCGGAGTTTACAACAGTTATGGCAAAAAAGAACAGGAATATGTCCTGGATGTCCATGTCATTGATCATAAGTTCGGAGAAAAAGTAACAGTTACGGAAGATTCGGTAACCGGAAAATACTATCTGGATGAAAACGAATTTACTGCAAAGATCACGGAAGAACGTGAAAATGAACTGGATATATACAAACTGAATCCCTATCAGCGTATCCGGCCGAAATTCACAGTTGAGATCGATGGGCAGACTTCCGATTCAGAATATTCAGTCGTAATGAATAATGTGAATCTGAAGAGCCTGTTCGATCAGACGACGGTAACCGAATTTGAAGTGAAAGGCAATGCAGGTATTCTTACATTCCCGAGAGAGCTCATGACAACACTGACGGATGCGGAAGGTGAAGTGGAAATCTCTGCAGAGAATACGCAGCAGCTCGCACAGAACGATGAAGGTACATGGGAGTCTTATTACAGATTCACAGTCAATACAGAGAATGGGGAAGTAAAGAATTTCAACGGCAGCTCAGCTTTGGTTACAGTCCCGTTTGCGCTTCCTTCCGATATAACCAATCCGGAAGTGTTGATTGACCATATCAAAGATGATGGTACAGTTGAGACACTGGAAGGCATATACAACGCGGAAACACAGACAGTAAGCTTCACAACGACAGGCTTCTCGACATTCAGGATCTACACAGACGGTATATCCAGAACGATCGAGACCGCTGTCATCACCGGTATCGAAGATAAAGAATGGACAGGATCAGAGATCACACAGACACCTGTTGTAACATTTGAAGGTGAAACACTCGCTGAAGGAACCGATTATGAACTGGTCTATGAAAACAATACAAATGTCGGTACAGCAACTGTAACGGTCACCGGGAAAGGCAATTACACAGGTGCAGTCACGAATGAATTCGCGATCACGCCAAAGGTGATCACACCTGAAGTAACATTGTCAACATTAAGTTATACCTATAACGGCAAGGCAAGAAAACCGGGCGTGACCGTCAAAGACGGTGAAACAGCACTTGTGAAGGGTACTGACTATACCGTCACATACGGTGCAGGAAGAACGAACGCCGGAACATATAATGTCAAGGTCACCCTGCAGGGAAACTACAGCGGGTCAAAGAAGGTAAGCTTTACGATCACACCGAAAGCGATCACGCCAACTGTCACACTGACAACGAGTGAGTATACCTATAACGGCAAGGCAAGGACGCCCGGTGTCACTGTAAAAGAAGGCAGTACAAAACTGGTCAAGGATACAGATTATACTGTTACTTACGCATCCGGGAGGACAAAAGTAGGCACATACAATGTCACAGTCAAACTGAAGGGCAACTATACCGGCAGAAAGACAGTACAGTTCAGGATCCTTCCTGCAGCTACCACCAAGATCGCAGCCGCGAACAAGGCAGGCGGGATCAAGCTTGCATGGAAAGCAGTAACAGGTGCGACGGGATATAAGATCTACCGCAACGGCACACTGGCGAAGACGATCAAGGATGCGTCAATACTGAGCTGGGGAGACACGAAAGCTACATCGAACGGCACGAAGTATACCTATAAGATCGTTGCATATGCGGCAGCCGGAGACAGCAAGGTATATAAAGAGATCACGATATACAGGCTGTCACAGCCGAAGATCACATCCCTGACAAACAGCGCAGCAGGAAAGCTGACAGTGAAGTGGGGGAAGAATACAAAGGCGACAGGATACCAGATCCAGTATTCAACGAGCAGTAAGTTTACAGCTTCGACAACAAAGACAGTCACGGTAAAGGGTAATACGACTGTATCAAAGGTGATCGGTAGCCTGAAGAAAGGCAAGACCTACTACGTCAGGGTAAGGTCCTACAAGACAGCAAGCAGTGTGAATCATTACTCCATGTGGAGTGCTGCTTCGAAACTGAAACTGACGAAGTAACAGGAACATACAAAGCAGGGATGCAGCGATGCGTCCCTGTCTGTTTGTGCGCTGGAATAAGTCTTTGTGTTATTGGTTGTTGCATATGAAATAAAACGATAAAATGATACAAAAGCGGAATAAAAAGAATAATCGATCCGTCAGCAGGGGGAATCATTATGTATAAAAAACTGTATGCGATACTGATGTCATTGTTTCTG
>JAILQT010000062.1 GCA_024698805.1 Solobacterium sp.
GTCGATGCCTGTGATCTCGTATCTGTATGTGGCTGTCTCTTCATGATCGTGATGTTCATGACATTCACATGTTTCATGATCATGTCCTTCATGTTCATGATGCTCATGACAGCCGCATGTATCGTGGTCATGTTCATCATGATGGTGATGATGTTTATGCCCTTTGGATGTCAGCACTGCATCGGGTTCTTCCTTTTTGACGAGTGCCTGTACTTCTTCTGCGATCCTGCCGCCTTCATCGTGTGCGCAGTCATAGACAAGTTTATTGTTCATGAAAGACAGGGAGACATTCCCGATCCCTTCGATCTTTCTGATCTTTTCTTCCAGCTTCGCTGCACAGTCAGCGCAGTCGATGCCGGTGATCTCATATCTGTATGTGGCTGTCTCTTCATGATCGTGATGTTCATGACATTCACATGTTTCATGATCATGTCCTTCATGTTCATGATGCTCATGACAGCTGCATGTATCGTGGTCATGTTCTTCGTGATGCTCTTCATGATGGTGGTGCTTATGGCCTTTGGATGTCAGCACTGCATCGGGTTCTTCCTTTTTAACGAGTGCCTGTACTTCCTCTGCGATCCTGCTGCCTTCATCATGATCACAGTCATAGACAAGTTTATTGTTCATGAAAGACAGGGAGACATTCCCGATCCTTTCGATCTTTCTGATCTTCTCTTCCAGCTTCGCTGCACAGTCCGCACAGTCGATGCCTGTGATCTCGTATCTGTAAGTAGCTTTCTCTGCCATAAGGTCACCTCATTTGAACAACTGTTCAAATGTAGTATAGTACCGCAGACGTTCACCCGTCAATGCAGATATTTGAATTTGAATGTGAAATTTACGATAATGATTCATAGAGGTCAATTATGATCAGGACGAACTGGCATACACATACATCGAGATGCGGCCATGCGGTCGGAACAGATGAGGAATATGTTGAAACAGCGATCGAAGCCGGTCTCAAAACACTCGGTTTCAGCGACCATGCGCCTTACAGGAAGCCGTTCCCCCGGCAGCGCATGGATTTTGAAACATATCCGGAATATAAGGAATCTGTTCTTGCACTGAAGGAAAAATACAAAGACAGGATCGATATCCATCTGGGCATGGAGGTGGAATTCTACGAATCCCAGTGGGAGGATCTGAAAACATACCGGAAGGAAATGGAATACTGTATTCTCGGCCAGCATTCCGTGTACTTTGAAGAGACCAGTGTCTACGGCATAAAAGATCCCCGCGACCTGGATCTGTATACCGATATGATCGAAGAAGGATGCAGGAGGGGGTTATGTGATTATATAGCCCACCCGGATGTCGTCATGTGGGCGTATCCCCGGATCGACGATACCGTACGCACAGCCGCAAAAAGGATCGCAGAGATCGCGAACCGCTACCGGCTCCCCGTTGAACTGAACTGCGGATCCGGTGTCAAATATCCGAAGAAACAATATGAAGACGGCGAACGCTGGGCATATCCGACAAGGGTATTCTTCGAGGAATTCGCAAGGCAGAAATGCCCGGTCATCATCGGGCTGGATATCCACGACCCTACCCTGTTCCTGATGGACTTTTTCCTGGACCGGGCACTGTCTGTCATCGAAGGGCTTGACTGCATCATCCTTGAGGACTATGACCTGGTCGCCGCAGCCGCAAAGAGAAAAAAAGAATTCGGATTCATCTGAATCCGAACTCTTTTTTTACTCATATTTTTCCATCCGGATGACCTTGCAGTCCATTTCCAGTTCCTGCCTGGTCAGACCGCGGTCCTCAAATTCCGCTTCTCCCCGCTGGTTGTCGAACGGATCGATGCGCCAGTGTTTTTTCGGCGGATCGAATTCTGCCAGCAATTCATTGCACGATGCCAGCCGGAACGGATCCAGGTTGCCGAAATAATAATCATGCCTTTCATAACATCCGGCACGGTATGCGCTGCCGCCGAAGGAACAGTCGGCAAACATCCAGCCGAACGGCTCAACTTTGAACATGGCCCAGTCGTGATTGCCGACAGTATCGGGTGTAACAAATCTGCCGCTCTGCCATTTTGCCGGGATGCCCGCGCATCTGCACAGTGTGATGAACAGCAGTGCCTGCACGCCGCAGTCACCCTTCAGACGCGATGCGCAGTAGTCAGGAATGACACCGAGCGTAAGATACTCCGGCATGAAGGAATAGACAACATGCTTCGTAACGAAATCATAGAACCTTCTGGCAAGGACCAGGGGATTCGTCTCATCACCGCTCAGTTCCCTGCAAAGCGCTTTGATCAGGGGTGTAAAGACGATCTGCGGTTCCTGTTCCGAAGTGTATTCATCTGTAACGCCTGTCACATCTTCCGGTCTCGGATCATTGTATTCCACACAGGAATCATAGGAGAATTCCACCCAGAAGGTCTCGTTCTCAGTGAGGTCTTTTTCAAAATATACCGTCCTGCTTACACTGCTTTCATCTGCGATATACGCACCGTCATGTGACATTGCGAGGATACGGATATTCTTCATATTCGCGCATGCGGCAGGCACAGGCAGGTGGACTCTGACTTTTCCTTTTTTGAAAGCCTCATCCCTGATCTTCAGGGACGCCTTCAGCTGTACATGCCATGATGCGCGTCCGTTTTTCTTCATATCGGCGATATTCCGGTCCAGAAGTGAGGAATCCGACGGTTCCCCGCCGGCCCTTTCACGGATCTCAGGATAGACTTTTTTCATCGATGCGTAGAATCTGGACTGCAGGTATTTCGTACCGTTCCGGACGATCCAGCCGGCAGCACCGCAGTCTTCCCATTCACGAAGTTCCTCCATTGTAAAATCAGGGATCTCCTGCCGGATCATCTCCAGGGCTTCTTCCTCGGAAAAAGGATATTCATCCGGGATCCTGCCCAGGATCTCCTGTTCGATCTGCAGTCTTTTCTTCATCGCTTCAGGCACTTTGTCATCCTTCATCCATCTGTTGATCAGTTCCTGTGCTTTATCCAGATCCCCGCTCATTTTCGCGGTCTCGATCTCCGCAGGCAGCAGGATGCCCTGGTATTTCATTATATCCAGCATAAAAAACCTCCGCTTTCATTATAAACAAAGAAGCACATGGCGTGCTTCCCTGTTTTAACCTTCAAAATGTTTTGCGTCTTCCTGCCACTTGACGAATTCTTCTTCCGTTGCAAGGACAGAATGTGTTTTCGTCAGCCGGTGCAGCGTGCCGAGTGAATAGTCAACGCCTTCCTTGGCCTTGTCATAGGTCATGGCGATCCTTGCCTTTTCAACGATGGGGTTCGGATGCGGGATCGCGGAGAGCAGGGAACGTGTATACGGATGGATCGGATTTTCAAAGATCTCATCTGTCGTTCCTGTTTCCACGATATAGCCCAGGTGCATGACGCCGATCCTGTCGGAGATATATTTGACCATGGAAAGATCATGCGCGATGAACAGATAGGTGATGCCCAGTTCGTCCTGCAGGTCACGCATCAGGTTGACGACCTGTGCCTGGATCGATACGTCCAGCGCGGAGATCGCTTCGTCCGCAATGACGAGCTTCGGGTTCATGATCAGGGCACGGGCAATACCGATACGCTGTCTCTGACCGCCTGAGAACTGCTGCGGGTAACGCGTCGCATGTTCACGGGACAGGCCGACCTTGTCCAGGATCGCATAGACCTTTTCATCAAGATCCTGCTTTGATTCATACATATGGTGGATCTCAAGACCCTGCGCAATGATATCCCGGACTTTCTTTCTGGGATTCAGGCATGCCATCGGATCCTGGAAGATCATCTGCATGTTCTGTCTGAGGAAGCTCTCATCTTCTTTTGAGAGCCTGCCGCCGATATCGTGGCCGTCAAAGATGATCTTTCCCGCCGTCGGGTCATAAAGACGGATCAGTGCACGTCCTGTTGTGGATTTTCCGGAACCGGATTCACCGACAAGGCCGTATGTCTCGCCTTCCCAGATATCAAAGCTGATGCCGTCGACTGCTTTCGTCGTATAGGAACGCGTGATCCGGAAATGCTGCTTCAGTCCTTCAACATGAAGAAGCGGTTCAGCGTCGTAATTGATTACTGTCATGGCTTACGCTCCTTCCTGCAGGGGACCGCCGAGCACGATCTCGGATTCCCTGCGCATCTTTTCCAGTCTTTCCCTGAGCTGTTCCGGCAGCTCCACTTTCGGGGCTCTCGGATCGCACAGCCACGAAGCGACACGGTGCTGTCCGCCGACATTGAACATGGGCGGCTCAGCCTTGTAGTCGATCGCGAGCGCATACGGGTTTCTCGGCGCGAATGCATCACCGATGATATCCTCCATCAGATCGGGAGGTGTGCCCGGGATCGCGAACAGTCGCTTGGAATCGGTATCCGTATCCGGCATGGATGCCAGCAGGCCCCATGTATACGGATGACGGGGATCATAGAATACTTCGTTGATATTTCCCTTTTCGATGATCCTGCCTGCATACATGACGTCGACGTAGTCAGCTACCTTCGCAACGACGCCGAGGTCGTGCGTGATGTAGATGACGCTGATATTATGTTCCTTCTGCAGTTTCTTGATGACCTCAAGGATCTTTGCCTGGATCGTAACGTCCAGTGCGGTCGTAGGCTCATCACAGATCAGGATATCGGGGTTGCATGCGAGGGCGATCGCAATGACGACGCGCTGCCGCATGCCGCCGGAGAGCTGATGGGGATACTGTTTGAATCGTTTCTCTGGATCTTCGATGCCTACTTCCTCGAGCAGGTGGATCGCTCTCTGCTTCGCTTCCTCTTTCGAGATATTCTCATGCAGGAGCATTCCTTCCGTGATCTGCTTTCCGATCGTCATGGTCGGGTCAAGGGATGTCATCGGATCCTGGAAGACCATTGCAATGTGCTTGCCGTTGAAACGGTAGCGGATCTCCTTCTGGGAGAGCTTCGTCATATCGACGGTTTCCTGCTCACCGTTTTCGTTGATGAATGTATAGTCGATCTTTCCGCTTTCGATCGTACCGTTGTTTGCGAGGATGCCCATGATCGTCTTGACCGTGACGGATTTTCCGGAACCGGACTCGCCGACGATCGCGATCGTTTCACCTTTGAAGAGGTCCATGCGCACACCGCGGATCGCATTGACTTTGCCGTTGGTGGTCTGGAAGGAAATGTTCAGGTCACGTACGGATAATACTCTGTCTTTCTTATCTCTTTTCGATGACATATCATTCCTCCTTAGTGTTTCTGGTTCGGATCGAACGCATCGCGCAGACCGTCCGCAAACAGGTTGAAGCTGAGCATCAGCAGAGCCAGGACAGCGATCGCACTCATGATCATGTACGGATGGACAGTCAGCGACTTGTATCCGTCAGAGATCAGTGTACCAAGCGAAGCGGCAGGTGCCGGGATACCGAGGCCCATGAATGAAAGATAGGCTTCCGTAAAGATCGCGCTCGGTACGGAGAACATCGCCATCGTGATCAGCTGTCCGAAGATATTCGGGAGGATATCCCTGAATATGATCGAGAAGCTCTTTGCGCCGAGTGTCCTGGAAGCGAGGATGAATTCCGCTTCCTTCAGTTTCAGGACTTCTGCACGGGAGATACGGCTCATGCCGATCCAGCCCGTGATCATCAGTGCGAAGATGATCGATGACATGCCGGGAGGCAGAACGAGTCCCAGCAGCGTTACGAGGACGAGCGTGGGGATACCGTTCAGGATCTCGACGAATCTCTGCATGACCATATCGACTTTGCCGCCGAAATAGCCGGAGATCAGGCCGTAGGACATACCGATGACGACATCGATGATAACTGCTACGAAAGCGATGAACAGGGAGATCCTGGTTCCTTCCCATACACGGGTGAAGAGGTCTCTGCCCAGTGTATCTGTACCGAACCAGTAATAGACATTGTCCAGTCCCTTTTCCAGATAGATATTCCTGCCGTATTCATAGCCATTCATGATACCGATCTTTTCCAGACCGGGCATTCTGGGAGGAAGTCCCTGGTTTGCCAGGTCCTGCGTATAGTATGTATGACCGGAGATCATCGGGCCGATGATCGCCATCAGGATGATGACAGTGATGATGACCAGGCCGATAACGGCACCCTTGTTTTTGGAGAAGTTCAGCCATACGTCCTTCAGGAACGATGTCTGTTTGTAGACCTTATCCTTTAACCGGACATTCTCCTGTACGAATACAAAGTCTTCCGCATCATAGTCGTTTTCAATGATAGGCACATGCTTTCCGGATAATTCACTCATGTTAGCTGCCCTCCTTTGCGACACGGATACGGGGATCGATGACACCATACAGGATATCGATGATGAGCATCATGATGATATACATGGCGGAATAGACGAACGCGCATGCGATCGTAACGTTGTAGTCGTTGGACTGGATCGCCGTGACCATCATCGTGCCGATGCCGGGAACGCCGAATACCTTTTCGACGACCATGGAACCGGTCAGCAGGTTGACGAGGATCGGGCCCATGATCGTGATGATCGGGATCAGAGTATTGCGCAGTGCATGCCTGAGGATCAGGTCCTTCTGGCGCACGCCCTTTGCCTGGACGAGCAGGATATAGTCCGATCCGAGGACATCGATCATCTCGGAACGCGTAAACCTGGATACGTTCGCCATCGGGCTCATCGCCAATGCGATCATCGGACCTATGAAGCTCTTGGCAACGTTCCTGGAGTTATACAGGATCGGTATCCACCCGAGCTTGAAGCCGACGAAGTACGCAAGAAGCAGCGCGAAGACATAGGCCGGTACCGAGACGCCGAGGATGGAAACGACCGAACAGAGCGTATCGATCCATGAGTTATGACGGAGCGCAGCGGAAATGCCGAGTGCCAGTCCCAGGACGGAGCCCAGCAGCATGCCCAGGGCACCGATCCGGATGGAGACACCGAGAGGTCCCCTGAGCATATCGGCAACAGCCTTGTTCTTGTTCAGGACATAGGAATTGCCCAAGTCGCCCTTCATCATCGCAAACAGATATTTCAGAAACCGGATAAAGAACGGTTTATCCAGTCCGTATTTTGTATAAAGCAGTGCTTTCTGGGCCGCCGTCAGTTTTTCATCATTGAACGGTGAGCCCGGCATGAAGTCCAGCATCAGAAACAGCACGAATATAATCGCAGCCAGGGTCAGGATACTGATCAGCACTCTTTTCAGAATGTATTTGGACATAAACTGTTTCCTTTCTTGTCAGCAATATAAACATAATAGAGCGGATGTAACCGCCCTATTACGTTTATGCCTTCTGATTCTGTAAAGAATTATTCCTTTACTGTCTGGTTGACATTCAGTCTCCAAGCATAACCCTGCAGTCTCTGTGTGAAGCCCGGATCAGACTTGTACTGATCTACGAGGTCACCTGTCAGAGTTACGACATCTGTGTTGCCCTGCTGGTAGGAGAGAGCTGCAGACTGTGCTTCAGAAACGAATGTGAAGATGATCTCATCAGCATACTGTTCGAACTCTGCTGCGTTCCAGTAATCCGGGTTCTTTGTGAATGTATATTCATGGTTCTCTTCCCAGTTGGAGAATACATACGGTCCGCAGAAGAGCAGATCGTCAAGGCTCTGTGCATAGGAGTCTTTGTGTTCGTTGAAGAATTCTTCATTGAGCGGGAAGAAGGAAGGGAATGCCATCAGACCAAGTGCGAATCCGCAGGGACGGTCAAGTGTAACAACGAATGTCTTTTCGTCAACTGCTTCAACACCGAGTTCTTCCATAGCCATTTCGCCGTCATGAGTAGCCTTTGCATTCTTGACACCGATCGTCTCAAGGATGAATGCATATTCAGACTGCAGTTCGGGATCGTTCAGACGTCTCCAGCCGAATACGAAGTCGTTCGCTGTCAGCGGAGTGCCGTTGGACCACTTGGCATCTCTGATGTGGAATGTATAGACTGTACCGTCTTCGCTGATCTCCCAGGACTCTGCCAGATCAGGGATCGGCTGTGCGTTCTCATCCAGTGCAGCAAGTCCGCCGATGCAGAGGTTCTGCATTACGAAGGAACCGCCGTCTGTAGCTACATTGTGATCCATTGTGTTCAGGTCAGCGTTGATCGCAATGTTAACTGTATTTGTGTCGTTTGCGACTGTGATCTGACGGTAGGAGTCAACACCTGCGTTGTGGAATTCGATACCTGTAACATCCGGGTTGATCAGCATAGCTGAACCGTTCTGGAATACAGGGATGATGCCCATATCATCAATGATGAGCTTTTCAGCATCGATGAGGTCCTGCCATCTCTTTTCGGGATCAGCAGCGTCTTCACCGTTTTCTGCCTTGTTGAGCAGTGCATCATAGTCATCGTTGAAGTAGTAGTTGTTATAACCGGACTGGTCAGACTTGAACAGATCCAGATATGTCTGCGGGTCAGCGTAGTCAGGTCCCCAGCGAGTCAGACCGATCTCATATGTCAGGTTGTTCATGAGGTCAAGTCTTTCCTTCTTTGTCTTGGAAACGAGGTTTACTGTAATGCCCAGGTTATCCTGCCACATCTGCTGGATAGCTGCGCATACCTTACCCGGAGCTTCGGAGTCTGTTTCATAGAGCAGGGATACTGTGAAGCTGTCTGTTCCCAGTTCTTCCTTTGCCTTGTCGAGACATTCTTTTGCCTTGTCTACATCGTAGCTGAGCAGGTTGCCGACTGTTTCACGATAGTCTTTTCCGTCAGGTCCGTAAGCGAAATCCTTCGGGATAAAGCCTTCTGCAGCGATCGAACCGTCTTTGAGGACGAGATCAGCGATCTGCTGTCTGTCGATCGCATAGGACAGAGCCAGACGGAAGTTCAGGTTCGAATACTGAGCGCTGAGATCCGCATTGGGTTCTGCCGGTTCCTGTTCGCTTCCTGCGCTTCCAGCAGAGGCTGCTGAAGATGCAGGTGAGCCGCTTCCGCTGCATCCTGCCAGTAAGAGTGCAGCGAGTCCGATTGCAAGAGTCTTCTTGAAATTCATCAAATATTTCCCCCTTTCAGAAATACAAAATAAGTATACCGACTATGAAATGCGGATACAAGAAAAAAATCCGGCATCTTTCACGGTTGATGGAATCTTTTTCAAATTTTTAGTAATTTTTGAAAACTCTTACATTTTTGCAAAAAGACTGTCTGGAAGCGTTTTCCCGCCATGTAAGCGGTATGATCCGGCCTTCATGCAGTATTTTTTCCGATTCGGATATGGAGCCGGATCCGTGAGTGCGGCATATGCTTTGCCCAATGAAAAAAGGGAATCGCTTCCCTTTGAATTATGTGTATATGAATGGAGGTCTTATGGTTATACGATCACGTCGCCGCTCAGTGCGTTCGCTGTCTCGGCGTTCGCTGTCTCGGCCGTCTCGTACGCTGTCGCCATGTCTGTCAGGTCTGTACTGTGTTCCTGGATCATCTTGTACATCCTGTTCATGTCATCGCTCAGTGCTGCGAATTTCGTCCTGTATGCCGTGCTCGCTGCACCTTCCCAGTTGCTGGAGAGTGCCGCTACCATGCTCAGCATCTCGTT
>JAILQT010000068.1 GCA_024698805.1 Solobacterium sp.
GACGAAACCGACTGGTGCATGAACGACAGTGTATATCTGGCAAAGAAGAAACTCCTGGATGAATACCATATCGCGGTATGGCGATTCCATGACCATATGCACTCCGGGACCGCTGTCGATCATGTTTACAGTGGCATCATCCAGGAACTCGGCTGGCGCCCGTATCTGACGGATGATGAAAAACAGCCATGGGTCTATGAGATACCGGAGACTACCCTCAGGGAGCTTTCCGAATGGCTGAAGAAGAAATTTGATATGGACCAGATCCGCACCGTCGGCGACCCCGGATGCAGGATCACGCGTGCCGGCATCCTTGTCGGCGGAGGCTCATTAGGCCTCGGAAGGGAGGTCATGCCGATGGAAGTCATGGAAAGGAACGATCTCAATGTCCTGATCTGCGGCGATATCACGGAATGGACAACTGTCGCATACATCAATGACGCCGCGCAGCTCGGCATGGACCGCTGCATGATCCAGCTCGGTCATGAGCGGACGGAAGAGCCCGGTATGAAATACCTCCCCTTTCTGCTCAGAAGGTTCCTTCACAACATTCCCGTTACGTTTATCAGTGCGAAAGATCCGTATACCTATTACTGACCGTGATCTTTCCGTCAGTCACGGAAGACGGTGCTTCCCCCTGCCGGCTCATCGGTTTTTTCCGATGCATAGATACAATGAAAAACGATTCAAATGTTATAATGTTGGTTATTGGAAACAGGAGACATAAACACAATGAATAAAGAATGGTCACTTGAAAAACTCTACAAAGGGTATGACGATCCGAAATTCGCTGCCGATGAAGCGGAACTGGATCAGCTGATCGAAGACTTCACCGCACTGGGTGCAGACCTTTCCGGCGAACCGGCTGCCGTACTGAAAAAAGCCGTCTCGATCACCCAGAAGCTTGAGTCGAAGGCACATACGCTCTACTCGTTTGCCGGTCTGTCCCAGGCTGTCAACACCAGCGATGCCAAAGCTGCCGCTGTCCAGGGAAGGCTTTCCCGCAAACTCAGCGCTGTCGCTGCACCGCAGACCGCACTGATACAGTATGTTGCCGGGATCGAAGACCTGCAGAAGGTCATTGATTCCGATGAACTGCTGAAGGAACACGAATTCTATCTTTCCAACATCAAGGAAAATGCAAAATATACCCTTTCCCCGGAAGTCGAACAGGCGCTCAGCCTCTATACCATCTCCGGTTCTTCCGCATGGGGCGATCTGCAGAGCTATCTGACCTCCACGGTACCGGTCGAATATGAAGGTAAGACCACCAACCTTTCCGATATCCGCAACAAAGCATACGATCCCGATCCCGCTGTCCGAAAGAGCGCATATGAAGCAGAGATAAAAGCCTATGACAGGATCAAAGACAGTGTTGCCTTCTCCCTGAATTCGATCAAGATGGAAGTCATCTCCCACTGCCAGTTAAGAGGCTATGAATCACCCCTGGATGAGACGCTGAAGCAGGCACACATGAAGAAGGAGACACTGGATGCCCTGCTTGGGGCGATCGGTGAATACCTGCCGAAATTCTGGGAATATATGAAAGCCAAGGCCAGGCTGCTCGGACATGAAAACGGGCTGCCCTTCTATGATATGTTTGCGCCGCTGGAAGGAAATGAAAAAGAGTATACCGTCGAAGATGCGAGGGATTACCTGGTCGAGCTGTTCTCTACATTTGATCAGGAAGAGACCGATATGATCGCGAGGGCATTCGACGAAGCCTGGATCGATTTCTATCCCCATGAAGGAAAAGTCGGCGGTGCTTTCTGCGCAGAGATACCGGCGCTGAAGGAAAGCAGGGTCCTCACCAACTTCGGCGGCACGCTGGGCGATGTCATCACCCTGGCCCATGAGCTCGGCCATGCCTTCCATAACCACTGCCTGCGTGACAATTCCATCCTGAATCTGGATGTCTCGATGCCGGTAGCGGAAACAGCCTCCACCTTCAACGAGGTGGTAGCCATGAATGCGGCGATCAGGGCAGAGACCGACCCGGTCGCAAAACGGGCACTGATCGAAAGCCAGCTGATGGATGCCAACCAGATCATCTGCGATATCTATTCCAGA
This sequence comes from Solobacterium sp., assembly GCA_024698805.1. GTDB lineage: Bacteria > Bacillota_I > Bacilli_A > Erysipelotrichales > Erysipelotrichaceae > Bulleidia. The sequence goes on from JAILQT010000068.1 coordinate 2,071, forward strand.
TATCTCTTCGAGACGGCTGTCTTTGAAAAGCGTGAACATGAATTCCTGTTTGCCGACCAGTTATGTGAGATCATGCTGGAAGCACAGAAGAAAGCCTACGGCGACGGTCTTGACCACAGCTGCCTGCATCCGTATATGTGGGTCTGCAAGTCCCATTACTACAGCGGGAACCTGAGTTTCTACAATTTCCCCTATGCTTTCGGCGGCCTGTTCGCAAGAGGCCTGTACGCCAAATATCTCAAAGACGGTCCTTCCTTTGTGCCGCTTTACAAAAAGCTCCTCAAGGCGACCGGCACCACAACGGTCGAAGGCGCTGCGGCAGTCGCGGGCATTGACCTGACAGACAGGGACTTCTGGAGGGCTTCCCTGCAGATCCTCGCCGATGAGATCGATGAGTTTATCGAACTCTGCAGCTGATCCGTAAATTAAATATTCAAAAACGACTGGATCCCGCGAAAGCGGGATTTTCAGATGCAGCACAGAGTGACCTGGCAGTTTCCCGGGATGCGTCAGTTCTTCTGTAACTGAAAAGCATTCAGATAATGGGACCGGGTTATTGCCGCATTTTCAAGACTGTTCTATGATACATAGGTGCCTGCACAGGATCTCTGTACAGGCCATCAGACATAAGAGGATACAACATGAGTTTTGATCAGGACAAAGCACCCGTCTTCGAAGCATCAATGCAATATGCAGAACGGAGGCCTGCGTATTTCTGCGTGCCGGGCCACCGTTATGAAAACGGAACGGGCACACTGCTCAGGGAATATGCGGGCGACAATATATTTAAGATCGACATCACCGAAACAGGGATCACGGATGACCTGCACTGCCCTTCCGGTGCCATCAAAGAGGCACAAGAGCTTGCGGCTGCTCTCTGGGGAGCGGACTGGACCTTTTTCCTGGTCAACGGGAGCACATGCGGCAACCAGGCAATGATCCTGTCTGCCCTGAAGCCCTCGGAAAGCATCCTCGTTGCAGGGAATTCCCACAGGTCTGTGAACAGTGCGCTGATCCTCAGCGGCGCAAAGCCTGTATATATCATGCCGGAATACATATCGGACTGGGGCATCTACGGCGGGATCGGCCCGGAAGAAGCCGAAAAGATGTTCCGGCTCCATCCGGAATGCAGGGCAATGATCGTCACAAGCCCGAGCTATTACGGCATCGTTTCCGATATCCGTGCCCTTGCAGAGATCTGTCACCGGCACGGTGCGCTGCTCCTTGTCGATGAGGCCCACGGGACGCACTGCTATTTTTCCGCCCAGCTGCCCGAGGGGGCCCTTGCATGCGGTGCGGATATGTGCGTGCAGAGCCTGCATAAGACAGGCGGCGCCCTGACCCAGAGTTCCCTCCTGCATGTAAAAAGCAGCCGGACAGATATTGATATGGTCAGAAAGAGCCTGCAGATCGTACAGAGCAGCAGCCCTTCTTATATCCTTCTGAACTCGATCGACACGGCAAGAAGGGATCTCGCCCTGCACGGCAGGGACATGATGAGAAACGCCTTTGAACTGGCTTCTCTGGCAAGGGAAAAGATCAATGCCATCCCGGGAATGCGCTGTGCCGGCAGGGAACTGGAAGGCACAGCATCGGTCTTCCGCTTTGATGAGACAAGGCTCGTCATCAGTGCGTCACAAATGGGGATCACGGGCTTCGATCTCAAGACCAGGCTGTTTGAAGAATATAACGTGGAAGTCGAGATGGCAGACAGGAGAAACTTCCTCGCGATCGTAAGCTACGCAAACAGCCGTGAGGATATTGACCGTCTTGTTTCCGCTTTAGAACGCATCGCAAAAGACCATCCGCAGGAAAGGCCGCTGAAGGAATTAACAGATCCGCCGAAACAGACCTTCTGCGCAATCACGCCCAGGGAGGCTTTCTTCGCAGGGAAAAAGACCGTTTCATGGGAAGAGGCGGAAGGATGCATCAGTGCAGAGATGATCGATCTTTCCCCTCCCGGGATCCCCCTGATCCGGCCGGGGGAGATATTCTCCCGTGAGATCCTGGACTATCTGAAACAGATCCGGCTTGCGGGCGGACTGATCCAGGGACTCCCGGATGATACAATGGAAAAGGTAACGGTCATTGCCTGACAGATCAACCATATATACAGATACGGAGGGGTATTCCCTCTCCTTTCTTTTTACCGGAAACATATAACAGGTGCTTCAGGCACCTGCTCTGTCCGGGATCGGATACGGGACAAGCTTCTTATCTTCCAGCCGGTAGATCTTCCGGCATCCGGAAAGAGAAGACATGCGGTGGGAGATGACGATGACCGCCGCATCCCGGTATTCCTTATTCAGTGTATGGAGGAGTTCTTTTTCATGCAGGACATCCAGTGAGGATGTCGGTTCGTCCATGATGATGACATCGGGATCCTTCAGAAGGACGCGGGCAATGCCGATGCGCTGCCTTTCGCCGCCGGACAGCCGCGCGCTCATCTCCCCCATCTGTGTATCATAGCCGTCCGGGAGTGTTTCAATGAAGTCCGCTATGCCGGCACGTGCGGCAGCTTCCCGGATCTCCTCCATGGATGCGTCCGGCTTTGAAACTGCAATGTTCTCCGCAATGGTCAGATTGAACAGGTATGTGTCCTGCTCAAGCAGTGCGATCCTGTCGTGCAGGGAGGACAGCGATATCTCTTTTTCATCGATGCCGTTGATCAGGATCTTCCCCTGATCCGGGTCATAGAACCGCAGCAGCAGTCTGAGGATCGTGGATTTGCCTGCTCCGCTTTCCCCGATCAGACCGATATGCTCACCTTTATGAACGGTAAGGTACAGATGTTCAAGAACACTGTCCGATGCGGACGGATAGGCAAAACTGACACCTTCAAAACGGATCTCATCGATAGGATCCGCATTGACCGGATCATCTGCCTCTTTGACCAGAGGCTCCGTATCCTCGATCAAAAACAGCCTCTGCGCCGAAGCGAACGCTTCCAGGAGATGGCTGACAACGAAGGTCAGCGAAAAAGTCGAAGAGAAAGAAGCTGCTGCCGCAAACGATACGACGATCGTGCCCGCCGGATCCCCTTCGCCTATGGAAGCCAGATATGTGGCGGTCAGGATGATCGCGATCCTGGCCAGATAGACAAACAGGTTCGGCAGCGAACTGACAGTCTGCCTGTGCAGCACAAGGCCGTGGGCGGCACGTGATACTTCCTCATTGGCTTTCAGCATCTCTTCTTCTTTCCTTCTGCCGGCATTGAAGATCTGCAGATCACGGATGCCGTAGACACTTTCCAGGATGACGGATTTCAGTTCACCGAGGGAAGTCCTGTAGCGTATGCCGATCCCCTTTCCCGCCATTAAGGCGATGGTGGGGATCACCGCGGAGACCAGGATATAGAACGGGATCAGGATGATCCCGAAAAGACGGCTGAAATGCATGGCAAGAAGCACCGACGTCACCGGCAGGAGGATCACAGTGAACATCGGTCCGATCGTATGGGCGAAGAAGAATTCCAGTGTCTCAATGTCGGAGACAGCGATATTGAGGATGTCGCCCATCTTTCTTTCCACAAGGAAAGCAGGCGATATCCTGTCGATCGTACGGAAAAGATCGACACGCATCGCTGCCAGTACGCCGTACGCGCCTTTATGGGAATATACGCCTTCCAGATACCGGCAGACAGCGATCAGCAGACCGCTCAGTGCAGTCAGTACTGCATATACAGCCGTACTCCCGGAGGCATAGCCGCAGGCACACAGGACCCACATGGCGCCGAAGCCCATCAGTCCCATATGCGAAAGGTTTCCGATAATACTGGCAAGCGTGGAAACGATCAGATAGCCCCGGATCGAAGAACCGATCTTCAGCAGGCGGGCCGTAAGTTCACCTGTGGAATACCTGTACTTTTTCATGAGAGCGCCTCCTCGAGGACCCTCTGTTCCTCGCACAGACGGCGATAAAGACCGTTGTTCGCTGTCAGTTCTTCATGATCCCCCGCTTCCCTTACCTTCCCGTTCTCCAGCACATAGATCACATCCGCATCACGGATGGACGACAGGCGGTGTGAGATGATGACCAGCGTCCTTGTCCGGCTCAGCTCGCGGATGCATTTCCAGATCTCATTCTCACTGTCCGGATCAACGGACGAAGTCGCTTCGTCAAAGATCATGTATTCACATTTGCTGAGAAGTGCCCTGGCGATGCCCATCTTCTGTTTCTGACCGCCGGACAGACGGCTTCCGTTCTCGCCGACATCGGAATCAAGACCCTTCTCCAGGGAATCGACGAACGGCCGCAGACCGGCTTTTGTGACAGCTTCCAGGAGCTCCTCCTCAGAAGCGTGCGCAGCAGCGATCCTGAGGTTGTCGCGTATGGTTCCGGAGAACAGCGTGACGGTCTGCGGGATCATGACGATGTTTTTGCGCAGTTCCTGAGGAGCGAGGGACAGATAGTCTTTTCCTTCCAGATAGATATGACCGCTCTCCGGATCCATGAAGCGCATCAGCAGGGCTGCGGCGGTCGATTTGCCGCAGCCGGACAGGCCGCATAAAGCTGTGACCTTCCCCTTTGGTACACACAGACTGACATCTTCAAGGGCACGGCGTCTGCCCTCATAACCGAAAGATACATGGTCCATGCGGATGCCTGCATAGTTTTCAGGATCTGCGGCAGCGCTGCGGTCGATGACACGGCTGGTATCGATATTCAGGATCTCTTCCGTCTTTCCTGCAGCGGATACGGCTGTCAGGGCGGAATGCGTATTGCTCATCAGCTGGCGGAAAGAGCTGAAATAGCTGTAGGAGAGCAGCAGCACTGTCAGGCAGTCCCCGGCACTCATAGTCCCCTTCACGGCTCTTCCGACACAGATCAGCATAACGATGATAACGGCGGAATAGATCAGGCCTTCACTTGCCAGGAAAGAAGTAAAATTGACCTTCATAAAGCTGTTGATGTCCCGGTTGAGCTTTTCCGCCTTCTGGCTGAGCACTTCGGCATGTTCGCGGTCGCGCTCGAAAAGCTTCAGGGTCGTCAGTCCCCGGATACCGTCCAGATACCAGGATGTCATGGAATCCAGAGACTGCCAGTAGGTCTTCCGCAGGCTTTCGATCTTATAGCGGAAGATGTTGTTCATCGGCAGCAGGATCAGGGAGACACTCAGCAGGATCAGACCTGCAGCCAGCGATCTGTCCTTCAGACGGAAAAACAGGTAAAAAGAAGCAGGAAGGGAAAAAATCAGGGAGGGCAGGTATCTGCTGTAATACACCTGCATGTTCTCCACCGCATCGATCGAGGAAGTCACAGCCGAGACCGGACCGATCTTCTCGATATTCCCGGCATCCAGTTCAAGGATCTTTGCGAAGATCCGCTTCCGCAGCGAATGTCTTGCGTCTTTTTCACAGCGGTATTCCAGCTCCCCCTGCAGAAGCTGGGATACAAACATGACCAGCGCCGCCGCAAGGGCCGCAAGCGCTGCCTGTCTGGCTTCGGCAAAGCCCATAGCCGGATCAAACAAAGATCCGAGATAGCCTCCCATCAGTTCGGCAAAATAAGTCACTGTGAGCAGATTGACAAATCTGACACAGACGATCAGGATGATCCATTTCCATATCCCCTTCGCCATTTTCAAAAGGGTCCTGTTCAGCAGCAGCATCCAACCACCTCTTCCATACGCTTATTGTATTCTTTTTCCCTGCTTCTTTGTAACGATGCGCATTATAATCCGTGCAGATCCGGTACGATCCTGAAATATCCTGCACTTTTCCGGAAGGACGCATTACCTTCAGAACACTGCATCCTTCCTGCGCAGTTTTCTTAGACAGGTCCGTTTATCCGCTGAAACGGAAACGAATGGTATCAGTGGATTTCAGAACAGGCAGTCTGTCCGGATCATCCTGCAGAATAAAGATGTAATAAAAACGGGGAAAAGGACACCCTTTTCTCCGTTTCCTGTTTCGTTTATGATCCTTCCGGCTTTGTACAGCCGGTATGCATCAGATCGTATAGGCAAG
>JAILQT010000071.1 GCA_024698805.1 Solobacterium sp.
TCATCTGTGTGCGAACCTCTTCACGATATCTTTGATCTCCATATGGAAGACTGCTTTCGGCAGCTTCATCAGGTTCGTAACGAATACATATGCCGCAAGCGCGCATATGCCCATGAGGCCAAGCTGCAGCAGGGCGATCAGCCTCGAGGAAGCCAGCGCCGTTATGCCTACGTATTTGAAGATCGCATAGACGCCGTTCATGCACAGACAGCCGATGATCATCTTGAATACCCTGAGGGCGATCCTGCTGTAGCGCACGTCATACCTGTTCTTGATCTTGACCAGGGACAGGTAGATGATCGTTGCCGAGCAAAGGCAGCTTGATATGATCGCGCCGATATAGCCGACATAGCGCATCAGCGGGTAGAACGTGATGCATTTGACGACGAAACCGCATGCCAGATAGACGATGCTCTCCTTGCGGAACTTCAGCGTCAGCATCATCGAATTGCAGATCGGCGTCAGTGTCGTCATCAGGCCGAGCAGTGAATCCCAGCGCAGGCAGATCTCACCGTAATCCAGTTCGGAAGCACCGTACATGATGTAATAGATCGGTCTTGCCAGCATGCACATCGAGAAACAGATCGGCAGGGCGATATACAGGACCGTGTCCAGACAGTCCTCGATATTCCGGTTCAGTCCCCTCCTGTCCCTGTTTTCCATCGATACCGTCATATACGGTACGATACCTGCAGAGAAGCCGATCGAGAGCACCTGCGGGATCGAGATCAGCTTGTCGCAGTTCGTCTCGATGATGCTGTAGATGATCTTGGATGTGGACAGATCCATCCCGAAGGATGTGTTCAGCCGGTTGAAGAACATCGTATTGACGAGCACCTGGGAATTTCCCAGGATCGAGACAAGGACATACGGGAGTCCCATCGAGATGAGTTCGATGAGGATCAGCTTCCTGTCCGCAGGCTCCTGCTTCTGCAGCCGTGCGGCCTTTACGACCTTCCCGTAATTCTTTTTGTCAAAATACATGAAATACAGCATCGCGAAGACGCAGCCGATGGACGTTGCGAAAACAGCCGCATAGATGCCGAAGATCGGCGCAAGCTTCACGATATAGACGAGGAACCAGCCGAGGCCGAGCAGCGAGAGGACCCTCGCAAGCTGTTCGATGACCTGCGAATCCGCATAGAGCTTAAGCTCCTTCATGCCCTGGTAATAGCCCCTGTAGCTGTACAGGACAGGCACCAGGAACAGCGCAAGCGCCAGGATCGAGAACGTATTCTGCATGATCCGTATCTCGGTATCGCTCGCCATCGAACCCAGCGACATCATCGCCAGCGGCTTCGAGATCAGGATGAAGATCAGTGCCATCACGAATCCGGATACCATCAGGATCGCTGTCGAGAGCCTCCTGACAAGGATCACGGTCCGGAAATCATTCTTGTTCACATATTTGGCAATGATCGCCGCGATCGCAAAAGGAAGTCCTGCCGAGCAGATCTGCAGCAGAACATTATAAAAAGTATAGGCAGCTGTATAATACGCCATGTTCTCCTGTCCGACGATCGCCCGGAACGGGACGACATAGAACAGTCCGATCAGCTTGGAGATGAAGACCCCGGCAGAACTTGCGAGAGAACCGGCAATAAACGACTGTTTGACTCTGTTACCCGTTTCTTTCTTCATCCCTCATCAGCCCCGTATGTGATCGTTTTCATCAGGTATTCCCTGATCGTATTCTCACCTGTTTTGTCTTTCCATTCGACAAGGATCTTCAGATCCATCTTTGCCTCGTCGCTCTCACCGCTCAGCATGATGCCCTTGACGAACCCGTCGGCCGAGTTGATCTGGTAAGGGATCATCGAATACGCCTTGTCGAAGATGCCGGTGGACGGCATCATCTTGGAAGTCTCATTGACCGCTTCGTCGTTCTCAACGACCATGATCACGATGCTGTACATGGCGATCTGCGGCTCGTTGACCAGCAGATAGTAGCGGTATGTGCCGTCATCCATCTGCGTCATCTGTGTCGTTACGGAATAATACTGGCTGTCTTCCCTGAAGCCGGTGTTCGTATCGATCGCATCGTAGTAGGCGGTATATGTCTGCAGCGCAGTGTCCGCAGTGTTTCTATTTCCCGTGCATCCCGCGATGCATACCGCAAGAAGCACTGTCATCAGTTTTTTCAGCATAAAAATACCTCGTAGCGATTATAACACAATATCCGGTGTTATCACCTTACATCATTCTTAATTGCCTCCTCATGAAGGCAGAAAGGTCCGCAGAACATGCTCGCTGCAGACCTTTTCTTCGCTGTGTATCGCTTTTTTACTGTTTGAAGATGACCAGGGTGTAGTTCTTCTTGCCCTTCTTCAGGATCGTGAATTCCTGGTTGACCGCATCCGCCCTGTTCAGGACCTTATCGAGCGATGTCTCTTTGACGCCGTTGACCTGTACGGAGCCCTGCTGGATCAGCTGTCTTGCGTCCCTCTTTGACTTGGAGATGCCGGCAGCGATCAGTGTGTCGATCAGGGGCAGGCCGTCCTCGATCTCGCATCTCTTCGCATCCTGCAGGCCGTCTTTGATCTCCTCTGCGGAAAGATCCATGATATTGCCGCGGAAGAACGTATCGGTGATGCGGAGCGCCTTTTCCAGGCCTTCTTTGCCGTGGACGATCTCGGTCAGTTCGGCAGCGAGCGCTTTCTGTGCCTCACGCTTTTCCGGGGCTTCCTTCAGGGAATCCTCCAGCGCCGTGATCTCTTCCGGACTCTTCATGGAAAGACGCTTCAGGTAATCGACGATGTCGCTGTCCGGTGTATTGAGCCAGAACTGGTAGAACTCGTATGCGCTCGTCCTTTCGGGATCGAGCCAGATGTTCCTGCCTTCGGACTTTCCGAATTTGGAACCGTCGCTCTTCGTGATCAGCGGTGATGTGATGCCGAATACCTTCGCATCGTCACCTTCGACCTTGCGGATCAGTTCCGTGCCGCTTGTCAGGTTGCCCCACTGGTCGCTTCCGCCGATCTGCAGCGCGCATCCGTATGTCTGGTACAGATGGAGCCAGTCGATCGACTGCAGGATCGTGTAGCTGAATTCCGTATAACTGATGCCTGAATCGAGTCTCTTGCGGATCGTATCCTTCTGCAGCATGTAGGCGATATTGAACAGCTTGCCGTAATCGCGCAGGAAAGTCAGAAGATCCATCCCGCCGAGCCAGTTGTTGTTGTTCTCCATGATCGCGGCGTTGTCGCCGTCGAATGTCAGGAACTTCGCAAGCTGCTTTTTGATGCAGTCCGCATTGTAAAGCACTTCCTCATGTGTCAGAAGCTTTCTTTCCGTCGTCGGTCTCGGGTCACCGATCATGCCCGTGAAGCCGCCGCAGAGCGCGATCGGCGTATGGCCGGCGTTCTGGTATCTCCGCAGCAGGATGATCTGCTGCAGATGACCGACATGCAGGGAATCCGCAGTCGGGTCGAAACCGCAGTAGCAGACTGCAGGTGTTTTCAGTCTTTCCCTGAGTCCTTCCTCGTTCGTGCAGTCCTTGACAAGACCTCTCCATTTCAGTTCATCAATAAATTCCATATATCCCTCCGTCAAAAAATAAAAGCGTCCTGTCTAAGGACGCTTGTGCGCGGTACCACCTTAGTTCAGGGCTTATGCCCTGCACTTTCTGCCTTAACGCAGCTTCACGTCCCGCCTTTTCTGACGGAATGCTCACAGGTGTATTCACTGCTCTCTGCCCGTTTCCTTTCACCAGCCGGAACGTCTCTTTTGCGGGTTTTGACCAGTTACTCTTCTGATCATTGCGAGATTGATTTTACCACGATTGATATCATTGTCAATTGATTGTTGAAGAACGCGGCGTAAACAGATAACTCAGTTCGATCGCCTGTTCCGTCTCGATCTCATTCTGCAGCATCTTCGTCATGACGCGCATCGAGACGGCGCCGAGGTCATAAGACGGGATCGAGAAACTAGAGATCTGCGGACGCATCATGGAATTGTACTTCGTGTCGATCACGCAGACGACTTCCATCTCATCCGGGACGGTGATGCCGTTCTCCCTGGCCGCATTGATGATCGCCATGGCCTGGGAATCCCTGTTTGCGATCATGACGCCGGCACGGTGATCCCGGAACCATTTGCTGAGGAACTCATAGGATGTCCTGCATTCGGAAGGTATCTTCATATACCCGCTGAATTCAAGGCCCTTTGAAGCAAATGCTTCGGATGCACCTTCGACCATCTGCCTGCAGGTATAGGAATTCTTCCTGTCCTGGATGATGGCGATGTCCGTTTTCCCTTCGGCAAGATATTTCATCGTCAGTTCATAGACTGCCTTCTTCACGTCGACATAGACGCTGCTGACGCCCTTTGAACGGACCCGGATGCCGATGACAACGATCGGGATATTGTAGCTCGAGAGCGTCTCCATCTCATCCGTCATGATCTTGTCATTGTAGATGATGACGCCGTCCACGTGGGACTTGATGATGTCTTCGATGATCGTCTTGAAATCCGTGATCCCTTCGGTCACCGTGTGCAGCATGATGTTGTAGTTGTAGATCTTTGCGACATCGATCAGGCCGTTGATGATCTGTCCGGTATAGGTAAAGCTGGCTTCCGGAATGACCAGTGCTATCGTCGTAGTTTTCTGCAGAGCAAGACCCTGAGCAATCGCATTCGGCTTATATCCGAGTTTGTCAACAGCAGCCTGTACCTTTTCCCGGGTAGGTCCCTTTACGACCGTGGAGCCGTTGATAACACGGGATACTGTCGCCAGGGAAACGCCGGCTTCCTTGGCAACATCATAAATAGTTACTCTCTTCATGATTGTCGATCGGTGCAGTGCACCTCTGCTCCCCCTTCTGTTTGATCATGGGAAGGAAAACTACTCTTCGTTATCTTTTTTTCCGAGCAGATCCTTCACTGCACTGATACCCTTGTTCAGCGTATCCGCTGCAGCTGTTCTTGCCTTTTCGATCTTTTCCTGTACGTCAGGCCTGTTGATGAATCCGTCAACAGACGTGACAGCCTTCTTTGTGCCGTCGGTGATCGCATCCGTTACAGCACCGGCCTTATCCTTGATGAAATCCGCAGCTGATTTGAAAGTGCTTTCCGTCTGCTGTGCAGCATTTGCGACCTTTTCATTTTTCTTAAGGCCTTCAAATTTGTCTTCTGCAGCAGCCTTTGCCTTCATGGCATTCTCCTTGATAAAGCTGACAGCTTTCTGGACACCCGGATTGTTGACGACTTTTTCAGCTGTATCCTTCACGAAGTCTTCCGCCTTGTCGAGGAATCCGTCGTCATCGTCATCATCATCGTCATCGTCGTCATCATCGTCATCGTCGTCATCATCGTCGTCGTCATCTTCCGGCTGGACGAATTCGGGGATCTCCAGTTCGATATCGGCATCTTCTGCCGGTTTCTCCGGTTCAATACCTGCCTCTTCCGTCACAGCTTCCGTGATCTCTTCTTTCTTTTCTTCAGCTGCTTCTTTCACTTCTTCGATCTTTTCTGAAACAGTTTCCTTTGTTTCATCGATCGCGGCAGCGATCTCCTCCGCCTTTTCTTCTGCGGCTTCCGTGATCTCTTCCTTCTTTTCTTCAGCAGCTTCTTTCACTTCTTCGATCTTTTCCGAAACAGTTTCCTCTGTTTCATCGATCGCGGCAGCGATCTCTTCCGCCTTTTCTTCTGCGGCTTCCGTGATCTCTTCTTTCTTTTCTTCAGCGGCTTCTTTCACTTCTTCCAGGCCGCCTTCTGCGTCTTCTTTCAGACCCATGATCTTCTTTTTCAGGTCTTCGACTGTCTTCTCGATCGTTTCGATGGTGTCTTCCGAATCTGTAATCTCGATCGGTTCGTTCTTGATCTCGTCACTCATTTCCTTCTCCTTCCGGTGCAGCTTCTTCTGCCGGTGCTGCCTCTTCATTCTTCTGCAGCTTTTCCTGCACCATTCCTTTGATTCCTTCTACGTTCTCAGCCGCAAAATCCGCAGCTTTTCCGAGTGTTTCGGCAGTCTTATCGTGTACTCTGTCGACTGTATGGGAAAGCTTCACGACTGTGTCGAGCGGTGCCTGTACCTTTTCGATACTCTTGTCCACCAGGCGCAGCGTCGGGTCAAGTCCCTTCACGGTCTTCGTGATCTCGTCGATCAGTCCCCACAGTTTCCTCAAAAATACACAAAGAAAAATCAGTGCGGCCGCACCTGCAATTGGCACCAGCTGCCCTGATACTTTTGACAATGCAATTAACAGATCGTCCATAAATTATACCTCTTCCAATTGCATTGTATATTAAAATGTAAGCACTTTCAATACTAATGATAGCGCTTTACCAGTTCTGCAAGACCGTAAATATCCTTGCTCG
>JAILQT010000078.1 GCA_024698805.1 Solobacterium sp.
CAAAATACCCACTCACTCCTACGTGCTCTAAACAAAGCTATCCTCTACTTACAGAATAGCAGAAAGCAAGCACTGGAGACTGATTATTCATAACGTATTTGTGACGGCGCCACACGCGCCGTAATGGAGGAAATTATGAAAATACTGAAAGCCGTGTTCAGCCGCATGACGTTCATGATCCTCGCGGCCATACTGGAAATACTGATCATCGTATCGATCTTCAAATGGTTCGGTCAGCAGGCAGGCTGGATCGAAGGCGTCCTCCGTCTGCTGAGCGTCGTGATCGTCCTCATGATCATCAAGAACAGCCGGCATCTGTCTTCCGATATGATGTGGATCGTCGGGATCATGCTATTCCCCGTACCGGGAACAGCCGTATACCTGCTGCTGGGCGCCAACCTGCTGTCAAGCCGTACATACAGGTCGATCCAGGTCTCCACGCACAAGGCGAAGAAGTATTACCAGCAGAACGAAGATGTGCTGTATGAGCTTGACAATGCCGCACCGCACCTGAAAGGCCAGTTCCGCTATATCTCGACGGATGCCGGATTCCCTTTCTACCGGAATACGGGATTTGATTATTACGGGCTCGGCGATACGGGCTATCCTGTCATGCTCGAAGAGATGAAGAAAGCGGAGAAGTTCATCTTCCTGGAATATTTCATCATCGAGGAAGGGGAGATGTGGAACGCCATGCTCGAGATCCTCGAACAGAAAGCGAAGGAAGGCGTGGATGTCCGCGTCATGTATGACGATCTCGGCTCCTTTATGACGCTCTCCGGGAAATATGCTTCGCAGCTGGAAAAGAACGGCATCAAATGCATCCCGTTCAACCGCATCAACCCGGTCATCGGCATCATCATGAACCACCGCGACCACCGCAAGATCATGGTCATCGACGGCAGGGTCGCTTTCTCCGGGGGAGTCAATATCGCGGACGAATACATCAACACGAAGAAGAAGTACGGTCACTGGAAAGACAATGTCATCCGCGTCAGAGGGAAAGCCGTATGGTCGTATACCGTCATGTTCCTGACGCACTGGAACGCGCTGTCCAAAGAAAAGGATGTCAATTTCGAAGCCTTCCGCGGCTATTATGAAGAAGGCCCGGCGGACGGCTGGATCGCACCGTACGGCGAGACGCCGCTGGATGATGAGATCACTGCCCAGTATATCTACATGGGCATCCTGAACCAGGCGAATGATTATGTGTATATCTATACCCCGTATCTGATCATCGACTCGGAACTGATCAATGCCCTGATCCTGGCTGCCAAGCACGGCGTCGACGTAAGGATCATGACGCCCGGCATCCCGGACAAAAAACTCGTCTGGTATATCACAAAGTCCTATTACAAGACACTGATCCAGGGAGGCGTCCGGATCTTCGAATATGTACCGGGATTCGTCCATTCGAAAGTCTTTGTCAGTGATGATACGACGGCAGCTGTCGGTACGATCAACCTGGATTACAGGAGCCTCTACCTGCATTTTGAGAACGGGACCTATCTGTACGGATCGGAAAAGATCGCGGATATCCGGGATGACTACCTGCAGGCGTGCGCACAGTGCAATGAGATCTCCCTTGAGGAATGCTGGACCGGCCCGCTCACGGAATTCGCACTCTGTGTATTACGGCTGTTCGCGCCGCAGATGTAACTTTGCATACAGAATGTACCGCAGGCAGATGGATCGTCCATCTGCTTTCTGTATGCATACAGCTGTGAACAGAGCCGCAGACAATAAAAAAGCACGGCTTATACCGTGCGTTTTATGGAGCGAGTGAAGGGAATTGAACCCTCGTGTCCACCTTGGCAAGGTGGCGTTCTACCATTGAACTACACTCGCATCTGAATGGCGGTCCTGACGAGATTCGAACTCGCGATCTTCTCCGTGACAGGGAGACGAGATAAACCACTACTCCACAGGACCAGGTATGGCGAGGAAAGAGGGATTTGAACCCTCGCGCCGGTTTCCCGACCTATGCCCTTAGCAGGGGCACCTCTTCGGCCTCGTGAGTATTTCCTCATACTGCCAAGCGCATACTTACTTTTCAGCGCTTTCATATAATACCATCCCTCTCCGCCATTTGCAATACTTTTTTGTTATTTTTTTCCTGCGTACGCGTTGAAGAAGATCAGGATATCCTTATAGAACTTCTCCCTGTCTGTTTCATTCGCATTGCAGAGCTCATGTTTCGCGTTTTCATAACGCAGGAGGGTGACCTTCTGCGCTTTGGAAGCGAATTCTTTCTGGCCTTCCTCCCTGACCATGGAATCCAGCCCGGCCTGGCACAGCAGGACAGGCGTTTTCACGCTGTACGCATTGCGCAGGGCCTTCTCTGCTGCCTGGGAGGCTGCCCTTACCCAGCTCCACGTGCTGCCCCATGTCTGGTAGTGCGTGTCATCGCAGCGCATGTTGAACTGGTAGGCATACCGGTCCCTGTCCTGGGCATTGCTGTGATCGGGGTCGAAGTCGGGACGGAAGGCATGCTGTCCCGGCGCGAACCTTTCGTCCATATCCACAGCGTAGGAAGCGATCGTCATCGCCTTGACGGCGCTGTCCGGTACGATGCCGTAGTTCACCTTCAGCATCGGCGCGGAAAGGACGGCGCATTCAAAGGCGTCGGGATGCTCTTCCATATACAGGACGCCGATGGCGCCTCCCATCGAATGACCGAACAGGAAACAGTGCCCGGTCTTGGAGTAGGGGATCACGACCTGTTCCATCACTGCGTGCACGTCCGCCAGGTATTCATCAAAGGACTGGACGCCGACCCTGCCGTCTTCGAACTGGGTCGTCCGCTCACTGTATCCGTGTCCGCGCATCTCCGCGAAGAAGACGGAGAATCCCTGCTCATAGAGTCGGTAAGCCATCTCATGGTATTTCCCGAAGAATTCACAGAAACCGTGCAGGATGAGGATGGCGGCTTTCTCTTCGGGGTTGATCATCCGGTATGTATTGATGCGGACGCCGTCATCGCTTTCGATATACTGCTGCGAGACGTTCTCCTCCAGGCACGGCAGGACCGTCGAGCGCATATAGTCCGCAAACGGGTTCAGGTATCTGGAAAAATACTCCCTGGCCCTGTCCGGATAATTCGTGATGACGATGTTGATGCCGTTCATCATGCAGAAATGATACTGGCTGTCCGTATCGACGCCCCACACGTTGATATCCAGTCCCCGGTCCAGGGCATCTCTGATGAGCCCCGGCGCGCGCAGGCCGCAGAAGTGCGGATGCAGTGCCTGCACCCCGTACTTCTTCGCGTATTCCACGATATCCATGTATCCGTCTTCATACAGGAACGCGCAGGCTGCCCCGGGATCCAGTTCTTTGATCTTCATGACGGAATAGTGATTGAAGGAGGAATAGATGATCTTTGCCGGATCATAATTCGCATGCACCGACTGCACGATCTTCTCCTCGATGCCTTCATAGTCGAAGATCCCTGTCTTCAGTTCGATGTTGATGCAGAGACCGTAAGGCCGCAGGATCTCAAAAACATCCTCGATCAAAGGGATCATGCAGAAGGGGAAGCCTTCCTTATGATTGTTGTAGTTGTACTGGCGCAGCTCATCCAGGGTCATGTCCTTTACATACCCGGTGCCGTCGGAGGTCCTGTCGATCGTCTCGTCATGGATGACGACGATATAGCCGTCCTTTGTCAGCTGTATATCGAGCTCGACGCCTTCCGCGCCCGTTTCCGCTGCAGCTTTGAAGGCTTCCAGCGTATTCTCCGGCGCACTCCCGCTGGCGCCGCGGTGTCCGTATATCATCGGTCTTTTCATAATCCGCTCCGTTTCTTTTATGTAAACCAATACTATGATAGCACAATGTGCAATTCCTGCTTTTTTGGATATTGTTTTGTGTGGTTAAATCGGCGGAATTGTTTCATAATATATCCGAGAAGGGGTTAGAAAAATGTTCAAGAATTTTACGAAGCTGGAACGATCATGGATCTACTACGATATCGGTAATTCCGCATTCACCATGATGGTCTCCACGATCATTCCGATCTGGTTCAATACACTGGCAAACAACGCCGGTATTTCAGACGCTGACTATCTCGCATACTGGAGCTACGCTACATCCGCTGCGACGATCTGCGTGGCGATCCTCGGACCGATCATCGGCACGATCTCCGACAACAAGGGTTTCAAGAAACCGATGTTCGTCACGGTGCTGTTCATCGGCGTCATCGGCTGCGCCCTGCTCGGCATGCCGGTCAACTGGATGCTTTACCTGATCACGTATGTCGTTGCGAAAGTATGTTATTCGTCCTCGCTCGTCCTGTATGACTCGATGCTGACGGACGTTACGGAACCGGAACGGATGGATATCGTTTCCTCCCAGGGATATGCATGGGGCTATATCGGCAGCTGCATTCCTTTCCTGGCAGCCCTCGTACTGTATTATCTCGGTACGATCAATGTGATCAACGCACAGCTTTCCATCACACTTGACTTCCTGATCATCGCCCTCTGGTGGCTCGGCGTAACGGTGCCGCTGCTGAAGAATTACAAACAGAAGTACTATATCGAGAGCACTGCAGGCAAGATCAGGGAATCTTTCAGGAGACTCGGTACGACGCTTTCCCATATCTACAAGGAAGAGAAGAAAGTCTTCTGGTTCCTGCTCGGCTTCTTCTTCTATATCGACGGCGTCTATACGATCATCGATGAGGCGGTCGCGATCGGCACATCGCTCGGGCTCGGCCAGATGGGACTGCTCGTCATCCTGCTGCTGACGCAGGTCGTCGCCTTCGCATTCGCGACGCTCTTCGGCAAGCTCACGGAAAAATACAGCTCTGTCACGCTGATCACCGTATGTATCGGCGGATACGCATTCGTAGCCATCTATGCCCTGTTCATGCACACGCTGTGGCAGTTCGGCATCATGGCGTTCATCGTCGGTATGTTCCAGGGTGCGATCCAGGCGCTCTCGCGTTCCTACTATGCGCAGATCATCCCCGCTGAGACATCCGGTGAATACTTTGGCCTGTATGATATCTGCGGCAAAGGCGCAGCCTTCATGGGAACGACGCTCGTCGGCGTCACTGTCCAGCTCACCAGCAACGTGAACCTGGCTGTCGCAACGCTTGCAGTACTGTTCATCTTCGGCTATTTCTTCCTGAAGAAATCTGCCGCCCTGTGATCCGCAGAACGTCCATGACTGTCCTGCCGCCTAAACATGAAAGGGGCATGCAATGTACAACGACAGAAGAAACAGACTGACCGAGATCTTCCGGGATACGCAGATGTATATACAGCAGAACGATACCCTGAAGGATGCTGTATATGCCAGCAAGCAGAACACATATTACTACAGTGCGGAGGATTATCCGGAATTAAAAAAGGAGCCTGTGCGGGAAGGGAAGATCTCCCTGCTCGGCACCAGGACATTTGAAACGGCTGTGAAGCTTTCAAAGGAATTCCCCGGCAGCAGGATCACCGCCCTGAATTTCGCATCGGCCGTCCGGCCCGGCGGGGGCGTGGAGACAGGCGCGGAAGCACAGGAGGAATGCCTGTGCCGCTGTTCGACGCTGTTCCCGCTGCTGAAGCGCGACACCCTGTACCGGGTATATTATGACGTGAACCGGAAACGGAATGACTTCCGCTATACGGACGCCCTGATCTATACGCCGGACGTCGTTATCTGCAAAACGGATGAAGACGAACCTGTCCGGGTGCCGGAAAGTGAATTCGTGAAATGCAGCGTCATCACATGCGCCGCCCCGAAGCTGAGAAACGTGCCCGCCGGCAGATGCAGCAGCGAAGAGCTCTTCCGCATCCACGTGAAGCGCGCGGAACATATCCTTCACACGGCAGCGCATCATGATACGGATATCCTGATCCTCGGCGCGTTCGGGTGCGGCGCATTCCGCAACGACCCCGCTGTCGTCGCTGCCGCGTATCATGAAGCACTCCGGAAATACCGGGGTTATTTCCGGCAGATCGTATTCGCAGTATTCACAAGGGAGTACGAAACAGCCAATTATCTGGCATTCAAAAAGGAATTTGAAGAAGAACTGTAAAGACCGCGGAATAAGGGCCCTGAATGGCAGCAGTCAGTCAGGGCTTTTTCTTCTGCGGGGATGAGGGGATATCAGTTCATTACGCTTTTCTCATGGATGATCCTCTGCACGGCTTCAAGCGGCATATGCATGAACTTCGCGATCTGTTCGGCAGGGATACCCTCCCGGAAGTTCTGCAGGATCAGTGACCGTTCTTTTTTGGCTTTACCTTCCTGTCTTCCTTCCCGTCTTCCTTCCCGTCTTCCTTTTTTTCTTGCGTCCCTTCTCTCGTCTTCAATGTGCATGGAAAATGTCATATAGTTCCTCCTGACGATCTCATCTTTCTTCATTTCTTCTACGGCTTTGTCAATAGTATCGCATAAAAGATCATCTGTATCAATGCCGTTGACATATTTCAGGAACGATTCCAGCTGCGGTGTGACAGGTCCTTTCCGGCCTTTCACATTCAGCAGTATCATCCTTCTGCCGTCGCTGAACCAGCCGCTTTCCGCCGCATTCCTTTCCGGCGCTGTGTCATAGACATATTGTTTTCTGCCGAGCGGGTCGAATTTGCAGATGCAGATCACGATCACTTCGGGGATGCAGTAATCCTCTGCACCTTTCACCAGCAGCCTGCTGTCGACGTTGGAACCGTAGATCCGCATCCTGCCGCACATGCATTTTTCCCATGTATTCTGCATATCGAGTACGATGCGCTTCCTGCTGGCTGCCCGGATGAGGATATCCAGCACATTTTCCCTGAACAATCCGGATTCACCCTGCCGGACCTCGTGCCCGATGACAGTCAGTTCTTCATCCCTGAGTTCCGGGATGATCCTCCCCAGTATTTCCTGCAGGATATCCGGATAATGCCGGATGATGTACTGGAAGACGAAGTTATCCGTAAAATTCGCATAATGCCATCTCTGTTCATGAGAAGGGTCCCTGATATCTGCAGGCATCCTGATCATTTTTGCCATTTTTATGTCCCCCTCTGCTTACTATGTAGTCCTGAAGGGAAGGGAGGCCCGAAAAAAATCCGGATATCTGCAAAAAAAAAGGATGCCCCGGGCATCCTTCAGACTGTGATCTTTTTGAACTGTTCCCAGGGCAGGTCCTTCTTGCCGAAATGACCGTAATTGACGGTAGCCGCATAGATGGGTCTTCTGAGATCCAGTTCGCTGATGATATTGGAGACGGAGAAGTCAAAGTTCTTCATGACGATCGCAAGCAGCTCCTCGTCCGTGTATGCCGATGTACCGAAGCTCTTCAGATATACGGATGTCGGCTCCGCCCTGCCGATCGCATAGGAGAGCTGCAGCTGGCATCTGTCCGCAAGACCGTTGGCGACGATGTTCCTGCACACATAACGCGCGTAATACGCTGCGGAGCGGTCGACTTTCGTCGGGTCCTTGGAAGAGAAGCACCCGCCGCCGATCGGTGCGAAGCCGCCGTAAGAATCAACGACGATCTTGCGTCCCGTCGTGCCGGAGTCACCCCAGGAACCGCCGAGGACGAAAGAACCTGACGGATTGACAAGGATCCTTGTCTTTTCATCGATGTCGCTTCCGCATACCGGCAGGATGACCTTTTCGCGGATCAGGTCATACAGTTCCTTCTGGGTGATGCCTTCCGTATGCTGGGTGGAGACGACGACGGTATCGATGCGCTTCATCCGGCTGTCATCATATTCGCAGGTGACCTGTGTTTTCCCGTCCGGACGCAGGCGCGGGTCCTGTCTGCGCACTTCTTCAAGCTTCGCGGCGAGCTTATGCGCTGCCGAGATCGGATATGGCATGAGCTCCTCTGTCTCGCTGCAAGCATAGCCGAACATGATGCCCTGGTCGCCGGCACACAGCGTATCGTTCTCAACGGCGCTGCTGATCTCGGCAGACTGCGCGTTGACCTTGATGATCACATGGTACTCTTCTTCATAGCCGATCTGCTTCATGACGGAAAGCGCGATCTGTTCGTAATTGATATCCGCCCTTGTCGAAGCTTCCCCGTAGACCAGGATCAGGTCATCCTTGATCGTCGCTTCAACAGCCATATGCGCGTTGGGATCCTGCCGCAGCGCTTCGTCGAGGATGGAGTCTGCGATCAGGTCGCAGATCTTGTCGGGATGTCCGCTCGTAACGGATTCGGAAGTAAAATAATGCTTTGCCATAAAAAAACCCCTTTCTGTCCTTTCAAATGAAGAAAGAGATTGAAATCAGTATTCGTGCTCTTTCTTTATCGATGTCAGCAGAACCACCTTACGTCACGCAGGTTGGTATGAGATCATGGAGCTGACCCTCTAACTCATTCGTGATAAAAGACGTCATTATTAAAGCAGACGCATATCTGTCTGTCAACGGGAAAACACTGCCGGCGTAAAAGATATTTAAACATTGTATTTTTCGAATGGTGTATAATACGAAAAAGGGGATATATGCACTTCAGGAATCTGAAAGACCAGACATTGGAAAACATATATGCAATAACGATCTCGGGTATCCTGATCGTGACTTTTTATGCGCTCCTGAAGAACCTGCCGGCGATCGCCCAGACACTGCAGAAACTGCTCAAAAGCATATCCCCGTTCCTGTTCGGCATCTGTGTTGCCTTCGTCCTCGCCCCTGTGCGGCGATGGATCGAGGAAAAGGTGCTGGTCACGGAAAAGATGAAGCCCCATACAAAGCGCCTGATCGCCGTCATCATCAGTATGCTGGTGCTGCTGCTGGTCCTGTTCGGTTTCTTTGCGATCCTGATCCCGCAGCTCGTATCCTCGCTCAGTACATTCGTGGAATCGTTCGGCGGTTATGTGCAGAGCATCCAGGATATGATCTCGCAGTGGAAGTTCCCCGATACGGAGATCTCCGAGGCGATCCTCAATGCGATCAGCCAGTTCGGCACGCACCTGACGCAGTGGCTGACAAGCGCGGTAGGCGGACTCGGGAAACTGGTCTCCTATTCGATCTCCTTCGCAAGGGGGATACTCAACTTTTTCGTCGGTCTGATCATTGCGGTCTATCTGATGATGGATGATGAGAAATTCAAGCTGCAGTGCTACAAGATCACCTATGCGCTGCTGAGCCGGAAACAGGCCGGCAATGTCGTCTATGTCGCAAGGCTGACAGCCAGGATGTTCAATTCCTTCATCTTCGGCAAAGCGCTGGACTCCCTGATCATAGGCATTATCTGCTGGTTCGTGCTGAACCTCATGAAGATGCCGTATACGCCGCTGATCGCTGTCGTCGTCGGCATCACGAATATGATCCCCGTCTTCGGACCGTTCCTCGGTGCGATCCCGTGCATCATCATCCTGCTGCTGATCAACCCGGTCAGCGCCCTGGAGTTCATGGTATTCATCCTCGTCCTGCAGCAGATCGACGGCAATATCATCGGACCGCGCATCCTCGGCGATTCGCTCGGCCTGCCTACCCTGTGGGTCATGTTCGCGATCATTGTCGGCGGTGCGTTCTTCGGGATCGGCGGTATGTTCCTGGGCGTGCCGATCTTCTCGGTGATCTATGTGCTGCTGAAGGATTTCATTCATCAGCGGCTGAAAGACAAAAACATCGTTATCCGGCCTGCCGCGGAAAAGTAACGGCGGGCCGTTTGTTTATTTCCTGACGGAATGTATAATACTGTTTGCAGGAGAACTCTATATGATCTTGAAAGAAATACACGACAGGGAGACGTTCGATGCATTCGTATCCGCGCATCCGTACGCCCACTATATGAAGACATCGATGTGGGGCGAGGACCAGCAGCGTCAGACAGGATGTACATATAAAATGCTTGGTTTTTTTGAAGGGGATGAACTGAAGGCGTCCGCCATGGCGCTGTTCGGGAAATTCTTTTTCCATCCGTATATCTATATCCCGAAAGGACCGTGCACCGATTATGAGGATGCAGGCCGGACGGAAGAGGTATTCGGGCTGCTGAAAGAGTATGCGGCGGAAAAGAAAGTCCATTTCCTGCGGACCGACCCGAACGTCCTGCGCATGGAAAAGGACATCTTCGGCAATGTCATCGAAGGCGGCGAGAACCACGAAGACGTTACGGAGCGCCTGAAAGGGCTCGGCTTTATCCATAAGGGATACGGGTATGCCTACAACGGCAGCTGGACGAACCGCTATACACTGACGGTCGACCTGTCGGATGACTTCAAAACGATCTCCTCCAGATTCGCGAAATCCCGTCTGACATCCCTGAACCGGCATAAGATCAACTGCGTGACGACGCGCTGCGGCAATAAAGAGGATATCCCGCACCTGATGGAGCTGGAAAAGCAGCTGGCGGAGCAGGACGGGTTCAGGCCGCATTCCCGGCAGTTCTTCGAGGATATCCTGGAATGCTTCGGCGATCATGCGTCTGTCTATGTGACAGAGATCGATCTTGCGGGGATGATCGGCGGCATCGAAGCGGAGCTGGCATCGAAAAAATACAGGAAAGATCCCGAAGCCAGGGCAGCCAAGGAAAAGTCGCTGCAGAAGACGGCGGAACTGAAAGCGGAATACGGTGAGAGACCGGTGATCTGCTGCGGCATATTCGTCCGTACGGGGGAGACCTCCTATGACCTGTATGCCTATAACCATAAGGCTTTCGGCCACCTCAACCCGGTCGATTCGATGCATTTCTTCGCGATGCAAGACATGAAGGCGCACGGCGTGAAGACCTATGACATGTGCGGCTTCTCCGGCGTTACGACGAAGGACGATCCGGAATACGGCCTGTATGAATACAAGCGTTCCTTCGGTGCGCAGTATATCGAGCAGATCGGCGAATTCGACTATCCCCTTAACAAAAAGGCCCTTGAGCGGTTCAAACTGGAAAAGCGCATCGAAGTGAAGCTCAGAAGGGCATATATCAGCAGGAAGTATAAGAAAGCCTGAGCGGCTTTCTTTTCTTTACGGAAAAATTAAATAATCCGTGTCTTTATATCATTCTGCGCGGATGAAGATGGTGTAGAATAGTTTTTGTATGTGATCAGGAGGTGGCATATATGTTTATCAAAAACAAACGGCTTCTGCAGATCGTCTGCGCCGTTTCGGCTGTCCTGTTTGTCATCGGGGTATTCCTGGACGAGCAGATCTCTTCCGCTGTTTTTAACATGCAGAGCGGATTCGGGAGCTTCTTTGCCGGCATGGGGGAATTCCCCTGTGTGGCCGCGTCTTTCCTGGCAGCCGAACTGTTTGTGACAGCTGCGGATACAAAGAGGAAGAACCATATGTATTTCTGTTACGGATGCGCCGGACTTGTCGGCCTGTTCGGACTGCTGATCGCGACGGAACCCCTGGACCATTATACGACGCTGCTTGCGGCAGGCGCTGCCGCCCTGCAGGTTATCCTGGCGCTGCTGATCTGCCTGGTGTTCTACAAACGGATCCTGGAACTTTCCAGGAATGACCGTATGCGCCTGGCACTGTTTATCTCGGGCTCACTGCTGCTGATGATCGGCTCTGTCTTCGTACTCAAGCATCTGTGGGGAAGACCCCGCTACCGTGCTGTCTCGGTCACGAAAGACCTGGATTTCCGGCCGGTATGGGCACCTTCGCATTCGCTGGCTGACAGTTTCCCGAAACTTGAACATGATGAGTTCCGTTCCTTCCCGAGCAGCCATACCAGCTGTGCCGCCGCCATCATCCTCATCAGCCTGCTGATCGGATATATCCCTTCGCTGAAGCAGCACGCGTTCACCGCCGATATCATTGCCTTTGCCTATACGGCCCTCGTCGCTTTCTCGCGCATCATCATGGGCGCGCACTATCTGACAGACGTAACGGCCGGCTGGATGATCATGGTATGCGCCGCCTGGTGCATGTCCCTGCTGTTCCTGAAAAAGGGGAATGTGAGGACGAAACAGGCTTCATGAAACTGCCCGCTGCGATCCGTACCGATTCCGGCATATGCCGGATCGACTGGGCTGCGTACCAGGGCAGGAAGGTCCTGGTATGGAGCCATAACGATACATGGCACAGTGCGGTATATGCGGATGAACGGTACCGGTATGAACCGGTCTTCGTATATGAGCAGAAGTTTGACCTTGCCTTCCGCATGAATGAAGGCATCCGCGATATCCTGATGATCGGGGCAGGCATGTATACCTATCCGGCAAGCGTGCTGCACCGGTTCGCGGATACGGCCGTGACTGCGGTCGAGATCGATCCGTCCCTGAGACAGCTTGCGGAAGAATACTTCTTCCCGGACGGGATCGACAGGGGGCAGGACCTGAAGTCCGTCACGATGGACGGAAGGAAGTATCTTGAAGAGACCGATGAAAAATATGACCTGATCGTCTTTGACGCCTATGACGGCATCCTGCCGTACGGCAGGCTGATCACACAGGAGGCAGCCATTCTGTACAGGGAACACCTGCATGAAAAGGGCATCCTCACCATGAACTTCCCGGGCGTCCGGCAGCTGCAGTCTTCGGACATGCTGCTGGATGAACTGAAAACACTCACGTCCGTATTCAGCTGCGTGCGCGTCGTAAGGGCAGCAGCGAAAGAGGCGGGGGACCTCTGCAATTATGTGATCTTCGCTTCCATGAGCGGTATCAGCGCGGAAGGAATGCTGGAATATGACCTGTCCTCTACAGTTATCCTGAAGGACAGGGACGCAGCGCATTTCCATGAATTCTATCAGTTTTAAAGGAGCAGGTATGCCAGTTGAATCCATTATCGTACCGGTGTACAACGCCGAAAAAGCAGTATCCAGATGCATCGACAGTATCCTCAAACAGGACTTCACAGACTTTGAGCTGATCCTCATCGACGACGGCTCAAAGGACAGTTCCCCGCAGATCCTTGACGAATATGCCGCTAAGGACAGCAGGGTACGCGTGATCCACAAAAAGAACGGCGGCGTATCCGCTGCCAGGAATACTGCGCTTGATGCGGCAAGGGGGGAATACATCCGCTTCCTGGATGCCGATGACTGGATGACGCAGGAATCGGACAAGCTCCTGGTCAGGAACGCGCAGAACAACAGCAGCGACCTCGTCGTAGCGGATTTCTACCGTGTCGTCGGCGGCAACCTTGCGAGAAAAGGCAATATCCTGACGAACAGGGTGCTGACCAGGCAGGAATATGCGGAATATATGATGGAGAGTCCTTCGGATTACTACTACGGCGTCCTGTGGAACAAACTCTACAGGAGGGACATCATAGAAAAGCATCACCTGCGCATGGATGAGCATATGAAGTGGTGCGAGGATTTCATCTTCAATCTCGATTATGTCCTTCATGCGGACCGGATCACGGCCCTCCAGGTGCCCGTCTACTATTATGTCAAGACGGAAGGCTCGCTCGTCGCACAGAACCTGACCCTGCAGAAGATCATCCAGATGAAGACTTCGGTATTCACGTATTACGACCAGTTCTACCGCGATGTATTCGACGAGGAGAAGTATAACCGCGAGCGTCTGCAGATCCAGGGTTTCCTCATCAACGCCGCTTCGGACGATATGGTGCTTCCCCTCTCTTCGGAAACGAAGAAGATCGGCGAAGAGATCACGCCGGTATATTTCACGGGAAGGAAGGACAGCCTCCTGCAGACAGCGTATTATCTGCGGAAGATCCATGAACGCCTGCTGCAGTCCCTGGCCCTGAAATACGATATCGAGCTCAGGGATGCGGGCATCCTGTTCTATATGTACTGCTCCGGCAGGAAATGCACGCTGCGCGCACTGCAGGATATCACGGGCTACCAGTCGCTGACGATCCTGAACTGCCTGCGCAAGCTGATGCAGAAGGGGCTGGTCGACATCTCCTTCCTGAACGGGGAGACATGGTATATGATCGGTGAGAACTGCGACGCCCTGTGCCGGGACATGGATGACCTGATGAGCGATATCGAACAGATCTGTTTCGACGGCATGGACGGGAGTGAAGTTGCACAGGCAGGCGTCCTGATGGAGAACCTCTGTTCCAGGCTGCTGAATTATCTGAAAAAATCATCATAGATTTTTGAAGGCCGTTTCGGTCTTCTTTTTATTTGCGGGTAATGAATATACAGAGGGCATTCAATAAAAGGAGGAATTTATGTTCGATCTGAATGAAGTAACACTCAGAGGCACCCTGACGCAGGCTCCCGTATTCCGGGACACGAAAAACAACACCCGCATGTGCTCGTTTACGCTGAGCGTAAAGAGGAAAGACCCGTCGCAGATCCGGGATTTCCTGGACGTCGTAGCCTGGGGCAGGACGGCACAGGCGATGGAAGGACTCTTCAATGCCGGCGACGCGGTGGAAGTCAAAGGCGGGATCCGCAGGAACGTGTATACGGATGATTCCGGCCAGAAGCGTGTCCGGTGGGAGATCAGCGCCGACAGGGCAGACCTGTTCGTTCCCGAATACGAAGGGGAGATACTCCCTGAGGAAGAAGGATGAAAGCGCTGCTGTACTGCATGCTCCTGCTGTTTGCGCAGGAGCCGGTGCTGCAGGACATGCGCGTGATCCATGTGCAGACAGGCGGGGACGCAGATATTGCAGGCATGCGCTTTACGGCGTGCATCGATGAAGAAGGAAACGCGGTGCAGAATGAGAACGGCGATCCGGTGGTCCTGACAGTCAATGCGGACGGTGATATCGTCACGGACCTGCAGGAGCTGCAGTGGGTCAGGGTGGATTCGCCGCCTGCAGGCTTTTACCGGGACGATACGGTGTATGCAGTCACGGGTGACACAGTAACCGTTGCACCGGCTGCGATCCATATCCGCCTGCCTGAGGCGGATGTGAAGCTGCAGTTCCGGGATGAAGAAGGCACCCTGCAGGACCCGTTCGTGCCTGAAGCGGGCAGGACATATACCGTCCATACGGAAACAGGGGAAGACATGGTGTTCTATGAGGATGTGCAGCTGACCGTCCCGCTGTATGCACCGGACGAAGAGCCGGAAGTCAGGCTTTCCGCAAAGGAATACGGCCGTCTTCAGATCCGGTGCACCGGCGAAGACGGCCTGCCGGAAAAGGCGGTCTTCCGTCTTTATACCGACAGCGGCTGCACGGAAATGGCACTGGATATCCATGGGGAAAAGGCAGTGCTGAAGCCGGATGCGGACGGCAATGCAGAAGCGGACCTGTATGAAGGCGAATACTATGTCCGCTGTTCCGTAAAAGACGATGCGTTCCTGACGGAAGATACCCTGTATAAAGTCAGCGTCATGAACAGACAGGTCACAGAGAAAGAGCAGGTGTTCCTGCGCAGGAAGATCCGCATCACCGTCACGGACGGACAGGGGATCCTGGAAGGATGCACGCCGGTGCTGCAGGATGCGGATGGAAAACAGCTGGAGATGCAGGGGGAAAACGGCGTATTTGAGGTTTTTGCGCCGAAGGGCAGGTATACGGCATCGCTGCAGGATGTGCCGCAGGGATACTATGAGCCGGCGCCTGTACGGATTTCGAACGCAAAAAGCGCCGTAAAGGATGCTGGGATCATATGCGCACCGATCCTGATCCGTGTGATCTCCGCCGACAGCGTAACGAAGGAGCCGGTACAGGGCGGCGTGCTGCAGGCAGGCGGTGCAGAGTGGGATGCGTCCGGGGACGATGAAGTGCATCTTTCGTGCAGCGCAGGGGATACGGTAACGGTCGCGGCCGTGCAGCCGGAGGACCATTATGTCTGCAGGGAGGATCCCGCGGTCCGTATCCCCCGGCTTGCGCCGGAGAAAATGATCACCGTAAAACGGGAGCTCACCCCGTTCAGCGACCTTATCATCCGCATGCCGGCGCCGGGCATGGAAGTGCGGCTGTTCATGGATGAAGGCCTTGCGGAGGAAGCAGCGGATATCGCAGGTGATCCCGCAGCCGGCATCTCCGGTTCGGACGGGACGGTCTGCCTGCGGATGGGGGACGGCACATATTACATCGTGCCCGCATCGTCTTCTTCCGTCATACCGGACGCACCTGTCCGCAGGATCACGGTCTGCCATGCGGAATCCTCTTCTTATGAGGCGGTATTTGAAGATGTCTCCGTTTCCCTGTATATCGACGCGGCCGATGAAACGGACGGGTCCCCGCTGTCCGGGATCGGCATGGAACTGCTGGATGAATACGGGAACACCGCTGCTGCGTGGACTGCGGACGGGGAAAAGACCCTGTTCATCCTGCGTCAGGGAGCCCCCTATACGCTGCGCATCACAGGGATGCCGCCGTTCTACACAGGGCAGCGCGAGATGAATTTCGCTGCCGCGTCCGACATCACCGTCTTTCTGAAGCCGTACAGCCTCCTGCGCCTGCAGGGGGAGGACACCGGCTCCGAATATGCGCTTTATGAAGATGAAGAATGCACCGTCCCTGCCAGGGATATTGCGGGAAAAGAACTGACCGGTCTGGCTCCCGGTGCGGAGGTCACCCTTTTCGACGGTGAATACCGGCTGAAACAGGTGAAAAGCAGCCCGTATCGCTATCCCGACAGGAAGGTCCGCAAGATCACCGTATCCATGCGGAAGCAGCCGGAGAACACCGTGAAGATCCGGGAGAAGGAACTCGGGCTGCAGATCTCCTATCCGGATGAAGAGGGGAAAGAGGCCGAAGGCATCACGGCAGATATCCTCCTGGACGGCAAGGTCATCGCTTCCGGCGTGCAGGCGGGGCTGTTCACATCGGAAAAACTGAAAAAGGGAAACACCTATACCGTTAAACCTGCCGCTGTCCCGTACTGCCGCATAACGGAAAAAGAGATCTGGGTCAAAGCAGGCGCAAAGGAAGCGCAGAACTGTGCCGTATTCCATATACAGAGATGCGGCAGGCTGCTCTTTTCCGTACCGGAAGAGGCACAGGTCAAAGGCACTTTCTATGCGGACGCCGCATGCACGGAAAAAGCCCCGGATGCGGACGGGGAAGATATGGTGCTTGTCCCGGCACAGACGGAATATGTCTTTGACGTGCTCCCGGGGGAATACTGGTTCTCTGAAGAGGAATGCGCAGCCGGCTGGTATCCGCAGAACCGTCCGCAGAAGATCGTCTGTCCGCCGGGCAGGGATACGGAGGCTGTCCTGGAAAAGCAGAGGATGGAAGTAACGGTGAGCCATGTGCTCGGGGATTCCTGCGTGCAGGGCGTCGAGGCGCAGATCGAAGATCCCGGTGGGAATATCCTCGAAAGCTGGACCAGCACCGGCAGTCCCCATGATCTGTCTGCTGCAGGCCTGGTCCCGGGTGAGACCTATGTGATCCGCCAGACGGGATCGGACGGGTATGTCCCGAAGACCGAAGAGATCCGGTTCACTGTCCCGAAGGAAGCGGAAGGGCCCCTGGACGTGAAGGTGATGGAGACAGAGAAGGCTGCGCACGGTTTTCCCGCGAAGTTCTTCGGCTCGCTGTCGCTGTCAGCTGCCGTATGTTTCCTCGTGAAAATGCGCCTGAAAGCACATATCTGAACCTGTATGTGCATGCCTGTGGGAAGATCGCGTAAAAACAGGGATATCCGCTGAAAAAAAGACGTCACAGGGCAAAAAACCATTGATTTTTCATACACGCTAACATAGAATAATCAATGGCTATCCACCATTGAAGCCCCGGTAAGGTAATTTGGAGGAAAAAAATGCGTCAGACAACGATGTTAAAGCCTAGTGAAGTAGTCCGTCAGTGGTATGTAGTTGACGCGACTGACTGCACACTCGGACGTCTTGCAACAAAAGTTGCTACAGTGCTCAGAGGCAAGCACAAGCCTGCTTTCACACCCCATGTCGACTGCGGTGATTACGTTATCGTCATCAACGCTGACAAGGTTAAGATCACAGGCGATCAGGATTTCAAGAAGTTCTACTACAGCCATTCAATGTATCCGGGCGGACTCCGTACAAGAAGCACGAAGCTCATGCGCGAAAAGTATACTGTTGAATGGGTCGAAAAGGCGATCAAGGGCATGCTGCCGCACACAAAGCTCGGCGACGTACAGCGCAGGCATGTATTCGTTTACGAGGGCCCGGATCACCCGCATGCAGCTCAGAAACCTGTTGAGCTGAAGGTAAAGTAAGGAGGATAAAGACAGATGGCAGTTAAGAAAAAGACAGGGATCTCCTATGTCGGTACAGGACGCCGCAAGCAGTCCGTTGCACGTGTCTTTATGACTCCCGGTACAGGCGAGATCACAGTTAACGGACGTACACTCGAGGAATACCTCCCTCAGGCAACACTGAGAATGGTAGTCAATTCCCCGCTCGTACTCACAGAGACAAAAGATCAGTTCGACATCAAGATCAACGTTTCCGGCGGCGGCTACACTGGCCAGGCCGGTGCAATGCGCCACGGTATTGCACGCGCTCTTCTTGAAGCAAGCGCTGATTACAGACCTGTATTGAAAAAGGCTGGTTTCCTGACACGTGATGCACGCGGCAAGGAAAGAAAGAAGTATGGACTGAAGGGCGCGAGAAGGGCACCTCAGTACAGCAAGCGTTAATCTTTACTGGAGAAAGCTTCGGATATTCCGGGGCTTTTCTTTTTTTTCCCCGAAGACAGCGCTGCGGCGGCCATGATCCCCGGAAAGCACGGAAAAGGTACACAGGCAGTTGCTTTTTGCTGTGCTGTTGGAATATACTTTATTGTGAGTTAGTTCTAACTAATATCACGTGTGCCGATCTTTTGCGCCGGTTCATAACGGGGCAGGGGATCCTGTTATTTTAATGCATGGTTAGTTTCGACAAACCAGGAGATGACGATGTCTGTTAAATATGAAATACTGAAGCGCCTGGTGAAAGCGGCCGGCATCAAAAAGATATGGCTGTCCAGAAGCACGGAGGAACTGCTGGAGAACCGCAGGAAACAGAATGCAGCGAACCGGATCCCGGATCTGAAAGACGATGATTTCCGGATCACGCGTGTCCGCGTGATGGGGCATACCGTGCTGAAGATGATCCATAAACAGCCTTCAGACAGGGCAAACCTGTTCCTGATCGGCGGCGGGATGATCACTGCGCCGCGGCCGGGTTCCATAAAGAAAGCCCTGCGCTTTGCAAAGGAGACGGGGCTGGACCTCTATGTCCCGTATTACCCGCTCTGTACGGACTACCCGCTGACAAAGGCGTACGAGATGATCCACGAGACCTATAAGCTGATGCTGGAAGATTATCCTGCAGACCGGATCAGCGTCCTGGGGACTTCTTCCGGCGGGAACCTTGCCCTCGGCATGGTGCCGTATATCAATGACGGTCACAGGGATGTCCCGATGCCGTCGCATATCATGGCCATCTCACCGGGCACCTGCGCTGATACAGACGAAGAGTGGCAGCGGATGCTGGAACTGGATAAAAAAGATGTCGCGATCCCCGCACAGTACATGAGATCAGCCGCGGAGATCATGCGGCACGGGGATGACAGTGTCCCGGATTACATGATCTGGCTGCAGCGCGGGGACTTTACCGATTGTCCCCGGGTGACGTTCATCTACGGCACAGACGAGACGCTGTATGCCTGTGCGCCGTCCTTTGAAGCGGCAATGAAGCGATACGGCGCCGATTACGAGATGATCACCGGTGAAGGCATGTTCCACTGCTATCCGGTATTCCCGGTCTGCCGGGAGGCTGAAGAGGGCTGGGATATGATGGTCCGGCTTATGAAGGGAACAGACGGTACGGGTGAAACTGTGAACGAAGGAAACAGGTTCTGGGACCTTACGGCAGGTGTCTACGACGTCTTTGTCAGGCTGATCAACCGGAAGACGCACGGGGAACTGAAGAAGATCGTTTCCGGTCTGATCGGCCCGGAGGATGAGGTCCTTGAGTGCGCCTGCGGGACAGGCATGCTGAGTGCGGTGACCGCACCGCGCTGCAGACACCTCACAGCGACGGATCTTTCCCGGAACATGCTGGAAAAAGCACGGAAAAACTGTGCCGCTTTTCACAATATCACCTATGCGCAGGCGGATATGACAGCACTTCCGTATCCGGACGGCAGTTTCGATAAAGTCATCGCAGGAAATGTGATCCACCTGCTGGACAGACCGCTGGCAGCACTCGGTGAACTGGACCGGGTGTGCCGTGAAGGCGGGACGCTGATCATACCGACATATATGAATAAGGATCGTGCGGGAAAGACCGGTATGTTCGCGGCTGCTGCAGGCAAAGCCGGGGCCGGTTTCAAACGGCAGTTCACTGTCGGCAGCTACAGGAAGTTTTTCGCTGATGCAGGTTATCCTGACGTAAAGATCATGCTGGCAGAAGGGCGTATCCCCTGTGCTGCGGCCGTGATGAAGAAGGCGGGCAGGGTCCATATGAAGGGAGGACAGGGTGAATAGATACATTCCGGAAAAGATGGCGGCAGCCAGCCGTTACCAGAACTATTTCCCAACGCTTCCGAAAGAGATACAGGACGATACGTACAGGCGTATGGCAGAACTGCTTGAGGAAGAAAAAGCATACTGCGATAAAGGCAATTATAAACACATGGCGCAGATCATCACCTCCATTGCCCTGTATGAGGTCCTGCAGGAACACGGCAGGAGCGAAGCGGAAGCGTACAGGACCGTCTCGGAAGAAATGTGGAAATTCCTTGATCCTTCAGGCATGCAGAAGCTGGCAAAAAGGAGCTTCTTCCTGCCGCTTATGAAAAAGATCGTGCCGTTTGGTTTCAGAAAAGGTTCTGGCACCGGCTGGCGTTATACATGGCACAGGGATGATCTGAAGGATGTGTTCCGTTTTGAATGCAGGGAATGCATCTATGCGAAGATCCTCGGCAGAAGGGGCCTTATGAAGCTCGGGGCAATGTGCTGCCATGCGGATATCATCAATTACGGGGACCTGCCGTATACCGACTTTATCCGGACACAGACCCTCTGCCAGGGAGGGAATCTCTGTGATTTCCGCTTCGTCCGTCATAAGACCGACGCAGGCGACGGCTGGCAGCGCAGCAAAAGCATCTGACCGGAAAGGAATCTGAATTATGGAGAAATTTGAAGGTGTAGCCAATACACTGTTCGTACCGCTCACTGCGAGGATCGCTGTTTCCAAAGAGTTTCCGGAGTATTTCACAGACCAGAAAGCGCTGGAACTGGAACCGTACCTGCCGGAGGACGCTGCGAAAGGCTCGTCACAATACAGCAATTTGGCTTCCGTTGCCAGATATTACAACACAGACCGCATGATCGCAGCCTTTGCAAAGGAACACCGGGAATGCAGCGTGGTCCTGCTCGGTGCAGGGCTGGAGACAGCCTATGACCGCCTGCATGAAAAATACCCGGGTATCCGCTGGTACGCAGCGGACCTGCCGGAAGTCATCGAAGCAAGGCGCAGGGTGCTCGGCAGGCGTGAGGGCGAGACGACGATCCCGGGGGATATGTTCCAAATGGAATGGGCAGGACAGTTAGATGCTTCTGTGCCTGTACTCCTGCTCATATCCGGGGTATTCCAGTATTTTCATGAAGACGAAGTCATTGCGTTCATCCAGAACTGCAGCACTGCAGTCCCCGGTGCCGAGATGATCTTTGATGCCACCAGCAAAGCCGGACTGCTGTATACCAACTGGTTTATCCGGCGTACGGGCAATACGGATGCCCTGATGTACTTCGGCGTCGATGACAGCAAAGGTTTTGCGGATAAATGCGGGGCCGTCCTGCTGGAAGAGAGGACGTTCTTCCCGGATGCACTGCAGATGCTCGGAAAAAAGCTGAGCCTGGTGACCAGGATTTCCATGAGGACAGCAGAACGGAAAAAACTGGTAAAGATCCTGCATTTGCGGCTTGCGGACAGCAGGGGGTAAAGGAAGATGCTCACGACTGTCATGCTTGCCATGATCATGATGGCGGGACTGTTCCTGCTGCTCTATGCGGGCGTCGGCCTGATCCGGGAAAAAAAGTTTTTCACGTCTGCGCCGCAGGCGGTGCAGGATGCGGTCAGAGAGGGAACGGAGCGTTTCCCGGGCGCCCATGCGCTGGGATGGCTGCTCGCAGCATTTGCTGTCGTGCTGCTGATCGGCCCGCTGATCTGCGGGGCAATGGACGGGATCGCAGGCGGATTCGGCTTTCTGCAGTTTTTCGGACGTTTCCTGTTCATGCTGTGGGGCCTGAAGGCCTATGACATCCTGTTTTTTGACTGGTATCTGCTCTGCCGCAGCGGCTTCTTCCCGCATTTCTATCCGGAGGTAAAGCCTTTGCTCGGTCCGCATCTGTTCGGGTATAACCGGAACACACATATGTTCCATATCCTTGCCAGTCCTGTCCTCGCGGCAGTGCTTGCATGGATCTGCACATTGCTTTAGAAAACAGTTTTCACAGGAGGACAGGAGATGCAGTTTGATGAAATGGGTGATCTGTCAGGAAAGACACTGATGCTGCTGCCGGGAACAGCCTGCGACTATCAGACGAACTTCGCGGCTGTGCTGGACAGGCTGAAAGAGAAGTATCACCTGATCTGTGTCAATTATGACGGCTTTGACGGCAGTGACCTTGTTTTCCCCGGCATGATCCCGGTCACGGAAAAGATCGAGAAATACATCCTGGAGAATTACGGCGGTAAGATCGACGGCGCGGTCGGTTCCTCCCTGGGCAGCAGTTTTGTCGGACAGCTGATCCAGCGCAGAAATGTCCATCTGGACCATGGCATCTTCGGCAGCCCGGACCTCGACCAGAGCGGGAAGCTGAGCGCCTGGCTGCAGTCCAAACTGGTCGTCCCGCTCCTTGCCGGCTTTGCCGGAAATGAAAAGAAGAGGGCGAAAACGAAAGCAAAGCTGAAAAGCTTTTTTGAGATGGATGATGAGATGGCAGAAAGGTTTACGGGATGCTTCGCAAAATTCAGCCCGGAATCGATCAGGAATGAATATTACACGGACCTTCTCACATGGCTTGAAGAGGATATCCATGTTGAAAATACGCAGGTCCATTTCATATATGCTGCGAAGATGGGCAGCAGGTATCTGAAGCGGTATAAGAAGTATTTCCGGGATCCTGATATCCGCGAATTCAATATGCAGCATGAGCAGTGGCTGTTCGGCGGTGAGCAGTATACCGTGCCGGTGCTGGACGCCATCGATGAATTTATGGGAATGACCGCCTCGGAAAGGACAGAATGTTTGACAAACGACTGATACAGATGTGTCCGGAAAGCAGGAAGTATATCGCCGGAAACATTATCCTGCAGTTTTTTGAACTGTGCTTCAATGCAGTCATGATCGTCATGATCGCCTTTTCGGTGCAGAAGCTTTATGAAAGGGTATGGGGTCTGCAGGACCTTATCCTCCCGTTCGCAGTGATCGCCGTGACGGTATTCCTGCGCTTTTTTACGACAAAATATGCAGTCCGAATGAGTTATCTCGCTTCCCGAACAGTAAAGCGTGTGATGCGTGAAAGGATATATGCCAAACTCCTCAGACTCGGTAACGCATACCGCGGATACGTATCGACGGCGGAACTGGTGCAGGAATCCGTGGAGGGCGTGGATCAGCTGGAGAGCTATTTCGGACAGTATGTCCCGCAGTTCTTCTATGCCTTCATGGCGCCTGCCGCCCTGTTCTTTCTCTTCGGGTTCGGCGGCTCATGGAAAGTCGCTTCCGTACTGCTGGTCTGTGTGCCCCTGATCCCGGCAGCGATCGTCATGGTGCAGAAGATCGCAAAAAAGATATTGGGAAAATACTGGGGACAGTACACGCAGCTCGGCAGTACGTTCCTGGAAAACCTGCAGGGCATGACGACCCTGAAGATCTATCAGGCAGATGAATACAAAAACGCGGAGATGAACCGGGAATCCGAACACTTCCGCAAAGTGACGATGGCTGTACTGACGATGCAGCTGAATTCCGTTACGGTCATGGACCTCGTTGCTTACGGCGGCACGGCGCTGGGTATCCTGCTGGCAGTGAATGCATTTGCGGCAGGGGAGCTGGGTCTTGCAAACGTGGTCTTTATGATCCTTCTTTCCGCGGACTTCTTCCTTCCCATGCGCCGTCTCGGCAGTTATTTCCATGTGGCGATGAACGGGATGGCAGCCAGCGACAAGATCTTCCGTTTCCTCTCTGAGGATGAACCGGCAGAGAAAACAGGAACTGCTGACGGCGGCGATATCGAACTGCGTGACCTGCATTTTTCCTATGAAAAGGGACGGGAGATCCTGCACGGCATCAGCCTGCTGATCCCGGAAGGGGGCTTTACCGGGATCGTCGGCGAGTCCGGAAGCGGAAAATCCACCATCGCTGCGCTGATCACCGGACGCATTACAGCAGGGGACGGCATGATCACGATCGGCGGGAAAGATATAAATACGATCCGTGAGGACAGCCTGATGAGATACATCACGTATGTCGGTCCGGGACCGGTCTTTTTCAAAGGGACAGTACGGGAGAACCTGCTGTACGCTGCCCCGTATGCATCTGACGAAAAGCTCCGGGAAGTCCTTGCCGGCTGTGCCCTGGCTGATTTCCTCAAAAGTGAAAACGGGCTGGATACTGTCCTGACAGAAAATGCAGGAAACCTGTCAGGGGGTCAGAAGCAGCGTCTTGCGCTTGCACGCGCGATCCTGCACGACACCCCTGTATATATCTTTGATGAAGCTTCAAGCAATATCGATATCGAGAGCGAGGAAGCGATACTGGGACAGATCAGGAGTATCGCCGCAGAAAAGACGGTGATCATGATCACGCACAGGCTCGCCAATGTCAGGGATGCCGGACGGATCTGTGTAATGGAGAAAGGCACTGTCTGTGAGAACGGTACGCATGACGAACTGCTTTCAGCTGACGGTGTATATGCCCGTCTGTGGAAGACACAGTCCGCGCTGGAGAACTACGGGAAGGAGGCTTTGAACGGATGAAAAAACTAAGCAAAGCCGCAGTCCTTTTCCGGATGATAAAGCTCGTAAAGCCCCTTGCCGGACCCATGGTCATGGCGGTACTGATGGGTACTGCCGGATTCCTCTGCGCGCAGTTTATCCCGATCCTCGGCGGCTATGCCGTGCTATACGGCCTGCATGCGGATATACCGCTTTCCATCAGGACTGTACAGATACTGCTGATCCTTCTTGCAGTGCTTCGCACGGTCCTGAAGCTGGGGGAACAGCGTACGAATCATTATATCGCCTTTACCCTGCTTGCGATCATCCGTGACAGGGTATTCGCCGCACTGCGCAGACTCTGTCCGACAAAACTGGAAGGACATGACAAGGGCGACCTGATCTCGCTTATCACATCGGATGTAGAGCTCCTGGAAGTCTTCTACGCACATACGGTCTCACCCGTCTGCATTGCATTCCTTACCGAACTGGCGATGGCGGTCTTCATCGGTTCCTTCCACTGGAGCCTCGGCCTGCTGGCACTGGCTGCGTATGCCTGCATCGGCATCGCGCTGCCGCTGATCATCTCAGGGCGCAGCGGGGATCTGGGTGACGAACTGCGTGCAGATAACGGGGAACTGGCAGCCTGCATGCTTGAGAACATCCGCGGCCTGGATGAAACGGTACAGTACGCTTCAGGCAGGGTGCGCCTGGACCGCATGACGGAAATGACGATGAAGCTCTCCGCAAAACAAAGCAGGCTGAACTGCCTGACCGGTGTCAATCTTGCGCTCACGAATACGCTGATCCTCATCTTCGATGCAGCGATGCTTGCCATGGCAGCAGCACTTTACAGTCACGGCGTCATCGGTATCGACGGTTTCCTGATCCCGCTGATCGCACTGATGTCATCATTCGGCCCTGTAACAGCCCTTGCGAACCTGGGCACTGCGCTCCAGGCGACTGCCGCATCCGGTGCACGTGTGCTGGCAGTCATTGATGAAAAACCGGAGACAGAAGATGTGCGGGGGAAGGAAAAGGTCGCTTTTTC
This sequence comes from Solobacterium sp., assembly GCA_024698805.1. GTDB lineage: Bacteria > Bacillota_I > Bacilli_A > Erysipelotrichales > Erysipelotrichaceae > Bulleidia. The sequence goes on from JAILQT010000078.1 coordinate 25,747, forward strand.
CGGCGCGTCGCTGGAAAATGTCAGTTTTTCCTACGGCAGCGGCACGGTGCTGGACGATGTCTCGCTGCAGTTTCCCGCAAACAGGATCACCGGCATCGTCGGCAGGAGCGGATGCGGGAAATCGACCATGCTGAAACTGCTGATGCGCTTCTGGCATGTAAGCAGGGGAAGGGCGGCTGTTTCCGGCGTGAGCGTAGAGGATATCAATACATCGGACCTGCGGGACATGGAGAGTTACATGACGCAGGAAACACAGCTCTTCAAAGATACGGTCGCAGGGAATATACGCATAGCAAAACCCGGTGCTTCACAGGAAGAGATCGAAGAAGCCTGCAGGAAAGCATCGATCCATGATTTCATCCTGACACTGCCGAAGGGCTATGAAACAGAAGTCGGCGAACTCGGGGAAACACTGTCGGGAGGTGAACGGCAGCGCATCGGCCTTGCCCGCGCCTTCCTGCACGGTGTCCCGTTCCTGCTTCTCGATGAGCCGACCAGTAATCTGGACAGCCTGAATGAGGCGGTGATACTCCGTTCCCTGAAAGAGGAAGCCAGGGACAGGACGGTCCTGCTCGTTTCGCACCGCAGATCCACTGTACGCATCGCTGATGAAGTGATCGCGATGGAAGAAGGACGAATATCCTGATCATCAGGGGGAACGCAGGTCCGCCGGCAGCGGATCATAAAGGAATGCTCATCCGGCAGATGCCGGAAATATAAAAAAGGAGGACAGAAAAATGAGTTTAACAGGAAGAATCGCAATTTTTATCGGAGGGACACTGTTCGGGTCTGCCGGATTTAAACTGCTTGGCAGCAAAGACGCTCGCAAGGTCTATACACAGGTAACCGCAGCTGCACTGCGCTGCAAGGACCAGGTGATGCACGATGTCGAAACGATACAGGAGAACTGTTCGGATATCCTTGCCGATGCAAAGCAGATCAACGCAGACCGTAAAAAGGCAGCGGAAGAGGAATACATCGAAGAAAGCGCCCAGGCATGAGATTCCGGATTATGCATGAGCTGCCCGGCAGGATGCGGCTGAGGGCAGATACCCGGTCGATGAGCCTTGAAGAAGCGGACCTGCTGGAGGCATGGCTCCGGTCGCAGCCGGGCGTAGATACTGTACAGGTCCATGAAAGGACATGCGGTGTGATCGTGCTCTATCACGGGGAACGTGAAGCGCTCTGCAGGGATCTTTCCGTTTTCTCCTATGAAAAGGCACAGAAGGAGCTTGACCCTCAGGTACGCAGCAGCCGGCAGATGAACCGGGCCTATAAGGAAAAACTTGTCTTTCTTGTGGCAAGACACTGTGTAAAGCGTCTTTTCCTGCCGGATCCCATTCGCAGGATCGTTACGGTCTGTACAACGATACCGCGTTTCCTGCATGCGGCGAAAGTGCTCGCTTCCGGCAGGCTGACAGTCGACGTTCTTGACGGCATTGCGATCGGTGCCTCGCTGCTGACCGGGGATCACCGGACTGCAGGATCTGTCCATTTCCTGCTGAACGTCGGGGAGACGCTGGAAGAATGGACGCATAAAAAGTCAGTGGAAGATCTTGCCAGAAGCATGTCCCTGCAGGTCGACCGGGTCTGGAAACTGGATGAGGACGGAAAGCAGTCCGACGTACCGCTCAGCAGCATAGTGCCGGGCGACAGGATCATCGTGCATACGGGGAATGTCCTGCCGCTTGACGGGATCCTTGAAGAAGGCGATGTCATGCTGAACCAGGCGTCGCTGACCGGTGAGGGTGTCCCCGTGGCGAAACGCCCGGGATCGGCTGTTTATGCCGGATCTGTCGTGGAAGAAGGCAACTGCGTGATCCGTGTAACGAAGACGTCGGGTGAGAACAGGTACGACAGGATCGTGCGCATGATCGAAGAATCCGAACGGCTGAAATCCGCTGTAGAAAACAGGGCAGGCAGCCTCGCTGACAGGCTGGTGCCGTGGTGTCTGGGCGGGAGCCTGCTGACATGGCTGCTGACACAGAATGTGACCAGGGCAGTATCGGTGCTGATGGTCGACTTTTCGTGTGCGCTGAAGCTTTCGATGCCCCTGAGCGTATTATCCGCGATGCGGGAAGCAGGGCGCCGCAAGATCATCGTCAAAGGCGGCAGGTTCATGGAAATGATCAGTGCCGCGGATACCGTGATCTTTGATAAAACAGGAACGCTTACAAAGGCATGCCCCACAGTTGCGGAAGTTGTGCCGTTTAACGGCATGGATAAGCGGGAGATGCTGCGGGTCGCTGCCTGTCTGGAAGAACACTTCCCGCACTCCGTTGCGAACGCAGTCGTGAAAGCAGCGAAGGATCAGGGCCTTGATCACACCGAGATGCACGGCAAAGTCGAATATGTCGTTGCGCACGGCATCAAAACAAGGATCTCCGGCCAGCCGGCTGTCATCGGCAGCGCGCATTTCATTTTTGAGGACGAAGGCGTGCAGATCCTTCCGGAAGACAAAGAAAGATTTGAAGCACTGCCGCAGACTGTCTCCTGGCTGTACATGGGTATCGGCGGCATCCTTTCTGCGGCGATCGGCATATCCGACCCGCTGCGGCCGGAAGCGTGCCGTGCAGTCGCTGCACTGCATGAGGCAGGGATCGGAAAAGCGGTCATGCTGACAGGTGATAACCGCAGGGCAGCAGGAGCCATCGCTGCACAGCTCGGCATCGATGAATACCGGGCGGAGGTCCTGCCGGAAGATAAAGCAGCCTATATCAAAGCGGAACATGAGGCCGGCAGGACCGTCATCATGATCGGCGACGGCATCAATGACACGCCCGCACTCTCGCTGGCGGATGTCGGCATTGCCGTAGGCAGCGGGGCTGTGATCGCGCGGGAAGTTGCCGATGTGACCATTGATGCGGAAGACCTGCTGGAACTTGCCTGGCTGAAGCGCCTGAGCGACGCGCTGATGCGCCGTATCGGACGCAATTACCGTTTTGTCATGGGATTCAACGGCACGCTGATCCTGCTCGGTGCCTTCGGGCTCCTTGCCCCGGCAGCGGGTGCGCTGCTGCACAACACGTCGACAATTCTTCTGAGCATGGACTGCCTTACGGACCTGCTCAGCGCAGAAGGGGGATGAAACACATGAAACTCGGAATGATGGGAAGGCTGTTCCCGGTGCTTCTTTCAAAAACAGTCTTTGAATATACAGCCGGGGCACTGCCGGATATGGACATCCGTCAGTTCAGAAAGAAAATGATGAAAGAATACAAAGCCATGGTTGCCAGGACACCTTCCGTCGGCACGATGAAGGAGAACATGTTTGCCCCGGTGATGTATCTGGCCTGTTTCGGTTTCTCCTATTACAAAGCGGATCCGGAACGGATCTCGATGGATGTCTTCGACGGCATGATCGATGCCATATGCACATCGGATATCATGAAGCGGTTCTATAAGGGAAAGAACTGTTTTGATCCGAAAGAGATCGACAAATATGCCCGCGGTTCCCAAAGGTCAAAGAAAAGGGAGTACCCGATGGACTGGGTATTTGATTTTTCCTGTGATCTCTCCGTCCCGGAATACTTTGTGACACACCGGGAATGCGGCGTCTGCAAGATCGCAAAGCAGGAGGGGCTCATGTTCCTGATGCCGCATATGTGTGTAATGGATTATCCGACGATCGAGTATAAAGGGGGGAAACTGATCCGTACAAAGACGCTCGGTGCCGGGGATGACTGCTGTGATTTCCATGTGGTGAAGAAGACATGAAAGAGAAAGACCTGCCGTTTGACCGCTCGAAACATGCGGTGTATTCGAAAAACGCAAAACGGTGCGTTCAGCGGCTCCTGCGCTGCTGCTATGACAGAAAAGAAGCGGAAGAGATGTGGGAAAAGGTACAGCTGCAGTACTGTGAATACCTTAAAGATGAACCGGCGCTGAAGGACCTGAAGATCACGGCCAGCATCTACGACCCGATCCTGGTCTTTGCATGGCATGCGGCCGTTCCCGAAAAGCCTGCGCGCGAATTCGTACAGCAGGAGATCTGCAGGTCCTTTTTCGGCAGTTTTGAGCTGCTGGGGAAGGTGTTCGACCTGAACAGGAAGCCGGACATGCGTCTGGCTGCCATGATCTTCCGAAAGGCGAATGATATCCGTATAAAGGAGATCCGGCGCTTCCCGGCTTCTTTCCGCATGGGATATTACGCCTTTGACAGACAGAACAATGCTGTCCGCTACAGTTTTACGCAGTGTCCGAACGCGGAATTCGCAAAACGGCACAACATGGAAGACGTGCTTCCGCTGATGTGCAACTGCGACCATCTTGCCATGCAGAAGATCCATGCCTGCCTGATCCGCGAGGGGACCTGCGTGACTGCGGACCGGTGCGATTACTGCATCGTCGGGGACAGGGATCCTATCGCGGCAGGGTATGAACTCAAAGAGGCGGAGAACGGTCTTCTGCTCAGTGTCAGGAAGGAGCCGGTATGATCGTTTTGCAGCTGGTGCTGTACTGTGCCCTGTTTACCCTGATGGTAAAGGCTGCAGTCGGCAATAATGCTCTGAACGGTCTGTATTTCTATCCGAAACCCGTACAGGAAAGGGTCTTTGAACTCGGACTGACAGACCGCGGGACCGTTTTGCGGAAGCGGAAGGGGTTTATGATCCCGTTCTTTATCGTCATGGGCACAGCCCTGGTAATGATCATCCGGGTATGGAACGGGATCCGGACATTCAGGGAAGCGTATCTGCAGGCACTGCTGTTCCTGGAAGTCATGAACTGGTATGACGGGATCGTGATCGACCGTATCTGGGTCGGACACAGGCGTTTCTGGATCATCCCGGGTACGGAGGATATCCCGTTTGTGCAGACCTGGCCGCAGGTGCTGGAGAAGAGGGGGATCCTGACCCTGGTCTGGCTGGCCGGTGCCGCCCTCATTGCCGGGATCGCTGTACTGCTGTGAAGCAGGACGGTCATATATATACAGAAAAAGGATTTCAATACAGGCTTCGCCGTCCGGCGGGGCCATAATCCAACTGGCGAGTTAACTTTTACTAACTGCCGGTGAAAAACAAAATGAACACAAGGAGGTTTTTGATGAAAGAAAAGAAACAAAGCGATCTCGCTGTCCTGCTTGGATACGCAGGCAGCTACAAAGTGCTGACCTTCCTGGGAATGGGCCTGTCAGCTGCTGCGATGGTGCTGGGGATGCTGCCGTATATCTGCATCTGGCTGACTGCGAGGGACCTGATCGCCGCCGCGCCGGACTGGACGAAAGCGGCAGGGATCGCGCGTTACGGATGGATGGCATTCGCGTTTGCCGTGGCCGGTATCCTCGTATATTTCTCAGCCCTGATGTGTACGCATCTGGCTGCCTTCAGGACGGCAGCGAATATACGCAAAGCCGGAATGGCGCATCTGATGAAAACACCCCTGGGATTTTTCGATTCCAATGCTTCAGGCCTTCTGCGTAACCGCCTGGACGGGGCGGCATCGGAAACGGAGACCATGCTGGCGCATAACCTGGCGGATATCACCGGGGCTGCAGCGATGTTCATTGCCATGCTGGTCCTTATGTTTGTTTTTGACTGGCGTATGGGGGCAGCGTGCCTGCTGGCGGCAGCTGTTTCTGTCTGTGCGATGGGCTATATGATGGGCGGTAAAAATGCGAAGCTCATGCAGGAATACCAGGCGGCGCAGGATGTCATGAGCAAGGCCGGCACCGAATACGTCCGCGGCATCCCGGTCGTAAAGGTGTTCCAGCAGACTGTCTATTCCTTCAGGGCGTTCAAACAGGCGATCGAGGACTACAGCGCCAAGGCGGAGCACTTCCAGTCCGATGTATGCAAAGTACCGCAGTCTGTCAACCTTACGTTTACAGAAGGAGCCTTCATCTTCCTGGTACCGGCTGTTCTGTTCCTCGCACCATCCGCGCTGCGCTCAGGCGGTCTTGCAGGCTTTGTCACGAACTTTGCTTTTTATGCCGTATTCTCTGCCATTATCTCCACGGCCCTGGCAAGGATCATGTTCGCTGCCAGCGGCACGATGATGGCAGGCACGGCGCTGAAGCGGATCGACGAGGTAATGAGCGCACCGGTGCTCCCTGTCACGGATGATCCGAAGCAGCCCGCAGACAACAGCATTGAATTCAAAGATGTATGTTTTACCTATGACGGGGCAAATATGCCTGCCCTGGACCATGTCTCTTTCCGGGCGGAACCCGGACAGACGGTTGCGCTCGTCGGTCCTTCCGGGGGAGGGAAAACAACTGCAGCGAGCCTGATCCCGCGTTTCTGGGATGTCAGTTCCGGCAGTGTCATAGTCGGCGGCGTTGACGTAAGGGATACCGATCCCCATGTACTGATGGACCAGGTGGCGTTCGTGTTCCAGAACAACAGGCTGTTCAAAGCCAGCATCCTGGAAAATGTACGCGCATCCCGCCCCGCCGCTTCACGCGATGAAGTACAGGCTGCCCTTACGGCGGCACAGTGCGATGACATCCTGGAGAAGCTTCCGGACGGTATGGATACCGTGATCGGCACGGAGGGCACATACCTTTCGGGAGGTGAACAGCAGCGTGTCGCGCTGGCACGCGCGATCCTGAAGGATGCGCCGATCGCTGTGCTTGACGAAGCGACGGCTTTCGCGGATCCGGAAAACGAAGCCAGGATCCAGAAAGCTTTTTCAGCACTGACAAAAGACCGTACGGTCATTATGATCGCACACCGTCTGTCTACTGTCGTCGGTGCGGACAGGATATTCGTGCTGGATAACGGGAAGATCGCGGAAGCGGGGACGCACATTGAACTGGTGCAGGCGGGAGGTCTGTATGCCCGCATGTGGAAAGACTATAATGAGGCCGCAAAATGGCGTATCTCAGCAGAGGAGGTGCAGTAAATGTTTGGGAAAGAGTTTCAGCACAGATATGCCCTTACCGACCAGGGTATCCGGAATGTAAAGCGGGGGACATTCTGGACGGTCATCGTGAACCTTGTCGTGATGGGGGGAATGGGCATCCTGTATTACCTGATGACACGGTTCATGGATACCCTGGTCGCCGATGCGCCGCTTCCGGGACCCGGTGTTTTCATTATCCTGATCCTGTGTTTTGTGGTCCTCTCCATGATCACGCATATCCAGCAGTATCAGGCGACATACGGTCTGGTGTACAGCGAAGTGAAAGCGGTCCGCATCGGCATCGCGGAACGCCTGCGGAAACTGCCCCTGGGTTATTTCGGCAAACGCGACCTGGCAGACCTGACCGAGACCATCATGGGTGATGTGAACCGTCTTGAACACGTGTGGTCCCATTGTCTCGGATACCTTTACGGATCCTATATCTCGACAGCGGTCATTGCCGTCATGCTGTTCATGATGAACTGGAAGATGGCCCTGGCCTGCCTGTGGGGTGTCCCGGTCGCATTCATCCTTCTCTTCGGAAGCAGGAAACTGACGAAAAAGAATTCCGAGATCACAAAAGCTGCAGGGATCCGGGTGTCTGACGGTATCCAGGAAACACTGGAGAACATACGTGAGATCCGCGCCCTGAACCGGGAAGAAGACTTCCTGGAAGACATCGGGTCCAGGATCGACCACCATGAAAAGATGATGATCAAAGGGGAACTGTTTACAGGGATATTCGTCAACGGTGCCAGCGTCATCATGCGTCTCGGCGTTGCGACTACGATCCTGACCGGGACGAACCTGATCCTTTCGGGAAAGATCGACTTTATGCTGCTGTTCATGTTCCTGCTGGTGATCACCCGTGTCTATGCGCCTTTTGACCAGGCCCTGGCGCTGATCGCGGAAATGTTCATGTCACAGGTATCAGCAGCCCGCCTGAATGAGCTCTATGACACAGAAACTGCGGAAGGCACTGACCGGTTTGAGCCGGCTGGCCATGATATCAAATTTGAGAACGTATACTTTTCCTACGATGACGAAGAAGTGCTGCACGGGGTGAGCTTTACGGCGAAAGAGGGTGAAGTAACAGCGCTTGTCGGACCTTCCGGATCAGGCAAGAGCACATGTGCCAGACTGGCAGCGCGGCTTTGGGATATCGATCAGGGGACGATCCGTGTCGGCGGCACGGATATTTCCTCCGTCGACCCGGAAGTACTGCTTACAGACTATTCCATGGTCTTCCAGGATGTCGTCCTGTTCGACGATACCGTGATGGAGAACATCCGTCTCGGAAAGCACGGCGCGTCCGATGAGGAAGTCCTTGCAGCCGCAAAAGCAGCGAACTGCGACGAGTTCGCAGAGAAACTGCCGCAGGGATATCATACGAATATCGGTGAAAACGGTGCCAGGCTCTCCGGCGGCGAACGCCAGCGGATCTCGATTGCACGCGCACTTCTGAAAAATGCGCCGGTCGTCCTGCTGGATGAGGCGACTGCATCCCTCGACGTGGAGAACGAGACCAAAGTGCAGTCTGCGCTCTCGCGTCTGCTTTCCGGAAAAACGGTCCTTGTGATCGCACACCGTATGCGTACGGTCGAAGCGGCAGATAAGATCGTGGTGCTTTCTGAAGGCAGGGTCGCGGAAGAGGGCAGTCCTGCAGAGCTCCTCAGCAATAAAGACAGTATTTTCCGGCATATGATGCAGCTGCAGAATTCCAGCGCCGGCTGGAGCATCTGATAACGGTATTCGGGAAAACCGGCAAAAGGAACTGTTTCGATTTTGTGTGCCTTTTAGAAAGCGTTTACATTTGCTAGAATAACTGTATAGGAGGGAAATTCCATGAAGGATTTCGAAAAGCTTATTCTTGCAGGATGCCTGGCATTTGCACTGGCTGCCTGCTCGTCCGCAGCTTCGTCAGCTCCTGCAGCGTCTTCCGCTGCCGAAGAGGAAACGGCTGAAGAAGAAACAAAGGAAGAAGAGACAAAAGAAGAAGAAACAGCTGAAGAAGAAACAAAAGAAGAAGAAACATCCGAAGAGACAGGTGAAGGGCTTGTCATCACCGGTGCCTACAGCGCCCATATCAAGGGATATGACTGGGGCTGCGGCGTCAATGAAGTGATCCTGAACCTGGATGCACCTCTTGACGAGATCAAGGCGGAAGACTTCAAGGTCGTTGAGACAAAGCAGGCTACAGACTGGGCTGCAGAAGGATTCCCTGTGATCGAAGCAGAATTCGAAAGAAAGATCACCGGTGTTGAATGGGTTCCCGAAAGCAATACGGTCGTACTGCAGCTCTACTGCAATCCGAACGAAGGTTCACCGTTACTGTATACGATGAGCACCGGCTACAACACATGGTGTGATCCTTACTATCTGACGATCACGATGGCTGACGGTGCACAGCTGACATCCGACGGTCAGCCTGTCGCAGCGCTGGACATCGATACAAAGATCGATATCACATCCATGCCTACATCTGTAGAGCAGTTCAGCACGGATGAATACACAGCTGCTGACGGAACTGTCTATAAGTACGGTTATTATGAACCGGAAGGCAAAGACGCGAAGACACTGTTCGTATGGCTCCACGGCGCAGGTGAAGGCGGAACCGAGAAGACAGATCCGAGGATCATCTATCTGGCAAACAGGGCTGACGCATTCGCATGCGATGAGTTCCAGCAGATCGTAGGCCGTGCATTCGTACTTGAACCGCAGTGCCCGACATTCTGGCTCGATGAAAAGGGCGACGGCACGATGACAAATGAACACGGCGGATCCATCTATACAGAATCCCTCGTTGAACTGATCAACTGGTACAAGGGTGAGACAGGTGCGGAAAAAGTCGTGATCGCCGGCGACTCCAACGGCGGCTTCATGACGATGAACCTCGCCATCAACAACCCCGAAGTAGCTGACGCATACATCCCCATCTGCGAAGCATACAAGGATGAATATATCAGCGATGATGAGATCACAGAGCTTGCAAAACTGCCGATGTTCTTCGTCTATTCACTGGATGACCCGACAGTTGATCCGACAGTATACGAACAGCCGACGATCGAAAGACTGAAGGCTGCCGGTGCAGCGAACCTCCATGTATCCACGACCGAACATGTCATCGGCTATGTCGATGAAGATGATCCCGAACATGAATACAGCGGACACTGGAGCTGGATCTACTTCCAGAACAACCAGTCGAAGTGTGTTGATGAAGACGGCATCACAGCCTGGGAATGGATCGCAGAGATCGTAAAGTAAACAGAATACTGTAAAGGGATGTGCCTGAGAATGGCACATCTTTTTTGAACAGCACTGTGTCAAAAACACAAATAACAGTTTATCTCGAACTTTGGACAGAAACGTCCGAAGTTTAAGACAGAATTCAGAAAACCATGCATAATGGTACACATAAGTTGTATAATTAACTCAAACTTAGGGCGAATACGTCCAAAGTAAGAGGTAAGAATATGATTAAAAGAGATCGATACCTGAACAGGCTGATACACAATATGTGGAATGGTGAGATCAAGGTCATTACAGGGATTCGAAGATGCGGAAAATCCGTCCTTCTTTTTGACCTGTTCTACGAATACCTTATTTCTCAAGGTATTTCGGATGAATGCATAATCAGGCTTGAGCTCGACCAGAGAAGATATTACAGATTCCGCAATCCAGTCCTGCTTTGCGAATATGTGGAAAGTATCGTAAAAAAACATACTGATGAGCGTTTCTTCCTGTTTGTGGATGAAGTACAGTTTACAGAAACAGTAAAAGATGATGAAAACGGAGGTATTGAAGTAACTGTCTACGATATGCTGAATGAGTTGAAGGCATACAAAAATCTTGATGTTTATGTGACAGGCAGCAATTCACGAAGGCTTTCAAAAGATATCGCAACCGAATTTCGGGGAAGGGCAGTTCAGATACATGTATATCCCCTGAGTTTTGAAGAATATTATTCTTTTGTCGGCGGTGATAAGCGTACAGCTTTGGATCAGTATATGCTGTATGGAGGAATGCCCCGTATTGCAGGAATGACAGCAGAACAGGATAAGAAGGAATACCTCAGTAATCTGTATGAAGAGTTATATATCAGAGATATTGTGGAGCGGAACCATCTTGAGCGTGAAGATATCTTAAATGCGATCCTGGATTTTACTGCATCTCAGATCAGTTCATTGACCAATCCGACAAATATAGCAAATTCATTAAGTTCTATGCGCCATGAAAAGATCAATCCCGGTCTGGTCTCTTCATATATCAACTATATAATTGATGCATTTCTCATTAGTAAGGCCCGCAGGTATGATGTCAAGGGCAAGACATATTTCAATTATCCGAACAAATATTATTACATGGATATCGGTCTTCGGAATGCCAGATTAAACTATCGGCAATATGACCCCGGGCATATGATGGAGAATATCATTTATAACGAATTGGTCCTGAGAGGTTATTCTGTTGATGTGGGAATGGTTCTGGAAAGGAAGAATAATGAAAAAATACAGCGTGAAATTGACTTTGTCGTAAATAATGGGGACCAGCGCATCTATATTCAGTCTGCATATCAGATGGATTCAGAAAAAAAGGAGAATGCAGAACTGCAGTCATTAAAACTGACAGGGGATTTCTTCAGAAAAATCATTATCCGTTTGGATATACCTCATAATTATTACGATGATAACGGCTTTTTCCATTGTAATCTGATCGATTTCCTTCTCGGAAATACAGGAATACTCTAACCGGGATAAACAATCAGACAACCGGTGCAGATATCATAAAGTAAACAGAATACTGTAAAGGGATGTGCCTGAGAATGGCACATCTTTTTTAAATGAAGGGGGACAGGGCATGCACAAAAACATGCATGCGCCGCTGTGTTATAATCCTTTCGGAGAGTGAATTACCATGAAAGAACTGCTGAAAGAACTCATAAACATTCCCGGCCCCTGCGGCTTTGAACACGAAGTGATCCGTTTCCTGTATGAGCGGCTCAAAGATAAGGCCGATGAGATCCGCATTGACGGTCTCGGCAGCCTGATCGTCACAAAGCACGGACAGTTTGAAGGACCGCATCTGGCGGTGTCCGCCCATACCGATGAAGTGGGCTTTATCGTGAAAAAGATCGAAGAGAGCGGCCTGCTGCGCTTTGAGAAACTCGGCGGCCACGATGACCGGATCCTGCCTGCCCAGCGTGTGACAGTCACTTCCGAAAACGGTCCGCATCCCGGCGTGATCGGCACCATCTCCGCCCATATGATGAAATTTGACAATGCCCAGGCAATCCGGAATTACCGGGAGCTGTATATCGATATCGGCGCCGAAGACAAAGCGGAAGCGCTGGCCATGGGGATCCGCACCGGCGATTATGTGACATGGGATTCACCCCTGCGCGAAGCAGGCGGACACAGGGTATACGGCCATGCCTTTGATGACCGGTGCGGCTGTGCAATCCTTGTCAATGCCCTTGAGACAGCGGATTTTTCAAAAGTGCACGGTACGCTGACATGCATCTTCTCCACCCAGGAGGAAGTCGGCCTGCGCGGCGCCCATGCGGCAGCTACCGCATTGAAGCCGGACGCAGCCCTGGCTGTCGACACAACAGCAGTCAGCGATACGCCGGAAGCCATGATGGACAGGACGCTTGCGCTCGGCGGCGGTGCCGGGATCAAGATCATGGATGCCAGCCTGATCGCTTCAAAAGCGGTATGGAAATTCATGGAAAAAGCAGCCGAAGAAGAAAACATCCCGTACCAGACGGAGATCTTCACCGGGATCGGGACAGATGCCGGCGCACTGCATATGGGATACGCAGGCGTTCCTTCCGGCGTCATTTCCGTTCCCTCCAGATATGCACACTCCTGCATCGAGATGATCGACACGGAGGATTTTGAGAACTGCGCGAAACTGCTGAAAGCATTCCTTTACCGGATGCGCAGCAGGGAAGACTTTGCTTTCCTGCCGGTGCAGTAAGGCATTTCTTTACAGCTGAACAGGATAAAGGCGGATGTCATGCATAACATCCGCCTTTAGTATCCAAGAAGGTATTCAAGCAGGGCCGTACAGCCTGCGTATATGTCGTTCCATGCCGTATCGAAGTCATCCGTATACCATGGGTCGTCGATCTGTCTGTCGCTGCCGGCATAGGAGAGCAGCAGTGCGATCTTATGATCCGGATCACCGCCCGTTATCCGGTCAAGGATACGGAGGTTCAGCCTGTCCATCGCGATAATACGGTCATAGTATTCATATTCCGCCTTTCTGAGCCTGTGCGCATGGTGTCCTCTGCAGGATATGCCGTGTTTCTTCAGCATCGCCGCAGCGGGAGGATAGACAGGGTTTCCGTGTTCTTCATCGCTGACAGCCGCGGAAGCGATCTCGAAGAGATCCTCCAGGCCGCGCTTCTGCACCAGGTCCTTCATGATGTATTCCGCCATCGGGGAACGGCATATGTTCCCGTAGCAGACAAACAGTATCCTGTGCATATGCTCAGAGCAGCCCGTGCGGCTTCATCCAGTGGTCTTCCAGGTATCTGCCGAGTCCGTCTTCGGAACAGGTGTATTCCGTTACGGCATCCGCAGCGGATTTCGTATAGTCGCTGCCGTTCAGGAGGCATACGCCCCAGCCGGCTTCCTTCAGCAGGCCGTAATCGTTGTCCATATCGCCGAAAGCCATGATCTCTTCAACGGGGATGCCGTTGCGCTCGCTGAATTTGCGCACCGCGAGGCCCTTGTTCACATGCGGGTCCATGAATTCGATGATGCCGGGAGCCGTAAGCGTTGCACTGTATCTCTCACAGGCGAGCTTTCCGGCAAATTCCGCGACTTCCGCAGTCCTTGCAGGATCGAAGCGGAAGAGGACATTGTAGTTCGGCGCGATGCACAGACGGTCGATGTCATTGCCTGCGATGATCACGTCCTGGTGGTTCCGCACGGAGGAAGCGTGGATCATCTCGTCGAAATACATCGCGACCATATGGTCTTCCTCATAGATCATCGCGTTGATGCCGAGCGGCGCCATCCGGACCAGGATCTCCCGCATCGTATCCGTATCCAGCATATAGTAGCTTTCGGTCTGAGGATGGAACCTGTCCCACAGCTGGCCGCCGTTCATGCCGATGAGCACATCGAAATCAAAATCCAGGGCCCAGTCGTCTTTCCGGGCGAACATGCTTTTGTTGATCTTCCTCCCGGTCGCAAGACCGAACAGGACGCCTTCCTTATGGAGACGCATGATGGCGCTCCTTGTGACGGGCATGATCGCTTCGCCCTTATTGACGATCGTGCCGTCGATATCCGCAAGGATCACTTTCAGTTTCTCAATCATTCTGTGCCTCTTTCTTCTCGTTGAACAGCATGCCCGTGAGCTCCTGCCATGCAGCGTCTGTCCCGGTCTTTGCGAGCCTGCCGAGCAGTTCCGCGACTAGTGCCTGCATATCCTTGTCCTTCTTTGAGAAGGCTTTGATGACAGAGGTGGCAGTCAGGATCGGGTTTTTCCTGATCTGGGCGGTGCGCGTGATGCCCGCCGCGCTGAGCGAATCGAAGACCGTATCGATGAAATCCATCCGCTGTTCATCGGAGATGGATTCCAGCCACTTGTTGAATACGTCGATCATGAATACGCTGCCGTCAGACAGTTTATCAGCCTCGACGAACCCGTTCCTGCGTACAGCCCAGGTATAGGGGTTGTGCGATTCAAAATAGGTGCCGTCACAGCGGATGACCCGGATGTCTTCCGCGCTCTCCAGGAGCAGGCCGAAGATGCCTGTCTCCGGGACGATATGCACGGTCTTCCGGATGATGTCCTGCATCTCTTCGCTGTCCGAGATCTCGCTGCGGAAACCGGGACCGTCGTTCGAATAGACCCTGACGATCCTGTCACGGATCTGCGGATCGCAGAATGCGGCGCTGTAGACAGCGAGGTTGCCGCCCTTGGAGTGGCCGCCGCAGATGATCTTCGACGCATCGCGGATATGGGGCAGCTCCATATACCTTACCGCCATGTTCTGCGCCGGGGCCGGGGCTTTGACCGTCATGCAGAAGTCTTCGCGCCAGCCGGTGATCGTGCTGTCCGTCCCGCGGAATGCGATGAAGATGACCGTATCGCTCAGATGGAACGTAACGGCACTGAACTGCACATGGTTCTCATCATCAATGATATTCGAATAATGGCTCACGCCGACGGTGCCGAAACGCACGCTGTCTGCCGCAGCGAGGAGCACAGGCTTCGGATCGTATTCGATATAGGACTGGTCATAGCCGGCTTCGTTATAGTGCCTGCTTAATTCTTTGATCGTGATCATTTCCCCGTAAGAGATCAGATCGTTCATATTCGTATAGGCAAGTTCGGACAGTATGAGGTTGTCCGTTTCATTGAACGGTTCCTTCTGAAAGGGGAGGTCGCCCCTCCATTCGATATAGTCCAGTATATTGCTGTATTTCCTGCTCATAGTTCAAGACCTTTCCCTGAGTCCTCACTATTATAGCATTATGTTCACGCATGCACATTCCCGCCTGCCCGCATGTGCTGCGGCGGTCCTTAAGATTTGCTTTATCCATGGACAGGAAGACAGAAAAGAATTATTCTTTAAGCAGATAACAGGAGGAAATCATAATGGCAGATAAAAGGATCGTATTGTTCTGTGCCGGCGGTATGTCCACAAGCCTTCTCGTAAACAAGATGAGGGAAGCCGCAGTGTCAGCCGGGAAGAATTACAGCATCGACGCATACGGACTCGGACAGGTCGACACGTACGGACCTGAGGCTGACTGCATCCTGCTGGGACCGCAGGTCCGCTATGCACTGAAGCAGCTCCAGGAGAAATTCCCGGGCAAACCGATCGACGGGATCGACATGAGGGTCTACGGGACGATGAACGGCAAGGCCGCCATCGAGATCGCAAGGAAACTTCTCAACGACTGAATAAAAAAACGGCATCACCGCAAAAGAGGCAAATATATGTATCGGAGGTATCCGAAATGCATATATTTGCTTTTTTACTGCCGGAGATGTCGTATCTGCAGAAACAGGAGATCGCTGCCGGGAAGGAGAACGGTCTCGGAAAGAAGACGCTGCTGTATGAAAGCAGGCTCCTGAATCATGAAAAGATGCATGAGATCCGGCTGGCGCTGGAGCACGGCGTGAATGAAAAGGGAGTCCGCGCGATGCGGAAACTGCACAGCGCACAGGAGATGGCGGTGCTGCGCAGAAGGCTGGAAAAGGGGGAGCTTGTATCCGGAAGGAGCCTCTATGTGCCGGCAGTCCTGGTCATGACTGCAGTGCTGACACTGGTCTTTGATATGCTGGCGTACAGGAAGCCGTACCTGCGGCTGCGCTGCAGCGAGACGGAGATCGAAGAAGGAAGCGTCTTCGACCCTGCGGCCTATATCCTGGACTATTCCATGAAGGGCGGCACCCTGATCCTGCCGCATGACGTGGATACGTCCGGGGAGCGGGACGTGATCGCGGTCTATACACTGGAAAACGGCAGGGAAAAGATCACGAAGACCCTGTATATCCGCATACGGAAAAAAGACCCGGAGGGTCTTTCGAAAGGTCTCAGATGACGCGTACCCGGATGATGCCTTCGACGCTTCTGAGGTGCTCGATCAGCGCATCGTTGGTCTCGGATTCCAGGTCGAACATGGAATAGGCGAATCTGCCGCGTGAAGCGTTCGTCATGTTCGCGATGTTGATATGGTCCTTCGCGAAAGCGGACGTGACCTGGCCGATCATGTTCGGGATATTCTCATGCATGACGGCGACGCGGGAAACCGTAGTCTTTTTCCCCATATCGCATGCAGGATAATTGACGCTGTTGCGGATATTGCCGTTCTCGATGAAGTCGATGACTTCCTCGACTGCCATATGCGCACAGTTTTCCTCGGCTTCTTCCGTGCTTGCGCCGAGGTGCGGCGTCGTGATGACGTTGGGCATATGCATGACTGCGGGGTTGGGGAAGTCTGTGACATAGCGTCTGACTTTCCCGGCCTCGAGCGCCACTTTCATATCTGCATCGTTGACAAGCGTGTCCCTTGCGAAGTTCAGGATGACGACGCCGTCCTGCATCATGGAGAACGCCTTGGTATTGATCATGCCCTTTGTCTTGTCTGTCGCCGGGACATGGACGGTGATGTATTCGCATTCACGGAAGATCTCTTCCGCGCTGGAAGCGTGCTTGATGCTTCTGGACAGCATCCATGCGTTCTTGACGGACATGAACGGGTCGTAGCCGTAGACTTCCATGCCGAGTTTCGTGCATGCATTCGCGACTTCGATGCCGATCGCACCGAGGCCGATAACGCCGAGCTTCCTGCCGGAGATCTCATTGCCTGCGAACTGCTTCTTGGCTTTTTCCATATCCTTGGCGATCGTCTCGTCTTCGGTATTGGACCTGCACCACTCGATGCCGCCGACGATGTCCCTGCTTGCCAGCAGGATGCCTGCGATCACGAGTTCCTTGACGGCGTTGGCATTCGCACCGGGCGTATTGAATACGACGATGCCTTTTTCCGCGCATTTCTCGAGCGGGATATTGTTTACGCCTGCGCCTGCCCTGGAGATGCAGAGCAGTTCATCGGAGAATTCCATCTCGTGCATGTTCGCGCTTCTTACCAGGATCGCATCCGCTTTCTGCGGATCTTCTGTCAGATGCCAGTCAGCCTTGAGGAGGCGGAGTCCTTCTTTGGAGATATTGTTCAGTGTATGAACCAGGGGCATGATCAGTTTCCTCCGTTCGCTTTCTCAAACTCACGCATGAATCCAACGAGCTTCTCGACGCCTTCGATCGGCATCGCATTGTAGATGCTTGCACGCATGCCGCCGACGGAACGGTGTCCCTTCAGGTTGACGAAGCCTGCTTCTTCCGCTTCTTTGATGAACTTCTTGTCCAGGTCCGCATCGCCTGTAACGAACGGGACGTTCATCAGCGACCTGTCCTTCTTTTCGACAGTTCCCTTGAACATTTTGCTTTCATCGAGGAAATCGTAGAGGATCTTTGCCTTGGCTTCGTTCCTCTTCTTCATCTCTTCCAGGCCGCCCTGTGCCTTCAGCCACTTGAAGACGTTGCCGCACATGTAGATCGTATAGACAGGCGGGGTATTGTGGAGGGAGCCGGATGTGACATAGGTGTCATATTTCAGCATTGTCGGTGTTCCTTCCAGAACGTCCTTCCTGACGAGGTCTTCGCGGATGATGACGATCGCGCAGCCTGCGGGACCGACATTCTTCTGCACGCCGCCCCAGAGGATGCCGAATTTGGAGACATCCAGCGGTTCGCTCAGGAAACAGGAAGAGATATCCGCTACGAGCGGTTTGCCCTTTGTATCCGGCAGTTCATGATAGACCGTACCGTAGATCGTATTGTTCAGACAGATATAGACATAGTCGGCGTCTTCGTCGATGGGAAGATCGCTGCAGTCAGGAATATAGGAGAACGTCCTGTCCGCGCTGGATGCGATCGCGTTTGCAGTACCGTACATCTTCGCTTCCTGCCATGCCTTCTTCGCCCACTGGCCTGTGATGATATAATCGCCTACTTTATTGACGAACAGGTTCATCGGCACCATCGCAAACTGCACATGGCCGCCGCCCTGGATAAAAAGCACTTTGTAGTTGTCGGGGATATTCATCAGATCTCTCAGATCCTGTTCAGCTGTATCGATAATATTCTGGAACAGTGAGGAACGATGGCTGATCTCCATAACGGACATTCCGCTGCCCTGATAATCAAGCATCTCCTCTGCAGCTTCTTTTAAAACGGATTCCGGCATGACTGCAGGACCTGCCGAAAAATTGTAGACACGTTTCATTGCTAACCTCCCGTATACTTGAAAATTATACTTATTTCTTCCGATATGTCCAAAAAAAGATGTGCAAAAACAGGCACATCTTTCGAAAAAAACATATGTAAGCACTTACACCCGGGGCGTTGTCACTCAAACGGGGAAATTAGTCCATTGAGATATTCTTCAAGCCACAGATCTTCGCATACCGGGACGCTGATCTCCTTTTCATACATGACCGCATCGTTCTGGACGATCTTTACAGTCCCGTGCAGGTCTTCCCTGTCTGTCAGGGGGCCGTACAGGGATTCGGGCAGGTCGATCTGCAGTTCATAGGAATCATCCAGATCCATCGTGACCGTCTCGTCTGCCTTCAGGTCATACGTTTCCGTGCCGAAGGGGTAGACGAACTCGACGGAACGGTATGTCTTATCCTGTTCCACCGCCGTAGCAGGACGCCAGCTGTCATTGATGTCCTGCAGGAGCTTCGCAGCGTCGTAGATATGCGACGGGGTGCTGATCGAGCCGGCAGCGTGCGCGGTCACGATGACCAGGTCCATGCCGTTGAGGGATGCCCAGTAGGCCATGCAGTGTTCCGCACCGTATGTGAAGCCGGTCTTCGCACCGATGAACCCCGGCACTTCGGAACCGGTAGCTTTGATCGCGCTGAATGCCGTGGACTGCATCTCCAGGGTGCTGCCGTCGGCCATCGGCCCGGTCGTATATTCCGCCGCCGAGAAGATCGTGCGGAACGTTTCGTTCCGGATGCAGTATTTCAGAAGCTTTGAAAGATCCCTGCATGTCGTATAGTGGTCCGCCTCATCCAACCCGGTCATGTTCACGAAATGCGTGCTGTCCATGCCGAGTTCCTGCGCTTTCCGGTTCATCAGTTCCGCGTAGGCTTCCTGCGAACCGGCGATATGCAGCGCCAGCGTATTGGAGGCGTCCGCCCCGGAGGGAAGCGCGATCCCGTACAGCAGTTCCAGGACGGTAGGCGTATCGCCTTCCTTGAAGCCTGCGACCGACGCATTGGCCTCGGTCAGCCCGTCGAGGGCTTCGTGCGTAACGGTGATCCTTTCGGAATAATCGCTGATATTCTCGATCGCGATCAGGGCTGTCATCATCTTTGTCATGGATGCGGGATAGATCCTGGCATCCGCATTTTTCTCACTGAGCACCTGGTCCGTATCCGCGTCGATCACGATCGCGTAATCGCTGACCAGCCGGTCCGTCAGGGCCGGGTCGCCCTCGGCGTATACGTCGCAAAAAACAGTGACACCCATGAATATACAGAGTAATATGTTTGTAAGTTTTCTGACCATGAGGTCATTATACACGAAAGGAAACACGAATGGAAAAAATCGCGAGCTTTACAGTGAACCACCTGGTGCTTGAACCGGGCATATATGTATCCAGGAAAGACCATTTCCGGGATACGGTCATCACGACGTTCGACCTGCGGATGACAGCGCCGAACAAAGAGCCTGTCATGAATACCGCGGAGATCCACACGGTCGAGCATCTCGGTGCGACGTTCCTGCGCAACGACCCGCAGTGGAAGGACAGGACCGTCTATTTCGGACCGATGGGATGCAGGACAGGGTTCTACCTCCTGCTGGAAGGGGACCTGGCTTCTGAGGATATCGTCCCCCTGGTCCGGGACATGTTTGCATTCATCCGGGATTTTGAAGGGGATATCCCGGGTGCGGCCGCGAGGGACTGCGGCAACTATCTGGATATGAACCTTCCCATGGCAAAGTATCATGCGGAAAGGTATCTGGAGAATACGCTCAGGAATATAGATAAGATGCATATGCATTACCAGGAGGGGGAATGAAAGTCGGTATCATCGGTGCGATGGCAGTCGAGGTCAGGCTGCTGATCGAGGCAATGGAGGAAAAAACGGCACATACTTACGCGACACGCACGTTTTATGAAGGCCGCATCCGGGGCACGGAAGCCGTCGTCGTACAGTGCGGCATCGGCAAGATCAACGCCGCGCTCTGCGTGCAGGTCCTGAAGGATATGTTCAATGTTGACTGCGTCATCAATACCGGCGTTGCCGGATCCCTGAACAACGACATCGATATCGGCGATATCGTCATTTCCAGGGATGCCGTCCAGCATGATTTCTCCGTCGGCGGGCTCGGCTATCCGCCCGGAAAGATCCCGGGCATCGATACGGCTGCGTTTGCGGCGGATGAAAGGCTTGTGCGGAAGATCGCGGAAACGACACGCAGCTGCCTGAAGGATA
>JAILQT010000099.1 GCA_024698805.1 Solobacterium sp.
TGCACCGGTCCGCACAGCTGCAGAGGATGTAGGCGGGACGACAGTGCTTCCGACCTCGAAGATCCTGACAGTCTATATTGAATCGGATGTGAAATATGACCTGGATTATGTCCGATCCAGCATGGATAAATGGAATCTGAAAGATAACGATACAGGCGAGTATTACTATACCCTGAGTGATGAATCGACGGAAAACAGGCTGGTCCTGAAAGGGGCAGTCCGCTCGGTCGAGAAACCGGGGGAAGATATTTACTATTTCCTGTCTTATCCCCGCATCGCATGCGATGCCACGATGCATCATGAACTCAAAGAGTATATCGATCCGTCGTTCCCGACAGGCTCAACGTACGGGATGCAGAAAACCCAGCTTTCGGCTGTTCCGGCTTCGGTAACGCTGCAGGCAGTATGGAATAATTACAACATCATCACCTGCGTGCTGAACAAGGGAAAGATGTACAGGGATTCCGGCGGTTTCTATCACGGCGCCAAAGACTCCGGGATCAGTTCCATGAAGGCAGTCACTACGAAAGCGTATTTCCGGTACAGTCCCGGCTCCGGCGAGAACGGCACCTATCTTGTGCCGAAAGCACCGTCCGGCTATAAATTCGCCGGCTGGTACAAAGACAGCGCCCTGACGAAGAAAGTATCCTGGCCTGTGACAGTTTCAAAGGATATAACGATCTATGCAAAATATGCAAAAGTATACAAAGAAGGCCTGGTAACGAACAGCACCGGGAAGAGATACAGGCTTACAGACGGGTCCTATCTGAAGAGCCGCTTCAAAACGATCGGCGGGGATACCTATTATTTCCTGAAGAGCGGCTACGCGGCGACGGGATGGAAGACGATCGCATCGAAGAGATATCACTTTGCCTCGTCCGGCATCATGGATACAGGCTGGAAAAAGATCTCCGGCAGCTGGTACCATTTCACCGCGAATGGCGTGATGGAAACGGGCTGGAAGAGCATCGGAAGGAAGTGGTATTATTTCACTCCGGAAGGCGTCATGGTCACGGGCTGGCAGAAGATCGCGAAGAAGTGGTATTACTTCAGCGGTTCCGGCGTGATGCTGAAGGGATGGCAGAAGATCTCAAAGAAATGGTACTATTTCAATTCCGGCGGTGACATGGTCACAGGCTGGAAGAAACTGTCCGGTAAATGGTATTACTTCAAGAGTTCCGGTGTCATGGTCACCGGGACACTGAAGATCGGTACGAAGACCTATCAGTTCAGCAGTTCCGGCGTATGCCTGAACCCGTAAACAGAAATGAAAAGAGACAGGGCCGCTTGGTTCTGTCTTTCTTTCGGCCTGAGTATCCCGGTGTTCCCGGTCCGGACAGCAAAAAAAACGGAGAAGGGCATATTCCTTTCTCCGTATTGCATGTATCCGTATTTTCCAGGGCGGCAGACCATGCCGTCTTTTTTGGCTTTCAGCTTCTCTTCCTGTATGCGAGCAGGGCTGCGAACAGCAGCGATTCGCCAATCATGATCAGCAGTGCAGTAGCGCTGCCGGCACATGCGTGCACGAGCAGTCCTGCAGGGGAGATCATCGAGAACGTTTTGAAGATCGCGATCGCGGAAGAGAGGTCGATGAAGCATCCGCCGATGACGCAGATCATCAGCGAGATGAACGGGGATATGCTGTCGATCATCCCTTCCGATGAGGACAGCGCCGTAAGCAGGTAGGCGATCAGCGATGTCAGGATGATATACAGGATATAGACCGGCAGCAGGCCCGGCGACATCCGCTTTACGGCCATGAAGATCACTGCCGTGATGAATCCGGTCATAAACAGCGCAAGCAGGTCCGAACAGATCGCAAGCTGCTTTCCTTTCGGCAGCGAGCACATGCGTACCGTGACATTCCTGTGGTCCTTCAGGGCATACCATGAAGAAGCGGACAGGGTGATGAACAGGATGATCAGCGCCGCATAGGAATGGACGGAAGGGGAGAACGGGTCTGCAGATGCAGCGCCGTTCACAAAGGTGAGCTCATACAGCGGCGGCAGGGTATCGTACATCGACAGGATCGTATTGCGGATCTCTGCCTTCTCCGGATCGGACAGCGGTTCCCCAGTCATCTTTTCGATCCTGCCGGGTACCTTTGCAAGGATCTTTTCCGACGTGACTTTGCCGGCGAGGATCTCGCGGATGCCTTCCGCGGAGAACGAGGAGGATGCACTGTCATAGCCGATCACGCTGTTCTTCTTGGATTCGTCATACAGCCATGCCGTATAGGAACCCGTGATCGTTACAGCGCCTTCGATGCTTTCGTCCAGGATCGCGTGAATGGCCTGAGACCCGGACATA
>JAILQT010000013.1 GCA_024698805.1 Solobacterium sp.
CAATGAACGTTACAGATGCGATTCTTGCAAGACACAGTTACCGGGGAAGGTATAAAGACATTCCCGTGCCGCGGGAAGACCTGGTCAGGATCATGGAGGCAGGACTCGCTGCGCCTTCCGGCTGCAATAAACAGACGACATCCCTGATCGCGGTCGATGACCCGGAAGTCCTGGCAAAGATCCGCAGCGTGATTGTCCCGCCGGTCGGGGAGACCGCACCTGCAGCCATCATCGTCCTGACACAGAGGATCAATGCGTATAGGGACAAATGCTTCGCGGTGCAGGACTATTCCGCAGCGATCGAGAACATCCTGCTGGCTGTTACGGATCTCGGCTACCAGAGCTGCTGGTATGAGGGACATATCACAGACGATGACAGGATCTGCGATCAGATCGCACGGATCCTGCATGTGCCGGACGGGCATGAGGTCGTATGTTTCCTTCCCGTCGGGATCGCTGAAAGCGGATCCGTGCCGGCAAAGAAGCAGCCTTTTGACCAAAGGGCCTGGTTCAATGCCTTCGGGCAGTCACAGTGACAGATGCGTCTTTCTGATCCGCACAGCGAAGGAAAACAGAGTGCAGGATCATAATTAAATATCCGTCAGACCGGTGTATGCCGGGAAAGGAAACCGTATGAGAAATTGCAGAGCTTACGCTCCATGCAGAGTCTGGGGAGACTGCATGGAGGAATAGATATCCTCAGACTCTGCTTCTTAGGAAAAAGAAAGGAGCAGAGAAATGAAAAACAACAACGAACATTCAATGCGGGATTTTTATATCCTGTGGAGTACGCAGAGCCTGTCGCAGCTGGGAAGCGCGGTCACGGGTTTTGCTTTGACGCTGTGGCTGTATGAGAAGACCGGTTCGGCGCTCAGTACGGCTGCACTGACGATATGCACGTATGCGCCGTATGTCGTCATGAGCATTTTCGCAGGCGCATTATCTGACAGGTATGACAGGAAGAAGACCATGCTGGTATGCGACGCGCTTGCGGCAGCCGGTACGCTGGCCGTGTTCGTCCTGTACAGGACGGGCTGTCTGCACATTTGGCACCTGTACCTGGTCAATGTTTTTTCCGGGCTGATGAATACCGTCCAGCAGCCTGCTTCCGAAGTGGCCTATACCAGGCTCATGCCGAAAGAATTCTACCAGAAGGCAGGCGGGCTGCAGTCATTGTCGAGATCCCTGGTCTCGATCGCCAATCCTGTCATTGCGGCAGCTTTGTACGGCATTGCGGGACTGGATGCGGCAATCGCGGCTGACCTTATATCCTTTGTAATCGCGTTCATTTCCCTGGCATTCTTTATCCGCATCCCGGATGTGCCGGAAGACGCTTCGAACGGAGGCAGTGTCCTGCAGCTTGCGAAAGAAGGACTGGCATATCTGAAACAGGATCGCATGATCCTGTATATCATCCTGTTCATGTCCGGGGTCAATCTGATCTCATCGGCTTTCAGTGCGGCGCTGCCCGCACTGATCATTCCGAATCCGCGGGGCGGGAACGGTGTCCTCGGCATCGTGTCTTCCTGTTCCGGTGCCGCAATGGTTGCCGGCAGCCTGATCGCGATGCTCATGCCGGCGCCGAAGGACAGGGTAAGGGTCATCTATCTGAGCATGCTGTTCTCCCTCGGGACGGAGAATTTCCTTCTGGCTTTCTCCAGAAGCCCTGCAGTATGGTGCATCGCGCAGGTGCTGGGCTGGATCTTCATCCCCGTCATGAGCACGAACCAGAACGTCATCATGCGGAATACAGTCCCTGCAAACCTGCTGGGAAGGGTCTATGCCTGCAGGAACACGCTGCAGTTCTTTACGATCCCGGTCGGGCTGCTGGCAGGCGGGTCCTTGGTGGATCATGTATGCGAACCGTTCATGGCGGCGCACAGCGGCATCTTCACGCTCCTGTTCGGAAACGGGAAGGGCTCCGGCGCGGCACTCATGATGTTCATCCTCGGTATTGCCGGGACCCTGCACTGCATCGTCTTCGGCAGGCAGCTGAAGAAGTTCCGTTACAGCGATGCGGACATGTGAGGCAGAAATTCATGGATAGAGTAAAAACAGAAGAATACAGCAGGTATATCCGATATGCGGAAGCGTGTACGGCCAACCGTGTCTATCCCCTTTCGATCGCATCCGGCATCCGGGAAGGGGATATCTGTACAGACGGTGCCGGCAGCGTGCTGTTCTGGCACTGCTGCGGTTTCGCCTATATACCGGAGCCTGTGAGCGACCGCTTCCTCGAGGAGGTATATCATCAGTTCCTGCTCGGGGATACAGACAGGCGGTTCCTGCTGATCACGGATTCTGAACATATCCGTGCGTATTACGCAGCCTGTGATAAACTGCAGTTCAGCAGGAGGGTCGAATATACGCACAGCGGCATATTGAAGCAGCCTGCCGATCCGGATGGACATTTCAGTATTGAACGGATCACGGCAGACAATATCGGCCGTATACGGGGCAGGATCATCCCCTCCGTATTCTGGGGCTGCGATCATGCTTTCCTCGAACGCGGCTTCGGGTTCATAGCCCGAAAGGATGACGGATTCGCGGCACTTGCCTTCTCCGCCGCTGTCAGTCCGGATGAAGCCGACATCGGTGTTGAGACCTGTGAAGATTTCCGGCATAACGGCCTGGCATCGTACCTGTCGTTCCGTATGTGCGAAGAGATCATCCGGCAGGGCAGAAGACCGGTATGGGCGCACGGCGAAACAAACGAAGCCTCACGCAGAACGGCGCTTCGTGCCGGCTTTGTGCCGGACAGGGTAAATACGGTCATCCGCAGAAAGACCGGATGAAAGAAAACGGTAATATGGATATTGAGAGAACAAGACGATACTATGAACGGCTGACAGATGAGGATATCTGCAGCTGTGCATACTGCCGGAACTA
Source organism: Solobacterium sp. (assembly GCA_024698805.1). Taxonomy (GTDB): domain Bacteria; phylum Bacillota_I; class Bacilli_A; order Erysipelotrichales; family Erysipelotrichaceae; genus Bulleidia. The sequence goes on from JAILQT010000013.1 coordinate 2,890, forward strand.
TGTCCGGAATGCCCGGTCTTTCTGCACCGCCCTTGCGGCTTATCTGGATGAACTGGGAGCGGATATTGAGAAGCCCTTCGAAGCGATCCCCGTCGGTCCGGCAGACGGCATGATGTACTACAGCGGGGTCCAGTATGTGATCATGGGCTCGGCAGGTGATTTCAGGGAAACTTCGGTCGGGGATGCCCGGGTGTGTATTGCGGACTCGCATCCGATGACGGACATAACCGGTGATCATTTCGTGATCGAGGTCTCCCCGGTCTCCCTGAAATGGACCGGGGAATAACAGGGAACTTCCGAAAGGGTTCAAAAGAACCCTGAAGATGATCTGCATAAATAAGCAATGGAGGTGTTTTTATGGCTGCTGCAGGTTTTGCGATATTTCTTCTCGGGCTGATCTTTGTGATCGCCGCCCCGATCAATAAAAGAAAGAATGCCCGCTGCTCGGCACAGGCACAGGGTGTTCTGATCGATATATGGCGCAGGAGACGCGGACTTACATATCTGTTTGCCTACCATGTAAACGGGACCGATTACCATCTCAAATCGACGACAGGCGGCACGGAGGCACATAATCCCGGCGATCCCTGCACCATCTGGTATAATCCGGCAAAGCCGCAGGAAGCACAGCCGTTCCGTTACGAATCCGCAAGGATCTATACGATCCTTTTCATCGCCGGGATCGCGATGGTCCTTCTGGGAATGATCCTGACCGTGATCGGCATTGCCAGCAGTGTCTGAAAAAGGCAATGGGAGTGAAAAAGGACGAAGGAGATGAAACGCATAGGATTCCGTTATCACCCGAATCTGTATACGGATGAGATACTGGTGCACGGGGAAGGCGTCTGTGACTGCTGCGGGAAAACGGTTCAGGAATATATCGGGCAGGTATATTCGGCAGCGGATATTGACTGCATCTGCCTGTCCTGTATCCATGACGGGAGCGCTGCGGAAAAGTTCGATGCTGAATTCGTACAGTATGCGGAAAAGGTGTCCGATCCCGCTAAGCGTGACGAGCTGTTTAAGCGCACGCCCGGCTATATGTCCTGGCAGGGGGAGAACTGGCTGGCATGCTGCGACGATTACTGCGCCTATCTCGGCCCTGTGGGGATCGAAGAACTGGATGCGATGGGTATCCGCAAAGAGGCCCTCGATGACTATGCTGCGCAGGTGCCTTCCTACCCGCTTGATGTCGTGGAGGAATATCTGCGCAGAGACGGCGACATGACCGGGTATCTTTTCCGCTGCCTGCACTGCGGGAAATACAGGCTGTACGCCGATGCCGGCTGATCTTTGTCAGTGAGGAAAGGGGGACAACATGGACAAATACATAGAAGGCAACAAAGCTGCCTGGGAAGAGGCTTTCGACAACCGTTCACCTTCCTGGGGAGCCGATATCACCGAACGGATACAGACGGAAGAATACCCGTTTTTCCATGAAGAGATGAAGGAGACCCTGAAGCAGGTCCGTACCGAAGGAAAAGTCATCGGCCAGTTCTGCTGCAACAACGGGCGCGAGCTTCTGTCCCTCGTCAAAAGCGGGAAGGCAGAAAGAGGTGTCGGCTTTGATATCGCCGGGAACCAGGTGGCTTTCGCCAATGCAAAGGCGCAGGAACTGCGGCTGCCGTGCACATTTGAAGCGGTCAATGTATATGATATCGGCGATGAACACCGGGAACAGTTCGACATTGTGATCATCACCGTCGGCGCGCTCTGCTGGTTTGATGATCTTGACCGCTTCTTTGCGGTCGTATCGAAATGCATGAAGCCCGGGGCTGTGATCATCATCCATGAACAGCACCCGTTCACGAATATGATCGCCTCGGAAGGCGAAGAACTGTATGACCCAAAGCACAGGACAGAATGCCTGTATTCCTATTTCGAACATGAGTGGACAGGCAATGAGGGCATGTACTATATGACGCAGAAGACCTACCGTTCGAAGACATTTACGGATTATACCCACCCGCTGTCTGAAGTCATGACCGGCATGTGCCGCAATGGCTTCGCCGTTACGGGACTGCAGGAATATGATCACGATATATGCGGCATGTTCGGCGGACTTGACCATTCCGGATTCCCGCTCTCGATGATCATCCGGGGGCAGAAGATCCGCTGAGGAACAGGAGGGAAAGGATGCTGTATCTGAAAGAAGCCGGTCACGGGGACATTGAGAAGGAATGGCTCTTCGTAAAGGATATGCCTCAGGACGAGAACGGCATGACGAACCCGTGGCACGGCATAAGCAGGCAGGAGTTCGAAACAAAAGCCCTGCCGGATATGATCCGCTTTTCAAAGGGCATTGACCTGCCTGAATGGATGGTGCCGGAGACGTTCTTCTTTCTGTGGGAGGATGATACGGTCATCGGCCACTTCCGGATCCGCCATTATCTCAATGAAGCGCTTCGTACCGGCGCGGGCCATATCGGTTACTGCATCCGCAAAGGATCCCGCGGCAGGGGATACGGGACACAGGGCCTGAGGCTGACGCTTGAAAAAGCACGGGACATCGTGCCGGAAGATGAATTCTGCCTGCGCGTGAACAAAGATAATCCCGCTTCGCTGAAGGTCATGCTGAAAAACGGCGGCAGGATCGTATCGGAGAGTGAAGATAAATACTTTGTGCGGATCGCAAATCCGGGCAGACAGTAATACCTGCCCGTTCTGCGTAAAACAGCACCGGAGGCCATGATGGATTTCAAAAGACTGATCACGACAGAAGAATACAGTTTCCTGCATACGGAAGAACGCCTTGGCAGGCATATCATCCTGCTCGGCGTCAGCGGCAGCTACGGCTACGGCACCGAACGTGAAGGAAGCGATATCGATTTCCGGGGAGTCGCTCTGAACATGCCTTCCGACCTGATCGGGCTGACATCCTTTGAGCAGTATGAAGACAGGCATACGGATACGGTCATCTATTCCTTCCGGAAGATGGTGGACATGCTGACGGCATGCAATCCGAATATCATCGAGATGCTGGGACTGGATGAAGACATGTATGTCATCAAGACAGAACCGGGGCAGAAACTGCTCGACAGCAGGCACCTGTTCCTTTCCAGAAAGGCAGCGTTCACATTCGGACACTATGCGGATTCCCAGCTGAGGAAACTGCAGAATGCAACTGCGAGGGATTCCCTGCCGCAGTCACAGCGTGAAGAACATATCCTTCGTTCCGTAACGCACGCCCTTGAAGATTTCAACCGGAAGGCAGGACTGAAGAACGATACCTGCACAAGGGTGTATATCGATAAAGCCGTCACGGAAGGCATGGAGACAGAGATCTTCACAGACATGCATTTTGACCATTACCCGTTAAGGAAGGTCGGGGACCTGGTCAATACGATCCATGCGGTCGTCAAAGATTATGATAAGGCCGGCAGACGGAACCATAAGAAAGATGACAGGCACCTGAACAAGCATGCGATGCACCTCATCCGGCTGTTCATGATGGGTATCGATATCCTGGAAAAAGGGGAGATCATCACGCACAGGCCGGATACAGACCTTGTCCTGCTGAAGAAGATCCGCGACGGCGGATATATGAAGGACGGCATCATGACGCCGGATTTCTACGATATCGTTTCCGAATATGAACAGCGCTTTGAGGAAGCGGAAAGGAACAGCAGGCTACCCGATGCGCCGGATATGGCAGCCATTGAAGCACTCACGGAAGAGATCAACCGCCATGCGGTCCTGGAGGACTACTGATGAGGGATATACAGAAAGAGATACAGGACAGCCTGGATGCGGTCGAAAAGGAATATGGCGTTGAGATCCTGCTTGCGGCGGAAGCCGGCAGCCGGGCATGGGGCTTCGCATCGGATGACAGTGATTACGACGTCCGGTTCATCTACGTGATGAAGCCGGAAGAATACCTCAGGATCGATATGGTCAGGGATGTCATCGAATACCGGCTGGATGAGGTCCTGGACATCAGCGGATGGGATATCCGCAAGGTGCTGGCTGCCCTCGGCAAAGGCAACCCGAATGTCATGGAATGGATCAATTCACCCGTTATATACAGGAAAAGCGATAAGTGGGAACAGCTCAATGCCCTGATGGAAAGTTACTTTTCCCGGAAGGCTTCCATATACCATTATTACGGCACGGCCAATTCCACATACAAAGGACACCTGTGCGGGGATACGGTACGGTATAAGAAATACTTCTATGCCCTGCGGCCGCTGCTGTGCTGCAGGTGGATCGAACGCTATGATTCGATCCCGCCGGTGCTGTTCAGCGAACTGCTGCAGCTCTTCGACGGTACGGATGAGGTTCTCGATGCCGTGCTGTATGCAAACATACAGGAACTGCTGAAGCGGAAGGCATTAACAGGGGAAAAGGAAGAGAACCCGCATATGCCTGTGATCATTGATTTCATCCGGGAGGAACTGGCAGGACAGAAACGGATCGTCAGTTCCATGGAGGATGACCGCCGGCATGACTGGACAGAACTGAACGAAGCTTTCCGTAAGATCGTCAGAACTGTCTGAATGCAGATCCGTCAGCGGTTCATGAGAACGGTCTTTTTCACAGACAGATCGTCCTGCTTATGCTTCGGAATGTGTAATAAACTTACCAGAAGCTGCACTTACGGGAAAAACCGTCCTGCAGCATACAGATCATGAGGTCATATCTTATGGAAAAAGTGATAAATATAACCGTCGACCGCGCAGGCGTGGATGAGGCTTCGGATACCGTCCGCCGGTGGCTGGAAAGCACAGGTGTCAAAAACAGGGATATCATGCGCATCCGGCTTGCCGTCGAAGAGATCCTGATCAATATCTGTGAACACGGACAGGGAAGTACCGAAGCCGGGATATCCCTGTACAGGCGGTTCGGTACGGATACGCTGCGGATCCGTTACGGCGGGGAAAGGTTCGATCCGGGAAAGCCGGCGGATAATGAAGCGGAGGAGTTCACACAGAACCTGCTGAAGCGTACAGGCATCCTGCCTGCATGGCGCTGGCGTTTCGGCAGGAACGAAGTGACCATACCTGTTTCCGTACCGAAGAAAAAGGCCGAACTGCTGATGCTCGGCTGTATAACCGCTGCTGCCGTGATCGGGCTTCTGGGACAGTATATCCCGGAACCTGTCCGGGATACGGTCATCGATTACGGACTCTCCTTCCTTTCCGGCGGATTCCTGGGCCTGCTCAATACATTCATCGGGCTGATGATCTTCCTGACCGTCATTACCGGCATCTGCGGCATCGGCAGTACTGCCGCCCTCGGAAGGGTAGGCAAACAGATGATGATCCGGTTCATTGCCGGTACGTTTGCGATCGGCGCACTGCTTACCGTCAGCGTGCGTCTGTTCTTCCCGCTTGCGGCGGATGCGGGAGGCAGCGGTTCCGGTTTCCTGGCGATCCTGGAAATGATCTTCGGCATCCTTCCTTCCAATCCCGTCAGGCCTTTCCTGGACGGCAATACACTGCAGATCGTATTTATGGCTGTCCTTGCAGGCATCGTCCTGCTCCTGACGGGGAGCCAGACGGAGAATCTCAGGAAAATCATCACGGAACTGCAGGCTGTGGTCATGCGCTGCGTGACATTCGTATGTATGTTCCTGCCGGTGTATATCTTCTCCTCGCTGGTCAGCCAGTTATGGGCTAACGGTCCTGCGATGCTTGCGGAGTTCTGGAAACCGCTGGTGCTCTGTGCCGTGCTGTCCGCAATGCTGGTATGCGCGTATCTGGCATATACATGCTGGAAGCTTAAGGTAAGGCCTTCCGTACTGGCGAAGAAGCTGATGCCGGATTTCATAATTGCCCTGTCAACGTCTTCCTCTTCCGCTGCTTTCACGGAAGGCATGGATATCAATGAGCAGAAGCTCGGGATCGACAGATCGTTCTCAAGAATGGCATTCCCCATCGGCGGGATCCTCTTTGCGGGAAGCTATTCCCTGCTGTTCATCCTGACAGGTGCTTTCCTGGCAGAGTGTTACGGCATCCATGCAGATATCGCATGGTGGGGAACGATGTGGATCGTCAGTTCGCTTCTTGCGGTCGCAACACCGCCTGTAGCAGGAGGCAACATCTCGTGTCTGTCCGTGATGATGGTCCAGCTGCACATCCCCCCGGAAGGACTGGCGATCGGCGTAGTACTGGCCATGTTTCTGGATTTTATCTGTACAGGTGCGAGGATACCGATCCTGCATATGGAACTTGCCCTGCAGGCAGACCGTATGGGGCTGATCGACCTGGAGGTGCTGAGGAAGTAACAGAACGCTGCAGCAGCCGTTCATTTCCCTGTTTTACGGCGGCTGAAATCATCCGCAGAAGATACCGGGTCCGGTCACAGTCCGGACCCTTTGCTGTCATACGGGTCATATCTGCTTCCGTTGTTTCCGTACCGGCAGGTCTGTACACCCGGATAATTAAGCAAAACTAAAGATCTGCCGGGTCTATAAAAAAAGAAGTTTATGACGATACTGATGTTATACTGGACATATGACGATACAGGAATACAACCCGATCCGGCTGACGTGTCCGTCCTGCGGCGCGCCGGTGCGCTATGAGATCCGTTCCGGCACATACCGCTGTGCGAACTGCGGTACGAAGACACCGCCGGTCGAGACATACAAAAGAATCGAATCCTGGCGGAAGCTGCGCCAGTCACAGCTGCGCAGCGATGCGGATCTGCAGAAGGCTGTTTTCTGGGAATGCCCCGGCTGCGGGGCCAGGGTCATTGCGAGGAAGGGCGAAGCCACAGGCTCCTGTTCCTTCTGCGGCGGCACGCTGGTCCGCCGGGATTATACCGAAAAGGATACATTCCCCGAGATGATCATTCCGTTTGCTGTGACGGAAGAGGAAGCGAAAGACAAAATGAAGGCATTCATCCTGCGGAAGCTTCACGGGAAGAAGAAACGGGAAGCCCTGAAGCATCTGGATGAGATGGAAGGGTATTACCTGCCTTACCAGTTCGTCCGCGGTCCCATCACCTGCAAGGTCGACAGGGATGTCAGCCAGCGGGTCTATACCGTGGCGGGCTATGTCAATGAACTTGCTGTCAATACCAGCAGGCAGCTGACGAATGAAGTGCTGGATGCCTGCGAACCGTTTGAATGGGAGGATACCGTACCGTTCAGTTTCGGTTATATCGCCGGACACAGGGTCAAGATGCAGGATATCAGCGATAAGGATGTCAGCCAGAGGGTATACAGGGAAGTGGAGGACGATTTCCTTCCCGAAGTGAAGAAGGTCATGCGTTCAAAGAGCGTCGACGTGACCGCGTCGGTCAGCGACCTGGAACAGCTCCCGGTACTGCTGCCGATGTATTTCGTAAAGAGCGGGGACCTGCTGGCTTCCTGCAACGGCCAGACAGGCGCCTGCGCGCTGACGTTCCACAGGACCGTTGACAGGGGACGCTGGTGGTGGCTCGAACCGCTGCTGACAGCGGTGATCCTGGGACTGGTCTCTTTCCTGCTCCTGCCGAGCTATGAGCTCACGTTCTATGTATTCGCCGCGGCCGGGCTCGTCGCCTGGACCGCGTTCGACAATATCCGCACCAGCCACATGGAGATGATCATCTACAGGGACAGGAGGGAAGACCCCAAAGATACGGTCCCGGTGTTCCGTGAGATGATCGACGGCAAAGAAGAGAATGTGGATATACGCTTCTATACGCCCGGCAGGCTCATCGGCATCCTGCTCAGGGCTGTCCTGTTCAATGTCCTGCCGGTGCTGCTGGCTGTGTTCTTCCTGTGGGCTTCCGGCAGACCGTTAAGTGAACTCCAGCCCGGGTATATCAGCCTGTGGCTGGTACTGTCCGTACCGTTCACATTCATTTTCTGGATCGCCTATATGCGCAGGGATATCTTCGACAATCCCCTGATCTTTCTGATCCGGGAGGACGGCTCCCTCAAACGCATCCGCAGGAAGAAAGCGGGGCTCGGCGTACTGTCGTTCCTGTGGGATGCGATCCGCGGCGGCGATATGCCCATCGGCTTCTTCCTGCTGCTGGTGGGACTGCCTGTACTGATGTTCGTTATGTCTGTTTACCTGATGATGGGAGGTTGAGCCATGCCTGTAAACTGCAATGTATTTATTCATGAATCCGATAAGGCTGCCCTGGATGCGCTGAAGGCGATCCCGGGATTCACCCAGTTTACGAAAGCCTTTATGAACGGCTGGAATGAGAAGCTGATGTATATCGACAATATGGCGTCCAATGTGCGCATATCCGAGAAGCAGCTTCCCGCATATAAAGAGATGCTTATACCGATCTGCGAGAGGCTCGGCATCGATGTGCCGGATCTTTTCCTCAAGCTGGATGTGCACCCGAATGCCTGGACATACGGCGATACGAAGCCGTATATCGTCATCACGTCCGGCCTTCTGGAGACGATGCCGCAGGAGCTTGTGCGGACAGTACTGGCGCACGAGTGCGGCCATATCGCCTGTCATCACGTGCTGTACAGGACGATGGGCCTGATCCTGCTGAACGGCGCTGCCGGTTTTATGGGCGGCGGCCTGGGCAATATCGCACTGCTGCCGATCAAGGCCGCATTCGCATACTGGATGCGCTGCAGCGAATTCTCCGCCGACAGGGCTGCGATGCTGTGCGACGGCAAAGCGGACAACGTCATCGAGATGTGCATGCGCTTTGCGGGCTTTGACAAGAACATCCCGTTTGAGATGAATGTGGATGCCTTCATGGAACAGGCGGAAGAATACCATAAGCTCACGACCGATGACAAATGGAACAAGACGCTGGCAACGATGATGTATTCCTTCAACAGCCATCCCATCAATGCCGTCCGTGCATATGAGTGCAGGGAATGGGCGGATTCCGAAGACTTCACGAAAGCCATGGAATATCTGGAAGCCTACAGGAACAATACCCTGGATGAGATCCCGCTCCCGTTCAGTCTCAGATCGCTGATCAACCGTGACTATGAAGAGGTATATAACGAACTCCTCTCTTACGGACTCACAAATATCGATTCGATCCGCATCACCGACAGGTCACCGTTCATGAAGAACGGCGCGATCGTATCCGTTACGCTGAACGGCAGGACGGATGTCCCGGAAGACGAATGGGTAAACATCGGTTCCCATGTCTGTCTGACCTATTACCTGCCCCTGACGGAAGAGGAACTGTCCTGTCAGATCCGTCTGCCGAAAGCGTTCAGCCAGTATTTCGGCAGGGATGTATCCGAAGTGGAGGAGGACTTCCGTGAAGCAGGCTTCACGAATATCGTCACGGAACCTCTGCGGGATATCACGGATCCCCTGGATGAGAAGATGAGGAAGGTGTTCCTGGTGACGATCGACAGGAATATGAAGTTTGAGAAGGGTGACCCTGTCTCCAGGGATGCGCAGATCCGGATCATCTACCATGATCTGACGGAAGAAGGGTAAACGTCTGGCAGGTGTACCGTGAGGATCTGCCTGCCGTGAAGATACGGAGGATGAACAGGTGAAGAAGATCATCAGGGCTTTATGCGTGATCCTGTGCGCGTGCATGCTGACGGCCTGCATGCGGGGGAAAACGAATGAAGTAAAGATCTATGTGGTCGATTCCGATATCTATACCGAGAAGGATATATCGGAGGCCGTACAGACGGTCCGGTCCTATTTTGAAAGAAACTTTTACGGATGTTCCATGACGGAGCTGTACTACATCGGCGATGAGAAGAACCCGGATTACCGGGAGTACGCTTCCGTCATCGGCGCGGATGAAGTCATCGTATTCGAATCTGTCTTTACAGTGGCCGAACAGGGTGCGGAGGAATCACTGATGCCCGGGGAGACCTGTACGGGATGGAAATGGATCCTCGGCAGGAAAAAAGGCGGTGACTGGAAACATATCGATCACGGATACTAAGAAGCCTGAACGGGCTTCTTTTGCATATGCATGCCGGAAACGTTTATCATGGTAATAACAGCAGAAATGATCATGCGGTACAGGATTGGAAATGAACAGTATGCTAAGATATGCTGCAGATCAGGTATAAGGGGGCGGTCATATGCAGGAGCTGTATTTTTTACTGTATCATGAAAGAAGCGGGCATGTTATCTATAACGGTCAGGTATGTGCCGGCAAAGCTTTCCGTGTCGACGGCGGCGGGATCCTTTACGGGTTTGAGTTCAGGATCGTATATGCCGACCGGAGCTTTTTCCAGATCGCCGTATGCTCCTATGACGTTTGTTTTTCTGCAGATCCGATGGAGCGGTCGGTAAATGAGAGCACTCCCAGATACGGCGGTGAATATTATGTCCCGTTCGGGATCACCAATACGAATGCCGGTACGATCGAGGGATACAGAGCCGTTGTAAGCACGATAGAGATCGCTGACGTGCACAGGTTCATGGAAAGAACAGACAGTGATCATTTCCTGCAAAAAGTCCGGATATCCGCTTTTTATGAACTGATGAATTATATTGAGCATGACAGCAGCCTGTGCAGAATGACAGAAACAATGACTGAGCGGACACGGGTATACGGTGAAGCATTCCGCAGTACAAAAAAACCGGATCGCAGACCGGAGATACTGTTCAGAGAAGGCACGACCCTCTTCCTGGCAAAGGAAACGGCAGGAACCGGGAAACATACAGCTGTCTTAAACTTTGCCAACCCGGTAGAACCCGGGGGCGGGATCCTCAGGGGCGCAGGCGCGCAGGAGGAGAGTATCTGCAGATGCAGTAATCTTTATAAGGCGCTTATATCGGACAATGCCGGGCCGTATTATGAAATAAACAGGGGCATTCAGTCAAAGAATCAGTACAACAGTATGTTTCTCGGAACGGATATGGTCATTTATTCGCCGGATGCCACAATACTGAAAGAGCCGAAATACAATGACAGCAGTTTTGAAGAGTATTACAGCGATCCGTTCACGGTGGATGTAATAACATGTGCAGCCCCGTTCTTCAGCGGCTCCGGATACATACTGCCTGACGGCGATCTGATGCATCTGTTCAAAAGAAGGATCCGGAACATTTTTGAAACGGCAATTGAAAACGAGGCTGAAGTACTGATCTTAGGGGCTTTCGGATGCGGTGCCTTTCATAATCCGCCGGAAGCGGCCGCCTGCGCTTTCAGGGAAGTCCTTCTGCAGGAAAGATATCTGCATGCATTTGATAAAGTGGTATTTGCGGTCAAACGGTCGGATCTGATCTGTCCGAATATTGAAGCGTTTGAGAAATATTTCTCCAGGTTCCCTGCACTGAACAATTACGGGGACGAATACCGTAAGAGAACAGAACGCACCAAAATGTAAAGGAAAACTGATCCGGATGCCGGCAGGACGGAACGGCTGTATTATGGAGGGAAGAGGATGAACGATAAAATTGTACAGGATAATGGGAGACATGTGTTCCATACCGACAGGTACGGCGGCCTTACAGCGTATGAAGGGGACGGCGGTGAAGTAACTGTACCGCAGGATCTGAAATACATACGGTCAGAAGCCTTCGCATTCTGCACGCATGTGACAGGCGTGGTCCTGCCGGAAGGCGTGGAAATCATTGCGAAGCGTGCATTCTTCAGAAGCGGGATCCGCAGTATCCGGCTCCCGGTATCACTGAAACGGATCGAGGCGTATGCGTTTGCCGGTACGCCCCTGGAAAGCATCGATATCCCGGGTCATGATACCCTGCTGTATGCGATGGCATTTTCTTACGCAGAAAGCCTGAAACATGTCAGGCTGCCGGATGGATTGAAAAGCCTGGATCCGGGCATGTTTGCAGGATGTGTTTCCCTGGAGGAGCCCGGACTCCCGGAAGGACTGCAGTTTATCCAGGGAAGTGCCTTTCTCAACTGTACGAATCTGAAAAAGATCACTTTGCCCGGATCGCTTAAGTCCGTGTGGAACCGTGCTTTTGAAGGCTGCACCTCGCTGCAGGAGGTCTTTCTGCCTGACGGCATGGAGGCGGTCGGTTACGAGGCTTTCAAAAACTGCACGGAGCTCAGAGAGGCAAGGATACCGGAGGGGCTGAAAGAATTCGGCCGCAATGCCTTCGAAGGTGCGGAAAACGTCGAACTCACCGGACCGGGTGCAGTGAACGGCATGATCATGATCAAAGACCGGATCTGCTGCACCGTGCCGGGACTGAAGAAAGTGATCATCCCGGAAGGGACGGAAGAGATCAACGTACAGACGGTATGGGAACTGAAGGATCCGGAAGTGCTGGACCTTCCCCGCAGCCTGGTCGGCTATTACTGGCAGGCACTGGCGCAGTTCGCTTCGCTGAAGAAGGTCGTAACGGACAGGGATGCACAGGCGGCGGAGATCGCTTATATGCTCGACCTGGAATGCACCGACAGAGAGGGCAGGCCGTTCACCCTGAAAGTACCGGAGAGGCCCGGGGAATGGATCACGGAGCCCGACGGCGAGGGGGGCCTTGTGATCATGGGATGCACGGGAAAGAAAGGGCATGTCGGTGATGCGCCGTATGCCGGTGTGGTGATCCCGGAAGAGATCGGCGGTAAGCCTGTTACCGGTATCGGTGCAGAAGCGTTCTGTGATAATGACGACGCCGATGCTTTCTATATCCCCGATACGGTAAAGACGATCGGCAGCAGGGCTTTTGCGCACATGGGCGTCAATAAGCTTAATGAGAAGCTGTTTGTCCGCATGCCGAAAGACGTGCGCATCGCGGAAGATGCCTTTGAAGATACCGGATACTTCACCAAAGAGGATGCACCGAGAATACGGCAGTACCGGAAAACTGCGGAAAAAAAGGAAGACCGTACAGACATCCCGGATCCGCATTATGCACAGGCAGCGGCAGATGATCCGATGATCGGTACGGGTACAGGCGGATACAGTGGACTGAGCCCCAATATCTGGCAGTATATCGACAGACTGGACAGGGAAGGGAGGGTGCGTGAACTCACGCATGTATTCCGGATATCCGGTGCGATCGACGGCGTCGGATGGGCCCATATCGATATCGATGTCGACGATGAATCAGCCGGTTTCCGCATCAGTTATATCGGGAACAGCCCCGCTGATTTCCGGAGGTTCGTCAGGGATATTGACAACTGTGAACGGGCAGGTTTCGGCTGGTCAGCCGAACCCGGAGGGTTTCCCTGGTCGATCCAGCGTCGCGGCAGCATCCTGTATGTCTCTGCCCCGGAGATCCTGAAAGGATTCTTCCTGCCGCGGGAGCAGATGCTGGATGCCGTCAGGGGAATGACTGCCGAATGGCGGTACTGACAGGCTGTGCGCATTTATGCGGATCAAAGCTCAGGAAGGGAGGAGAACGCGATGTATGAGATCGAAAACTATGACCATAACTGCATGACGATCGATCATAATACAGGGATACTGGTCAAATTCAAAGGGTCAAGACACAGGAAACCGGTCGTGAAGATCCCGCGGGGAGTAACGGCTATAGGCCCCCGTGCGTTCGCCAACTCACACAGATTCACAGGGGTCATTATTCCCGAAACCGTTACATCGATCAAAAGCGCAGCGTTCAGGAACTGCCCGTATCTCACACGCATTAAGATCCCCGGCAGTGTAAAGTACATCAAAGAGAAAGCATTCGAATTGTGTGAGAACCTGAGGGACGTAACAATTGAAGAAGGCGTGCAGTCTATCGGCGATCTCGCATTTTCGGAATGCGGCAGCCTGACTGCTGTCGATCTTCCCGACAGCATAGAGTATATCGGTATGGAAGCGTTCAGCGCATGCAAAGGCCTGCGGTCCTTCCGGATCCCGAAGGGGGTCTGTGATCTGAAAGATACAAGGCTGCTTGATGTTCCGTGGATCGAACGTGTTGAGATCGATGAGGACAACGCGTCGTATGTGCTGCGGGACGGTGTGCTGTTTTCCCGGGACCTGTCGTATCTGCTGTACTATCCGAAACGGAAACAGGATGAAGTGTATACCGTGCCGGGCACAGTCCGCACGATCGGAAGATTTGCCTTTGCCAGCAACAAATATCTGCGCGAAGTGATCCTGGAAGACGGTGTGACACGCATCATGGAAGGTGCCTTCGAAAACTGCACTTACCTGACATTCGTTACGATACCGCCGAGTGTGACCGACATGGGGTATATGGTGTTTTTGGGGGCTGTCGGTGCAGGGAATAAAAACTGGAGATACCCAGGTCTTGATATCTATGATTCCATCGGCAAGATCATACGTACGCTCAACAGTATCGGGACGGAGGAAGGCGTCGTGATCCGGGGCAGGAAAGACAGTACCGCATATGAATACGCAGAAAAAAACGGACTGTATTTCATTGAGATGCAGTGAATGCAGCGGGCAGTGTCTCCGCTGACCGTGCATACAGGGGAAAAGATGGTGTTCCTGTCAGACGGACACCGTCTTTTTTACAGGCAGACGAATACATATGCGGTCACATGCCCGCATTTCGCTGATGGTGGTATCATAGACTGCAGAGGAATAATAATGGCACAGATACTGAACGGTACATATGAGATACTCGAACTTGCGGGAAAAGGCGGCATGTCCACTGTTTTCAAGGCAAGGCATATACGTCTGCATACACTAGTGGCAGTCAAATCCGTACGGAAAGACCAGGCGGTCGACCTGCAGGCAGAAGTCGGTATTCTGAAAAAGCTCGATCATCCGAACCTTGTCAGGGTGCTGGATGTCTTTGAAGACGAAAAGCTGATCTATATCGTCATGGACTATATCGAGGGGGAAGACCTCCAGCATATCATTAAGCGTGAAAAGGTGATCCCGGAAGGACAGCTGACGGAGTGGTTCATCACGCTGGCAGATATACTGTCCTACCTGCACAGCAGGAAGCCCCCGGTCATCTACCGGGATATGAAGCCTGCGAATATCATCCTGCAGAAGGACGGCGTGCTGAAGCTCGTTGATTTCGGCATCGCCAGGGAATACAAGGCAGCCGCGACAGGGGATACGACCTATATCGGCACGAGCGGTTTCGCGGCACCGGAGCAGTTCGGCCTCGGACAGTCTGACGGCAGGACGGACATCTACTCGCTGGGCATGACGATGTATTATCTCGCGACGGGGAAGAGCCCGCTGGAGCCGCCGTATACCTATGTTCCTGCGCGGCAGCTGAATCCGGATCTTTCGGAAAAGATGGAGAAGATACTGGAGAGATGCATCCAGTTCGACCCGGATAAACGATACCAGAGCGCCGCACAACTGCTGGAAGACCTGAAAGGCACAGCGGCAGCACCCGTAAAAACGGAGACTGCGGAAAAGAAGCGGCCTGCAGGACTGTATGCAGGCATCGGCATCGCAGCTGCCGCAGTCCTTGCCGGGATCCTGTTCTTCGGCAGGTCCGGCAGTGCACAGCCGCCGGCTGACGCATCCCGGACGTCTGTCGAGGCTGCGGATGAGACACCCGAAGGCTCCGCGGCTGCCGCAGAAACACCGGAAGACACAGGCAGTGATGCCGGTGCAGTATCCGGCGGTGCGGTCATTACAGATACAGAAGCAGGCCCGTCCGGCAATACGCAGGCAGGTGATGTGCAGGAGCACAGTATCGGCCTGATCATCAGCACAGAGAATACGTCTTACATGCAGTACTGCGAAACTGAGATCCTTAACCAGTTCCGTGAAGGGCAGTTCGGTGATCATAAATACAATGTTGACATTGCGGTCAGCGGGGAAAACATGGATGACCAGCTGGAGCAGGTCGACGCCTTTATCCGTACAGGCAAGGAACTGCTCATCGTCGATCTCGCTGACGGTACACGGGCGGACGAGGTGATCAGCAGGGCTGCCGCAGCGGATATACCGGTCATCTTCTTCAATACCGTACCGGCTTCCGAAAAAGACAATTACCAGTACCTGAATACGCAGGCGTATGAAAAGGTCTGCTTTATCGGCAAAGACCCGTACGCAGCAGGCAAATGCCAGGGGAACATCGTTGCCGGACTCAGAGATCACGGCGACATCAACGGCGACGGGAAAGTCTCTTTCCTGACGATCCGGAGCGGGCCGGATGATGAAGATGCCCGCATGCGGGCAGAAGGCGCGGCGGAGGCACTGTATGAAGCCGGGATCGAATACGAGCGCATTGATGACCTGGCAGGGGACTGGAACAGGGACAGTGCGCAGGAGGTCTGCGCGGAGGCTCTCGAAAAGTACGGGAACAGGATCGAAGTCATCTTCTGCAGCAGGGACATGATCGCGCTCGGTGCGTATGATGCCCTCTGCAGGGCGGGGGTCGCTGCCGGTCAGGATATGTACCTGCTCGGCATAGACGGGCTCGCTGAGTGTGCCGACCTGATCGCGCCGGGGGAGATCACAGGCACGGTCTACTTTGATGTTTCTTCTGTTCCGGATATCGTCGTCCAGTATGTGACTGCGATGGTTTTCGGGGCACCGGTCCCAAGATACGTCTATGTGGACTGTAAGCCGATCGGCTGATCTGACATGCAAAGAGGCGGAAAGCCTCTTTTTCAGCGGGAAAACAGGCAGTAAAGATATCTGTGTTTTATGATGGTGCTATCATATACTGCAGAGGAATGAAAATGACACAGATACTGAACGGTACATACGAGATACTTGAACCTGTGGGGAAAGGCGGTATGTCTGTCGTCTTCAAGGCGAGGCATATACGTCTGGATAAACTTGTGGCAGTCAAATCTGTCCGGAAAGACAGGACAGCCAGCCTGCAGGCGGAAGCCGGCATCCTTACAAAGCTGGCCCATCCGAACCTGGTAAGGGTCCTGGATGTCTTTGAAGACGAAAGACTGATCTATATCGTCATGGACTATATCGAAGGGGAGGACCTGCAGCACCTCATCGAACGTGAAAAGGCGGTCCCGGAAGACAGACTGACAGAGTGGTTCATCACACTGGCGGATATACTGTCCTACCTGCACAGCAGGAAGCCCCCGGTCATCTACCGGGACATGAAGCCTGCAAATATCATCCTGCAGAAAGACGGGACACTGAAGCTTGTGGACTTCGGCATCGCCAGGGAATACAAGGCAGCCGCATCGTCCGATACGGCCTATGCCGGCACGAACGGTTTCGCGGCACCCGAACAGTTCGGTATGGCGCAGTCCGACGCAAGGACGGACATCTACTCGCTGGGCATGACGATGTATTATCTCGCGACAGGGAAGAGCCCGCTGGAGCCCCCGTACAACTATATTCCTGCAAGACAGCTGAATCCGGATCTGTCGGAAAAGATGGAGGGGATACTGGGGAAATGCATTCGGTTCAAACCGGAAAACAGGTACCAGAGCGCCGCAGAGCTGCTGGAAGACCTGAAGGGTACTGCGGCTGCTCCCGTAAAAACTGGGAAAGCGGAAAAGAAACGGCCTGCAGGACTGTATGCGGGCATCGGCATCGCAGCTGCCGCAGTCCTGGCCGGGATCCTGTTCTTCAGCAGGTCCGGCAGTACGCAGCTGCCGGCTGGGGCATCGCAGCCTCCCGGCGGGACAGCATCTGCGGCTTCGGAAGAGACCGTGCCTGCCGCACAGCCGCAGGGTGAATCGGCAGCGGACAGTGATGACATCCCGGATGTGCAGGTGAGCGATGCCGTTCTGAGAGCCGGCTTCAGCAGTGATACGACCGGGGATATCGCAGGCGTGTTCAATCCGGCCCTGGCGAAATCGGATGCGGATGAATATATATGCTCGCTGCTCTTTGACGGGCTCCTTAAGACGGATCCGGAAGGCAGCTATATACCGGAGCTGGCGGAATCCTGGGAAGTCTCGGATGACGGAAAAACATACACATTCCGCTTAAGGGATGCGGTATTCACCGACGGGACCCCGGTAACCGCTGACGATGTCGTATTCACATACCAGACATTCATGGAAACAGACTCCGGGGATCCGTATTCGTACGCCGGAGAATATTTCGATTATATCCAGACCGTGGATGAGAAAACGGTCCGTTTCCATGTGGTATATCCAGGTTCAACGGTCCCGCGCTTATTCACTGCCGGTATCCTCAGCCGGGAATACTATGCATACGGTTCGATGGAAGAATTCAGGGAAAAACAGAACAGTCCGATGGGCTGCGGGATCATGACACTGGAGAACTGGGTCCCGGGTGAGCGTGCGGACCTGGTCCGTAATGATTCCTATTACGGTGATCCGCTGCAGTTTAAAGGCATCAGCCTTCTTGAGATGAATGAAGCGGATCTGGCAGATGCGCTTCAGGATGGGGAGATCGATATTGCAAGGATCGCTTCATCTGCGGCAGACGCTGACCAGACGGATGTATTCCGGCATAACGATATCGATCTGGACCGGCTCGCTTTGACGATCGAAGAGACCGCACAGGTGAAGGAAATGGACAATGCCTCCCTGGTAAGCTTCACGGAGTCCTGCCTGTCCGTCTGCTTTACGACGGTAAGGGCGCATACGGCAGAGGTCAGGGTACGTCAGGCGCTTCTGTACGGCTTTGACAGGCAGGCATTCTTCGATGATATATTCAAAAGCGAAGACATTGCAATTCTCAGTGTATCCCCTGTTCCGGGGTGCGCCCGGGAGGCGATCGGGGATGATGTGCTCAATCCCTATGACTATGATCCGGACAGGGCGGCAGAGCTGCTCGACCGGGAAGGATGGACAGTAAACCCGGCTACAGGTATCCGGGAAAAGGATGTCAGCGGCGACGGCGTGATCCGGGCGGAAGATTTTGAAACACTTGAACTGGAATGGGCTGTTTACGCAGGCAGTGCGTTTGAAAGGAAACTGGCGGAAACAGCGGCAGAAAGCTGGGGGAAGATCGGTGTGAAGCTGCGTATATCGGAACTGGAGGGAGAAGACTTCATATTCTCGACATCAATGATCGATCCGACCGAACCGGAATATGACATCTTTGCCATGTATGACCCGTTCCGCCCGGACTGGCCTGTCATGCAGTACCTGATCACGAATTCCGGGGAGAACACTTCCGGCTGGCAGAGCTCAAGGCTTTTCACCCAAAGGTCAAACCCCCTCGGTGAACCTGATCCGCAAAAGCGTGCAGAGCTGCTGAGACAGGTCGCAGAGATACAGAATGAAGAACTGCCGATCACGGGCATCGTGCATATCAACGAGATCTGGGGCATAAGCACCCGTGTGCACGGACTCGAAAACATGAGCCTGTATGCGGACTTTACGGACCTGGTCTCCGGGGTGACGATCGACTGAAGCACAGTAAAGGAAGAACGGACCGCTCTTCCTTTTATTGAACTTTCCGTCTGACCTGCAGGGACACGGTCATCCTGTCTGTCCGGCAGGATGCAGGAAATTAAGATATGCTGTATTCATCGATGTAAATGAATATGATACTCTTTTTTTAGAATACACAGGAACTGTCATCATCACGGACAGTTCCGTGCTTATACCGTACCAGGAGGGAACATGATCCGGTTTCTGATCAATATGGTCCTGTTCGTCCTCAGACTGCTGCCGCTGGTCATCGTATATATCGCGCTGTACCGGGATCCCGGGCATCAGAGACTGAAGAAAGCAGGTTTTCAGGAAAAAGACAGCATCGTCGGTGATGTCCGTTTTCATTATGCTGAATCCGCAGGATCCGGGAAGCCGCCCCTCCTCCTTCTCCATGCGCAGCTGCTGGACTGGTTCTCTTACCGGAACGTCATGATACAGCTGGCAGAGCATTACCATGTCTATGCCGCAGATTATCCCGGACACGGGAAGACCAGATGCCCGGATGATTATGAGATGAATGCGGAACAGATCGGCTCCTCCCTGGCACAGTTCATCGAAGAAGTAATTGGAAGCCCCGTATACATCAGCGGCAATTCCTCCGGCGGACTGCTTGCCGCATGGCTGGCCGCAAACCGGCCTGACCTTGTCCGGGCAGTCATACTCGAAGCCCCGCCGCTGTTCGCATCGGAATATCCCGCAGTTAAAAATACGGTCGCATACCGTACATTCACTGTCAGCGACAGGGCCGTGCGGGAAGACAACGAAGGCGATTATGTGCGTTTCTGGATCCGTAACTCCGAAGGCTTCTTCAAAAACAATGCATTCCCCGGCTCACGCATCCTGGTACGCATCCTTGTCACGGTATCGCGGATGCTGCACTGGCAGGATACGGTCGAGATCCCGTTCGTGCCGCCGCTCTTCCGGGAGATGATCCGCGGTATGGACCAGTATGACCCGCATTTCGGACAGGCTTTCTGCAGCGGTACATGGAATGAGGGCTTTGACCATGCGGAAGCCCTGTGCCGCATCACATGCCCGGTGCTGCTGATCCAGGCAGACACTTCGTTCCTTGCGGACGGTACGCTGGACGGCGCCATGTCGGAAGAGAATGCGCAGTTTGCCTGCAGCAGGCTGCAGGATGTCCGGTACGTAAAAGTAAACGCCGGGCATGTCGTGCACCTGGAAGAACCGGAAGAATATCTGAAACATGTCCGGGCGTTCCTGGAAACTGCCGGGACAGACAGCAGGTCAGGGGAAAGCGGGGAAGTATGAGGTCGATATACAGATCGGAAAAAGGGAAGGAAGAGATCCTTGCCTTATATGACGCCCAGCTGTCAGGGCTGGCTGTACCGTGGAAAGATATCTATGTGGATACGTCCTTCGGCAGGACGCATCTGATCGAGACCGGCGATCCGGATAAGGTGCCGCTGCTGGTATTCCATGGCGGCAATGCGACAACGGCGTATAACCTGCTGGCATGTGATTTCCTGTTCCGGGACTTTCACATCTATGCGGTCGATACCATCGGGCATCCCGGCAAAAGCGCTGAGACCAGCCTGCCAGCGTCCGGCTATGCTTACGGGCTTTGGGCGGGGGAAGTGATCGATGCCCTCGGATTTGACAGAATGCGTCTGTTCGGGGGTTCGTTCGGCGGCGGCATCATCGCCAAGACGATGTGCGCGGTGCCGGATAAGGTGACGAAGGCAGTCCTGTATATCCCGGCCGGGATCCGGAATGCCCCGGCGGTACGGAGCGCGAACATGATGTTCCCGATGATCCTGTACCGGATCACAGGGAAGGATAAATGGCTCAGAAGGTGTTTCCTGCCGATGGCAATCACGGAGGATAACATCACCGATGATATTTACCGGACTGCGAAGCTGAGCATCGACCACGTCAGGATCAAGACTGCCATGCCGTCCGATGTCGATGCGGACAGGATGAAAAGATGTACGGCACCCGCGCTGGTGATGGGTGCGGAGAAAGACTGCCTGTTCCCGGGGAAGGGCGTCCTTGCCAGGGCGGAAAAGATCATCCCCGGCTGCAGGACGTATCTGCTCCGGGGCAGGGGACATATGCATTTCCTGACGGAGGAAGAGAAGGAAATGATCGTGGGTTTTCTGCGATAACATGAGTTTATACAGGGAGGAACGGGATCATGGAGAACTGTCGTTTCCGGGAACTTGCGGAAAAAGAAAAAGGATTTGAATTCTGTCAGGCATTCCGCGATGAAACGGACTGGGTCATCGGCGGCAAAGCGGATACATACTGGTTTGCAGTCTTAAAGGACCAGTCTGTCAGAGAGATCTGTATCGGAAAGATCAGGGACGGCGTATGGTCCGACTGCAGGATCCGGGGGAAAGGAAAGAAGAGGACCGTACAGGAGATGCCTGCAGGCAGCACCATTCAGCGCATCACGGAACGGGCTTACTTCATGCAGGATGAACCGTGGGTCAGGGACAGGAAGCCCAGGCTGGTCGAAGATGCGCATCCGCATTATCACTATGTATACGGCATGGGCGACAAGGCCCTGGACGTATCGGCAGTATATGGCGTCAGTATCGCTTACTCGGATCTGAAAGATCCTTCGGCCGGTTTCCGCATGCGGTTCCTTTACACCGGCAAAGATGTGGAGATGCCGGAATGATCCCGGCAAGAAACATGATAAGGATGGAGTTATGAGGAAATATGCATGGCTGAAAGAACCGTATAAAACAGCTGAACATACAAAGATATACAAGATCATGCTCTGCCGGGCGGAAGAAGGCTTTTACCTGTTTCTGTATGCCAGCCCGGAGGCAGTCCTGTGCGCGTCCGACCGCTGCTACGATTCGCTTGAGGAACTGTATGAAGAATGGAATGCCCGGATCGATGAAAGTGGCTGGATCGATATGGATGACCCGCTTCCGTACTGCCAGCAGGATGCCTTTATACCTGTAAGGGTGAAGGGCCGTGATGCCGGAAAGCCGGAGTGGGGCAGGTTTGAAACGCTGAAAGAAGGCGAGTGGGTCGAGTATACACCGGAATGACCCGAACTGCACGAAGCAGGATCGAAGGCTGTGCAGATGTGCCGGATAGGAGATGTATGAACGGTCTGTTCAGAAAAAAATGAGACGTGGAAAAAGATCCGGTCCAACCTGCTGTTTGTCGCGGCTGCGGAGCTTCTGATCTGCAGCGGCGGACGGATGATCAAATACCATGTCTCGCGGATGATCATTTTTTTCACACCCCTTGCAGGGGAGTTGTACACGTTATACTGTAACGCGGATTTCCGGATGATCATCCCGGTCCTGCCGGCGCTGGTTTTCATGCGGCTGACCTGTGACGAGGCACTGAAAGCACGGACCGAAGGCAGCCTGGATACAGACTGTATCCTGTAATACCGTGTTCTAAACAGACGGTATATATGGAGATATTATAAATGGAAATAAAAGACAGCAGGATTGACGGCGGCAGACCGTTTGACTGGGGAAAGACATCCGGGGAATACGCAAAATACAGGGATATCTATCCGGATGAGTTTTACAGGAAGATCACAGACAGGAAGCTCTGTACCGAGGGACAGGATGTCCTGGACCTGGGTACCGGCACAGGCGTGCTGCCGCGGAATATGTACAGGTACGGCGCACACTGGACGGGTACGGATATCTCACCTGAGCAGATCGCGCAGGCAAAGCGTCTGGCGGAAGCCGGTCATATGGAGATCGGTTTTCTGACAGTTCCCGCGGAAGAGACAGATTTCCCGGATGAAAGCTTTGACGTGATCACCGCATGCCAGTGCTTCTGGTATTTTGACCATAAGCGCCTGGCGCCGAAACTGGCGGCGATGCTGAAACAGGACGGGAAGCTGCTGATCCTGAATATGGCATGGCTTCCTTTTGAGGATGAGATCGCCGGAAAGAGCGAAGAGATTGTTCTGAAATACAATCCGTCCTGGACTGGTGCCGGCGAGACCAGGCACCCGGTCCGGATCCCGGATGCGCTATATGCGTATTTTGAACCGGAAGACCATGAAGAATTTGACCTCATGGTCCCGTTTACGAAAGAGTCATGGCACGGCAGGATGCAGGCTTGCCGGGGTGTGGGGGCGTCCTTATCCCCCGAAGAACTGCAGGAATGGAGCGCGGAGCACCGGAAGTTTCTTGAGGAACATGCGCCGGAGAGATTTGACATCCGTCATTACGCCGCCCTGGCAGTATTAAGAAAAAAGCGGTCAGTCCGGATCTGAAGTGGGAAAGGTTATTATGGTCACACATACAGGAACGGCAACGATCGAGACGGAACGACTGGTCCTCCGCCGTTTTACATATGCGGATATTGATTCCATGCTCCGCAACTGGATCGCCGATGAACAGACACAATGGGATTACGGCGAGCCATACTATCCGACTGCCGGGGCTGTGCGGGAACTGTTCGATACGAAATATATCGTTTCCTATTCCCGGGAAGATTATTACCGGTGGGCGGTCATCGAAAAGGCATCGGGTGAATGTATCGGGCAGATCGCATATTTCTCCGTGGATACCGGAAATGAACACGGGGAGATCGAGTACGTGATCGGACCGGCATTCCGGGGAAAGGGATATGCCACAGAGATGACGAAGGCAGTCATTGCATACGGATTTGAAAAGATCGGTTTTCACAGGGTCGAGATCGACTGCCGTCCGGCAAATGAAGCTTCGCGCAGGGTCATTGAGAAGTGCGGGCTGACTTATGAAGGGGTATTCCGTGATTTCTTCCTGCGGAAAGATCGGTTTGAAGGAAGGATGGTATTCTCGATCCTGAAAGAGGAATATGAAGCGATCCGGAAAAAACGGATGTGAGTCATCCTTCTGAAAGAATATGAATCATGCGGGGAGGATAAGATGCATAAAGCAAGACAGATAAGGGCCATATTGTTAACAGCTGTCATCCTGCTGTTTATCGCCGGGTGTTCGTCAGACACACAGCAGGAAGAGGGCGGTCATCCTTTTGATTATTATATCGACTGCACAACAAAAGAAGATATCGAGGCATTATCGGGTGAAGCTTTCGTAAAGGGAGTATTCCCGTTCACGCTGATGACGTTTCAGAGGCCGGGAAACCGCAACCCCCAGGAAGGACAGATCGCGATCCTGGCGGCGCCTTCCTTCGATACGATCGATTATTCCCCGTATAACAGGACATGCTGGAAGAAAGAAGATCCGGCAGTGCTGCAGGATCACGGGAAGAACCCGATCCTGATCGACGAAAGACTGGCGAAAGCGGAGAAGCTGTCTGTCGGTGATCCGATCTATCAGGAAACAAAGATTTCGGATGCGCCCCTGGAGTTTACCGTCGCAGGGATCTTCCGGCATGACCCCCTTTATGCCCAGTATGAAGCCATAGCCCTGATCAATGAACAGATCATTCAGATATTCTCGGCAAGGGTCGATGAACTGGGGTATACAAATGCGTATGTCAGCGCTTCCGACCTGCCGGCGCTGCAGGCTTACCTGGATGAGGATTTCATACCGCACCTGCTGACAAAAGGCCTGTCGGAAGAAGAGATCGCGTCGATACCCCGGGAAGACCTGAAAGTGTATTATGAAGATTATGAGTCGCATATGATCCGCATGAAATGAGGCGGACAGAAAACTGTACCGGTCTATCGGCTTCGCGGAAGCGGAGAAAAAGCCTGAAGGATGGGATGAAATTCCTGCAGTAATATAAATACCCAGGTATTCTGATCTGTTTCCTGATTGGGAAAATGATGGGACAGTACGCTGCCGGTGCCGCCGGAAGAAGGCCTTCATTTCTGTGCCGTATGGACCCGGGGACTGCAGATATCTGAAAAAGTCAAAAATGAATTATCCGGATTGGATTTATGGAGGTAAGTGTGATCATTCCTGCAGATGAAACAAATCTTCTTCAGGCAGCGACGATCCATTCAATATCGTGGAAGGAATCGCACCGTGCCTTCTGTACGCCTGATTTCATAGAACTGCATACACCGGACAGGCAGCGGGACTATCTGAAAGGCAAGATGAGCAGGGGGACTAAGATCTATTTGCTTATAACAGATGAAAAGCCCATAGGGATCGTGTCTGTCACGAACAGTCTGATAGAGGATCTTTATGTCCTTCCGGATTGGCAGAACATGGGGTATGGAACGAAGCTGTTACAATATGCCATCGGTCAATGTGCAGATACGCCTGCGTTATGGATCCTTGAAAACAACACAAGGGCTGAAAAGCTCTATCGCAGAATGGGTTTTAAGAAAACAGGGAAAAAGAATCCGATAACAGATGGGCTTGACGAGATCGAATATGCTCTCTGACGGGTCCGGGTCTGCCGATATGCTTCGATGATTCTGACAAGCCGGCAGATACACCGGACAGGAATATGTAAATTGTGAGACCTGTATGTGAAAAGGAGTTTGGCGTATGGAGATCATGGCAGCAGATCAGGAACCTGTATGGCGGGAGAAAACGATCCGGTTTGCGGGAAAGTGTTCCTGGAGTCCGGGCAGGCACCTGGCTGAGCGGATGAGGGACAATGATTTTGCGGACTGGGAGAAGGTCTTTGCGGCTGTGCAGGACGGGGAGGTCACAGGCTTCTGCGTTTTCGAGAATGACGGCCGTATACCGGAAGAATTTGACTGCCATCCGTTCATCAACCTTGTGTTCGTAGACGAAGGATACAGGGGACAGCGGATATCGGAAAAGCTGATCACTGCAGCCCTGCAGTATGCAGAGGGTCTGGGATACCGGAAGGTCTATCTGAAAAGCGAGCATCGCGGCTTATATGAGAAGTACGGGTTCCGGAAGATCGCGGATTTTGTGCCTGTTGCCGGACGTGCCGACCAGCTGTTCGAGATCGGGATCAATGTCCGCGGCACAGACCGGGATCTTTCTGAAATGACCATACTTTGGCAGATCAGGGAACGGGGCGTACTGAAAGCCGGCACGACCGGGGATTACCGGCCTTTGTCGTACCCTGATCCCGTTACCGGCGGATATGCCGGCTTCGATGCGGAGCTTGCGGAAGACTTGGCGGATGAACTGGGCGTCGGCATAGAGTATGTAAAAACATCCTGGTCGTCATTGATGGCGGATACGGCTGCGGGAAGATTCGACCTTGCGGTCTGCGGCATCACCATCAGCGACGCAAGGAAAGAACAGGCACTGCTGTCGGACGGTTACCTTGTGAACGGCAAGACCATCCTTTGCCGCGCGGAAGACGCGGACAGGTATACAGGTATCGATGACGTCAACCGGCCGGGCGTGCGCGTCATGGTCAATCCCGGTGGCCTCAATGAACAGTTTGCGCGTGAACATCTGCCGGATGCGGCACTGATGATCCATGAAGCCAATCCGGAGATCCCGGCGATGGTCGCCTGCGGACAGGCAGATATCATGATCACGGAGACTGTGGAAGCCGGGTATTATGCAGGCCTGGATGACCGCCTTGCGGCGCCGCTGATCCGTGAGCCGTTTACGCATGGGGAACTCGGGATCCTCATGCCGAAAGGATCAGAGGACCTGCTGGACTATGTGAACGGATTCCTGCGGAAAGAGAAAGAGTCCGGCAGGATCGATGAGCTCGCTCATAAATATCTCTGCCGGCAGCACGGAACATAAAAAAGCAGATAAGAATGAAGAGGGGATAACATTCATGAAGCGGAAAACAGCTAAAGAGATCCTTGCGGATTCCTTCCGTGAACTGGCGCAGGATATGCCGATCAATAAGATAACCGTAAAGGATATCATCGATAACTGCGGGTATTCACAGGCTACGTTCTACCGTCAGTTCAAGGATAAATATGACCTGATCGCATGGAGCTATACAAAGGATTTTGAGGCGATCATTGACCGGAGAAAAGCTGAAGAGCTTTCCTGGAGAGAGTCCCTGGAGAACTCGGCTTCCTACTTTCAGCAGCACAGGCAGTATCTGGCGAATCTGCTGACCCATACCAGCGGTTATGATTCCTTTATCATCAATATGACGGCGATCCACAGCAGGATCATGAATAAGGAATTTGACCAGCTGACGGAAATACAGCCGGCAGATGAAAGAGTCAGGGCTGCATTGCAGATATACTGCTATGGATGCGTCCTGTTTTCCTGTGACTGGATCCTCGGGAAATACGATCTGAGCGTGAAGGAACTGGCGGATGTTTATGAGAGCGCCATGTCTGAACCCCTGCGCAGGCATTTCCTCTGAATGAGAGAGATTTATATAAATTTCTCAATATGAGAATTTTCACAAGAATTCCATCTTGGTTGATCCTGTATACCCTCTGAAAATGAAACCGGTTATGCACGTATAGGGTTGCGGTAACTGGCAGATCAGTGGAGGAATCATACGATGGCGAATAAAAAAATGACCGAAAGTCTTCAGACTGTCCTTACAGAGCTTTTACGTCAGGCGGACGAACAACTGATCCAGTCCAGGATCTTTGCCGGCATGGGATATGGAAGGCTGGCGGATAAGTATGCCGAATGTGCGGAAGCGGAACGCGGCCTTGCGGTAAAGTGCATCGACCGGCTTCTGGCCCTTGGCTGCGACGTAAAGCTGGAAGCGAAACAGAACGGCTTTGTGTGCAGCGACCCGGTGAAATGGCTGAAACATGAGGTGGAAGTATCAGAAGCACGTCTGGTATGGCTGAAGAAGGTCATGGAAGCAGCCTGTGCGGATTATACGACCTATGAGATCCTGAAAGCTTATTATCTGGGTGAAGAAAAAGATATGTACTGGGCCAAGTGGCAGCTGGACGTGATCGAATGCATCGGTCTGGAAAACTGGCTGATACGGCAGATGTAAAAGGGAGGAACATAACGCAGATCACAGTATTGAACGGAAGCCGCAAAGCAGGCCTGGTCAAGTGCTTTGCGCAGATCAAGCAGGGGAAGGGGAGGCTCCCCGGTCAGTACGTCAGAAAGAACAACAGATCCGGCGTCAGCGGTGCTGATATTGCCGGATCTGTGTTCCGTTCAGACAGGATCAGGTTGTGTGGCTGGTATTATGCGGCGGGATCGAATCCCCTGGCATTCACATAACCGTCGAACATGGACGTCGCGATCCTGCCGGGGTTCTTTACCGTCTGCCCGAGCGGGATCACCCTGGAGAATTCCTTTTCGAACGCGCAGATCAGGTCTTTGTCCGCCTTCGTCCCCATCGCCAGGATCACCTGGTCCGCAGGGATCACTTCCGCAGCCTGGTCTTCCGTACGGATGACCTTCACGCCGTCTTCCGTGATCCCGCTGAGCAGGCATCCGGGTTTCAGTGTCAGGGCTCTGCCGTCCATCTGCTTCATGACGTCATCAAAGATCGCGGGATACATCGTCATGCCGATCTTCGGCAGCATATCCACGACGGTGATGTCGAGTCCCGGATCTTCACGGAACAGCTTCTCGGCTGTTTCCAGACCTGTGAGCCCGCCGCCGATGATGACTGTTTTGCCCGTGATCTTTTTCTTCCCGCTGATCACATCGGAAGCCAGGGAGACATTCGCATTGCAGATACCGGGCAGATCCGGTACGATCGGTTTCCCGCCGGAAGCCAGGAATACAGCTTCGGGGCTGCCTTCCTTTACGAGCTCCGGCGTCGCTTCAACACCGAGCTTCACCTTTACGTCTGCCTTTTCCATTGCCAGGCGCAGGGTCGTTGCGAGCCAGCCGACCTTGTCCTTGTACGGTGCGCTTGCACAGGCAAGGTTCAGCTCGCCGCCCAGTACATCGCTCTTTTCATAGAGGGTGACATCGAATCCCCTCTGTCCGAGGACTGCCGCAGCCTCCATGCCGGCAACACCGCCGCCGACGACAGCGACCTTCCTGCCGCAGCCGTTCTTTTCCGGTGCTTCGTGGAAGACGCCTTCCCTGCCGACCTTCGGGTTTACGGAACAGCGCATGTAGCCGACGGTCATCAGCGATTCGAAGCAGTACAGGCAGCCGATGCAGTGGGCGATCTCATCGTCTCTGCCTGCTGCAGCCTTGCGGATCCATTCCGGATCGGCGATATGCTGGCGGCCGATGCCGACGAAATCACAGGCACCGTCCTGCAGGAGCTTCTCGGCTACGGAAGGGCTCTTGATGTTGGATACACCGATGACAGGGACACTGACGGCGTCCTTGATCGTCTTTGTCTCTTTTTCACGGCATCCCTGGGCATAGGAATACGGTTCTTCGTTCTCGCTGTGCGGGCAGAAATAGTTGCCGTTCGATACATCGAGGAAGTCCGCGCCGGCAGCTTCGAGTGTCTTTGCGATCTCGACGCCGTCGGACAGCTTCAGGGAATCGGGATGGAACGGGTCATGTTCATCGCAGCTGAAGCGGACGCCGACAGGGAAGTCCTTCCCGCAGACTGCCTTGATGCCCTGGATGATCTCCGTGATCAGGCGGCACCTGTTCTCCACGCTCCCGCCGTACCGGTCTTCACGATTGTTGAAAGCAGGGGAAAGGAATTCACACAGCAGGTAGCCGTGGGCACCGTGGATCTCGACGCCGTCGAAGTCCGCGGCTTTGCAGGCAGCGGCCGTCATGATGAACTGCTGCTTCAGTTCCTCGATCTCTTCCAGTGTCAGGGGGTCGGGCATAACGCCGCTGACATTCGGCACAGCACTGGGCGCCACGATCCTGCCGTTGTTCATCTCGGGGGCATTCGTGCTGCCGCCGTGATGGATCTGGGCAAAGATCTTTGTCCCGTACTGGTGCACGCGGGCTGTCATCTGCGCCAGGGGCTGTATATTCATCGGGTTCAGCGCATACATCTGGCGCGGGAATGCCACGCCGTGGACCTGGTTGACACGGAAAATCTCCGTGACGATCAGGCCGACACCGCCTTTGGCGCGTTCTTCATAGTAACGTGTCAGCTGTTCGGTAGGGGTACCGTCCAGTCCTGCATATCCGGTCGTCATTGCCGTCATGACCGCACGGTTTTTGATCTGGCAGGTGCCCAGATAACCTTTTTCAAGCAATTTCATGATATCCTCCAATTATGCACACTTGTGCATCTGTTTATTTCATGATATGAAGTAGGAAAACAGGACGTCAACACAGCCGGAACATGTTGCACAAATTCAACGAAAGTGAGCACATTTATGAAGCCAATGGATCATGCCTATAAGAACCTGTCCTGCCAGCTGATCACGGAAGCCCTTTTCCGCCTGATGGAAAAAGAGGATTACAGCGATATCACGATCTCCGAGATCACGATGGAGGCAGGCGTTGCCAGGCGTACATTTTATCTGAATTTCAGCTCAAAGGAAGAGATCCTGGACAGGCATTATGAGACCCTGATCCGGGAATATGACGAAAATATCACCGCGGAGACCGCAAACGATATCCGGAAACAGGCAGAGTATTTTTTTGCCTTCTGGCAGCGCCACCGCGCATACGCTTCGCTGCTTGAAAAAAACGGCATGCTGTATATGCTGGTGAACCGCTTCCACCTGTATCTGGACAGGACAGGCTTAACTTTTGCAGGCGGTGTACCTTCCACGGAACTGGTGTATCTTTCCTCCTATATCGCAGGGGGACTCTGGATGATGCTGCAGGCATGGCTGCAGAGGGGGTTCCGGGAGACGCCGCAGCAGCTGGCAGCGATCTTCGCTTCCGCTGCGGGACTTGCCGGTTCCGGCAGGGAAGTACATGCCGGATAAACAGATCATTCTTTTTGACAGCGGCGATCGGCCGTACGGATAATAGTAATGGAATGGAGGATGGGAATATGAAGCACGTCCGGACTCTTTTCAGCAGAAAAAACAATGCCCGATGGAAGGTGCTCGACCAGGCATTCTTTTCGATATTTATCACCTTTTCACTGATCGAACTGACCAATGTCGCCGCCGGCCTGATCGACGGCCTGATCGTCAGCAACTTCCTGAATGCAGAAGCCATGGCTGCGGCAGGTATCGCCCATCCGATCTTCAGCATCTCCGGCATCTTCGGCGGTATGCTCGCCACAGGCATGCAGACGAAGTGCACGAGGGAGCTGGGCAGGGGGGACGTACCGGGCTTCAACCGGATCTTCAGCGCAGTACTGTATATCGGCACGGTATTCTCAGTATCTTTGGGCATACTGCTGTTTCTGGGTGCGAGGCCGCTTGCCGTATTCCTGGGTGCCAGCGGGAAGGGCGCAGAGCTGGCTGTACTGGCGGCGAAGTACCTGCAGGGCGTGCTGATCGGCCTGCCCGCGCTGGTCATGAACGGCGTCCTTGCGTCTGCCGTCCAGATGGACAGCGGCCGCAGACGGGTCATGACTGCATCCAAACTCGCATCTGTAACGAACATCCTTTTTGACCTGGCTGCCGTCGCCCTGCATACCGGTATGTTCGGCATCGGGCTTGCCACGGCACTGTCGCAGTATTGTTCCACTGTGTACCTGCTGCTCCACTTCAGCACGAAAGACAGGATGCTTGAGGTCCTGCCCCTGCATACAGACCTGAAGGAATTCCTGAACCTGCTCTCCTGCGGCACGGAAAAAGCGCTCCGCAGGCTGACCAATGTGATACGCCCGCTCCTGATGAACAAACTGATCATTTTCTTCGGCGGGTCCATGGCGATGACCGCCATGAGCGTCAACCACAGCGTCAGTGACTTTACAAGGTTCTTCGCAGTCGGTCTTGCGGATGCGACCGCTCTGCAGGTCGGTGTCCTCTTCGGCGAGATGAATGAGGAGGGCATCCATGAATCGGTGAAATGCGCACTGCGTTACTGTGCCGTGTTCTGCGGCCTTGTCTGCGCGGTCTTCTTCCTGTTTGCGAGACCGATCGCGAAACTCTTCATAGCCGAAGAAGGGGAACTGCTGGAGATGACGGTCTTTACACTCCGGATGATCGCCCTGCAGGCACCGCTTGCCGGCATCCTGCAGCCCCGCATCAGCTATCTGCAGGCTGTCGAGCATATCCGGAACATGCAGGGTCTGACGCTGCTCTCGAAGCTGGTCTATGTGGTCCCTGCCGCCTTCGTGCTGGGGACTTTCTTCGGTGCCTACGGTGTCCTGGCGAGTTTCCTCGTGAGCGATATCCTCTCCCTGCTGACGGTACGGTGGTTCTACAGTTTCCGTAAGCGCAAACTGAGTCCGGGTCTGGATGATTATCTGGACCTTCCGCCGGATTTCCACCGGCAGCCCGGTGATATCATCGACCTCGATGTGCGCGACCTGGATGATGTATCCCTGACCTCCGAACAGATCATGCTGTTCTGCAGGGGGCATAAGATCGGCCGGAAGGTCGGATACAGCGCCGCACTGTGCTTTGAGGAACTGGCCGCGAATACGATCCAGCACGGCTTCCCCAAATGTAAAAAGAATCCCGGCATCGACCTGCGCCTGGTCTGCAATCCGAAGGAGCTGATCATGCGCATCCAGGACAACTGTGCCGCATTCAATGTCGAGAGGCAGATCGCCATGGCAGTCAGCGACAATTCGCTGGACATGGAGGAGAAGATCGGCCTGAAGATACTCGGCAGTATGGCTTCCAGTATCAAATATGTGCATACGCTTGAGACAAATAATGTGATCCTCAGGTTCCCTGTTGAGACGGCAGTAGAGCCTGCAAAGGAACAGGATACAGATCGCTGCAGCGTATTTGGAAAGGAAGACGGATATGATCGATCATCGCAACGGAAGAAATAAAAAGAAAAACAGAGCCGTTACACAGTCTGTCCTGTGTTCCGTCCTGGCATCGGTGCTCTTTGCGGCATCCTGCAGCGCCGGACCGTCCGGATCAGCGGGTTCCGGTGAACAGGAAATAAAGATCGGGATCACGGCGCCAAGTGCGATCGAACGGACGATCGCTCCCGGGCGTCATTTCAAGGCTGCAGGCGTACTGGACGGCGACGTACCGGACGATGCCGTTCTGAAAGTGGCGCTGCTGGATGAAGCAGGAAAGGAAGTCCGTTTCGCCGCATCCCCGCAGAAGGGGACAGACCGTGTCGTGACCGGCAGTGTCGGCGGCGAGATCACCGATTTTGAGGGTGAGACCGGTTTTTCCGAGATTGCCTATACAGCACCGGAACTGGTCGTTGCCGATACGGAGGATCCCGGAGCGTCTGCGCATGACGCCACCGTGAAATTCGTCTATACGGATACAACCTTCTACGCCCTTATCGTCTCGGCCACCGATACGGCGCACGGCCTGGCTGAACCGGACGGCTATGAACTGACCGATCACGAAGGGAAGCCGTATGATGCGCTGCCGGAAGGAAAATATACGGTACAGGTCACCCTGTCTTCCGCAGACGGGAAAGAGCTTGCCTCCGCATCCGAAGAGATCGCGATCGGCTGGACGAACGGTACGGTCATCCACGAGATGACGAACATGAATGTCTTTCAGAAGGGAGGGAAGGACCTGCTCATTTCCTGGGCACAGGAGGAAGACCTGACGGTCATCGATGACCTCCTGCCCGGCTTCTTCGATCCGTTCTACCAGATGTCGACGATGCCGATGTCTGTCTGCTGCGAGACAGCGGAGTACCTGCCGGGAACGATCCATATGCTCGTGTACGGCAACAGCTCCGGCAGTGCGTCGTATGCGCTTGAAGTCGCGAAGTACCTGCAGCTTGAACACAGGACGGAAGACCCTGCTTTTGCGAAATATTACATGTTTGACCTGGGGGAACCCAGCTTTGCCGGGAAACAGGCAGTGATCACTGCGTTTGGCGAAGATGAGAATATACACATCTGCCGGATCGACCATGTCCGGGAGGAAACGCAGGACGGCGTGTTCCTGAACACGGAAGAGCATGTGCTCGGGAGCGATACCGATCCTTCGGACGGCTGGACTGTCCCGGAAGGGACGTTTGCCGTTGCGGGTGTGATGAAGCCTTACCAGCTGCAGGACGATGAACTTGTGCCGGATGAAGAGGTCTGCGGCTTTTACACCTTTTCAAACGGGGCGGATTCACTTATCTACACGTTCGTGCCTTCCGACGGGTCGGAACCTTTCACCATCACGAAAGCGGCAGGCGTCAGCCGGATCGATACGCCGGATGAGCAGCAGGATCCCGCACTCTATGAGTTCTACAATGTGTTCCCGGAAGACACCCTGCAGGCAGGGCTCTCGTATGAGGTCACGGTGCAGGCATATGACCGGAACGGCATGGCGGTCCCGGACGCAGTCTGCGTATTCACGCTTGAGCGCTGATGGAATGAAGCGGAACTGTATGATTCTTTCCGGCTGATTTGTGCTATGATTCCCAATAGACGAAACCGTTGTACAGACTGTGAACGGTGAAAAGGACCTGTCTGTGATCACAGGCGGACCGGGAGGCTTTCGATCATATGGATGAAACAAAGATGAAGACAATGTCATTCGTCTGTCCCTCCTGCGGCGGCAGGATGGAACTGTCGGCGGACGGGAAA
Organism: Solobacterium sp.; assembly: GCA_024698805.1. GTDB lineage: Bacteria > Bacillota_I > Bacilli_A > Erysipelotrichales > Erysipelotrichaceae > Bulleidia. Next base: position 37,306 of record JAILQT010000013.1, read on the forward strand.
ACAGCTGTCTGCCCGTACTGCGGGCATACGGTGCTCATTGACAGGGAAGACAGCGCGCAGAAGGAATATGAACGGCGCATCGCGGAAGCACGCGCCGAAGAGGATATCCGGGACCTGCAGACCAGAAGGCAGCGCCGGCGCCGGCTCAAAGGCTGGCTCATCGGTCTCTGCGTTATTGCGGCGATCTGCCTGGTCAATGTGCTGATCCCGGACTCCCCGCTGCAGAGACTTGTATTCCCGCAGACAGCGGATCCGTTTGCGTCCGTGGATATCCGGTTCTCCGGCATGTCCGGTCAGGGCAGGGCAGAACTGCAGGTCAGAGACCGCAGTGCGGAGTATGCGGGGGAAGCTCGGTATGAAGTCAGGCCGGACAGCGGCCTAAGCAACGGGGATACAGTCACGGTAAAGGCAAAGGCTCCTGCCGGCTGGCGTTTTGAACCTTCGGAAAAACAGTTCACGGTGGAAGGACTCACCTGCTGGGTGACGGAGAGCTCCCAGCTGGACGGGGACAATCTTTCCGCAATCCATGCCAACACCGAACGCCTGATCCGGGAGGACTGGGACGAGATCGTTTCCTCTTCTCTTGCCAGTGACATTACCTTTACCCCGTACCGGATGTACCTGTTCATTTCGGACGAAGAGACCGGGTATGAATACAATGTTCTCTATGACACATATGAAGTAAACGTCACACGCGCGGACGGATCTGTCTTCACCGGTTATGAAGCCTGCCGCTACTCAGATCTGAAGATCCCGGCAGACGGGATCCTGACAGCGGATTACGGAAGCCTTATGGGTTTCAACTTCGGATACACCCAGGGATTCTCCTATGCCCACTCCTTCTCCGGCTGGACCGACGCTGCCGAAATGGAAGCGGATCTCCGCCATGTACGCGACGGATACCATCTCGCAGAATGAACAGGGGCAGAGACCGGATGAACAAAGGACTGAAAAGACTGCTGATCATCGTATTTATAACTGCAGCAGCGGTATTTCTGACTGTCTTCCTGCTGGCCAAACAGAAGAAGATCTTTATCAATAAATGGTTCGTAGATGAAGACAGCAGCACGATCGGGGCCGATGTCTCCTCCTATCAGGCAGACATCGATATGGATAAGCTGAAAGAACAGGGGATCCGGTTCGTTTATATCAAGGCGACTGAAGGAAGCAGCTCCCAGGATCCAAGATTTGCGGAAAACTGGGAGAATGCGGAAAACGCAGGCCTGCTGTCCGGCGCATACCACTTCTTTTCGTATGACAGCCCCGGAAAGACGCAGGCAGAGAATTTCATCCGGACAGTCGGCACAGACCTGGAGGGAAGGCTCCTGCCGGTCGTCGATGTGGAATACTATGGCGACAAGGAACAGAACCCGCCTGAAAAAGCAGATGTCGTAAGGGAACTGCAGGTATATCTGGAAAGGATCGAAAAAGAATACGGCGTAAAGGCTGTGATCTATACAAGGCCGGATATCTACAGAAAATATCTCAAGGGTGAATTCGACGATCACAAAAAATGGATCTCCAGCCTGTATACCCCTCTGAGCTGGAATTATCAGGATGACTGGTATATCTGGCAGTATCTGAACCGGGGGCAGCTGGAAGGCTATACAGGCGGTGAAAAGTACATCGACCTGAATGTCCTGAACAAAGATAAGGATCTGGAAGACCTGGTCATAGACCGTAAGTAGGCAGATCCCCGTTCCGGGAACTGCGGGGGAAATACGATGACTGCTGAAGCCGGGTCCGGATGTGCTCGCCGATGCGGTGGGCTTATGTACTTTTGACCTGCCTGTCATCCCAATGGCCTGGTCTTCGGCCTGAAAAAAGAAACAATAACTGTCTGTGATGACTGACAGCAGTTAACGGAGGTTTTTATGGAATCTGTTCTTATCCCTGCGGCCATCGGCACATTGATCATCGTTCTCGGTGTAATAAATCTGAAAGGGAATATTGATACCCTGCACCGGTATCACCGCAAAAGGGTGCGCGAGGAAGACAGGCTGCCTTACGGAAGGGCAGTCGGAACGGGTACGATCCTCGTCGGTTGTTCCCTGATCGTCAAAGCATGTTTCGATTTTGCATCGGCGGAACTGAAGATGCCGCTGCCCGAATCGGTCGGTACGATCGTTTCCGCTGTCTGCCTTATTGCCGGTTTTGTGATCATCACCTGCGCGATGTTCAGATATAACAAAGGGATATTCTAAAACAGTGTCTTCGGGGGGGGACGGATATGAGTACCAGGAAAGAGATCATCAGCAGTTTTTACGGGCAGTCCGACGAAGACAGAAGGACTCTGCGATCACGGCACGGCCAGCTGGAATACTTCACGACGATGCATTACATCCACCGGTATGCAGATAAAGGATCAAAGATACTTGAGATCGGTGCCGGGACCGGGAGATACTCCATTGCCCTGGCAGAAGAAGGCATGGATGTAACGGCTGTCGAACTTGTCGACAGCAACCTCATCGTTCTCCGAAACAACAGCGAAGGCCTGGACAACATCCGGTCCTTCCAGGGGGACGCACTGGACCTGGGCCGGTTTGCGGATCATACGTTTGATGTGACCCTGTCCTTCGGCCCGATGTACCACCTGTATGAGAAAGCCGAGGCGGACCGTGCCATCGATGAGGCCATCCGGGTAACGAAGCCCGGCGGTGTGATCCTGTTTGCTTTCCTGTCCGTGTTCGGCATCCTGTATGCGAACTATTTCCAGGACAACTGGGCAGCAGGACAGGCAGAGAATTTCACGGACGATCATCAGGTCAGGCATTTCAAGGAACAGCTCTTTACCGGATACGATATCACGGAGTTTGAAGCGCTGTTTCAGGATAAGCCGGTCGAATGGATCACAACGGCCGGTACGGACGGACTGGTGGAGGCCATTGAAGAACGTTCTGACTTTTCCATGTCTGATGAGGATTTTCAGGCTTTCGCAGAATGGTATCTGGCTTTCTGTGAAAAGCGGGAGCTGCTGGGGATGACAAACCATCTCCTGTATATCTGCCGTAAGAAGGCATGAGGCATAAAGGGTGATCCAGATACAGAACCGTTTTCCCCGGACCTGAAGACAGAAGGAAAGCCGGGGCATATGAAGCCGGAATAAACTGCACCCCAAAAGTTGAACAACAACTTGAGGGGTGTTTTTCTATGAAACTAAACTATGAAGAAAAGATCGAAATCTACAATGAACGGAAATTGAATCACAAGTCTCTGAAACGCATCGCAAAAGAAAGAGGTCCTGCGTTCAGAGCAGTCGAATATATGGTCAGATCAGCGGTCCGTCACGGGATCGAAGCACTTAAACATAAATGGACGTATTACAGTCCGGAGTTCAAAGAAGCAGCTGTCAAAAGAGTCATGCCTGGCAGAGAATCTGTGAATGAAGTTTCTCTTGATATTGGACTGTCAAATCATGGAACTGTCAGTCGTTGGATCAAAGAATACAAAGAAAACGGGTATACTGTCATTGAAAGGATAAAAGGACGGAATGCCAAAGAAGAAACAGGAAACGGTTCAGGAATATGAAGAAGAACTGGAAGCCTTACGCCAGGAAAACCTGAGGCTTACGATCGGGAACGAATTCTTAAAAAAATCAGATGCCTTGGTTTCGGAAAGAGAGAGATCCGAAAAGAAGAAATCGCAGCGGCAGTGACGGGACTGAGACAGGAAACAGAATGCAGTCTGGAATTCATATTAAAGGTGATCAGCGGAAGACCGGAACAGCGTTCAAAGACAGGGGACGCCATGAGTTTGATGAATTCCATCTGATGAAGATCAGGCGCCTGCACGGGAAGGTATGACCCGCAGCGGTCCGCCTTTTTTCATTCCTGATCACGCATGGTGCCATGGATGGATACAGAAGGTATAATGACTGTAAAGGAAGTATGGTTTTATGACAGGAACAATGTATATCAGCCTGACAGATCCGGACAGGAAAGAGGTCCTAGGAAAGAAAGAGGGCTGCCGCAGGGTAACGGTGCGTTTTTATTATCCTTCTGCAGAAGGAGGATCTTTCCCCGAAAGCAGCTGTCTGACAGATACGAAAAGGAAATGGCTCGGCAGGAAGAAAGACTTCGCCCTGTATGAAAAGCGTATCGCGCTGTATGAGAATGCAAAGATGAAAGACGGTATCCGCTGATCCTCTTCAGCCACGGCTACGGCGGCTTCACGGAACAGAACAATGACCTGTGTCAGTACCTGGCTGGAGAGGGTTATATCATCGCGTCCATCGGACACTCCTATGAGGCAAGTGAGACCGTCTATACAGACGGGACAAGCGTGAAATTCGATAATTCCCTCTATCTGAAAATGTTCAGGCCTTTCATCCCGGCCGTGATCGACCTGGCAAGGTTAAGGAAAAAGAAACTGACGGATGAAGAGGGTACGCAGTGTTTTGATGTCCACCAGAACCGCTATGAAGCATTCGTCGTAAAGCGGGTGAAGGACTGGGCAGAGGATGACCGTTTCGTCCTCAGGCATATCCATGCGATGAATGAGGATCCGGATTCCTTTCTGTACCGCAGGATCGATTTTACGAACGGCACCGGCATCACCGGCCATTCCTACGGCGGTGCACTGGCGTATTACCACTGCATGTATGACGAAGAGATCAGCTGCGGCGTGAACATTGACGGCGGCCTGTTCGGCAGTTACGGTGAAGATATCAATCCCAGGCCGTTCATGCAGGTGGTGCATCCGGGCAATGAGAATGTCGTTTCCAGATCGAGGATCTTCCATGAGGGTCCTGTGCATTATATGGTATTCACGGATACTGAGCACAACGGCTTTACCGATAAGAAACTCGTTTCAAAACAGGTATCCGAAGTCGGCAGGTCCGATCCTGAACTGACACTGGATACGCTGAATGAAGCACACGCGGCATTCTTTGACCGTTACCTGAAGCAGGCGGATACGGAGAACCGGTTACCGCTTCCGGTCGATCTGAAACTGCTCGAAAGATATGACGTACTGTAAGATGCAGGCACAACTGCCTGCATCTGTAAAGGAGGGATTATGACTCTCGGAAAAGTGATCCTGTGCATGTTATTGTTTACGGCTGTCCTGTATGGCTGCAGCGCTGCAGGCAGGGATACCGCTGCCGTATATGAACGGAAGTCGGTCCATGAGGTGAACGGCAGGCAGGGCATATGTACAGAAGACGGGTATTACTGGGTCAGCGGTTCCGCGTCACTGACAAAATATGATCATGACTGGAACGTCGTTGCAGAGAATACAGACCCGTTCAAAAGCTATGAACTGGAAGTCAACCACATCGGGGATATCGATGTATATAACAATGAACTGTATCTCGGCGTGGAATATTTCATGGACGGGGAAGGGAAGAACATCCAGGTGGCAGTCTATGACGGGGATACGCTGGAACTGAAGCGGGTATTCCCGTTCCGGGCGGATACCGGCCAGCTCGAATGCAGCGGGATCGCTGTCGATCCCGATTCAAAGACTGTCTATATGTCCTCGTGGATCGATGATGATTCCAGTAAATATCTCTATAGGTACGATCTTAATACAGGGTATTATAAGGGTAAGCTGGAGATGAACCCGGCACCGCAGTGGCTGCAGGGCGTGGCGTATTACGACGGAAGCCTGTATGTGACTGCCGATGACGGCGACGCGGATGCGGATGAGCCGGACCATATGTACCGGGTAACCATCAGTGAAGACGGCAAAACAGGCACGGTGATCCCGGAGAAGACATTCGATGATGTGATCAGGCAGGGGGAGATCGAAGGTCTGACGTTCGATCAGGAAAACAAAAAGCTCTTACTGCTGTACAACCGCGGTGCCAGGATCATCGCCGGCATGCCGTCCGGCTTTTATGAAGGTTATGACCATGAGATCCATGAAGTCTTTATCTATAAGATAAAACAGTAAACAAAGACAGTGATACAGCTGCGGAAAGGAGAGACAGATCATGCATAAAGCAAAATGGAAGGCTGACGGCAGCGGCCTGAAACTGAGGGGTGCAGTCTTGTATGCATACGTTTCTGAAACAGACTACACGATGGCGATGCTGGTCGAAGACCTTCTGGAAGCGGGGATCGAGATCGAAAAGATCGAATATGAAGAAGATGCCGATGTCGGGATGAAGTATTACGGCGGCGAGGTCAGCCCAGATCAGTTTTCCCGTGAGTATGACTGGATCCGGACAAAGGGGATGGGCGGAATGGTTTACCATGCCTCCTGCATATGGAAAGGGATCCCGTTCAGAACGGGGATGGCAGATGATGAGTACGGAAGATCCTGCAATACGATAACCGTATTAACGAACGCGGATAACTTTGATATAAAGGAGCTTGTCCGCATCCTTGGAAAATGATCCGGATTACGGAAAGATCAGTTTTACAGGAAGCATCAGAAGCGAAGTGTCCGTATTGCGGAACACATGCCCATGCCGATGTCCGGCTGTGCCGTGACTGCGGGAAGTCGGTGACCGGCCGGCAAAACACAGCCGGTGAAGGAGGTTTTGCATGCCTGAATTCGTTATACCTTCCCTGGAAGACCTGTGGTTCAGGGAAAAGCTTATGGCCGATGAAGAGACCATGTCCTATAACCATGCCTGGGGCGGGACGATACCGTTTCCGGAAGAGGACTGGCAGGACTGGTATGAATACTGGGTCACAGACCATGAGGATCAGAGATATTACCGCTATCTGAAAGACGGGGATACGTTCGTCGGGGAAGCCGCATATCACTACGACCCGGAATACGACGGCTTCGCTGCGGATATCATCATCTATTCCCCGTACAGGGGAAGGGGATACGGTTCACAGGGGCTGGCGATGCTCTGCGAAGCTGCGAAAGAAAACGGGCTTGCTGCCCTGTACGATGATATCGCGGCCGACAATCCGGCGATCGGTATGTTTTTGAAACAGGGGTTTTATGAAGTCTGCAGGACAGCGGAAAAGATCATCCTGAAGAAGGACCTTCAGCAATGAATGTAAAATGTTTCATAAGATGAAAATAAATTAACAGAATTACAGAAAATATTTGCAAGAGCTATTGACGGCATGCATGCAGGGGCGGTAGAATGCATGCATAACCAAAGCGTTGCGGAAGAGGAGTAGATCCGGAGATCCATGGAAGAGAGCGGGTGACGGTGGGAATCCCGTATGAGACCGGTATGGAAAAACACTTCCAAGTCCGACCTGAACGGCAAGGGTGCCTATTAAGGAAGGCGTGATCAGCGGCACGTTATCCACGCACAGGTTTGATGGAACCTACGAGAAGCAAATCAGGTGGCACCACGGAGAGGCAGCCTTCGTCCTGAACACGATCAGGATGACTGCCGATACCGGAGGTGCCGTTTTATGTGTTCGATCTTTACCGTACTGTCCAGGGATGTCCCGTATGACAGGATGAAACAATGCTTTGAGGAAACTGTTTCCAGGGGCCCGGATATGAGCAGGCTTATACAATTCCCGAAAGGCTGGATGGGATTCCACCGGCTGGCGATCATGGGCCTGGATGAGAAGGGCATGCAGCCGTTTGCGATGAACGGGGATTATGCCGTATGCAACGGCGAGCTGTACGGGTTCAGGCCGATACGGCAGCGGCTCATCGACGAGCAGTACCCGATCGTTTCCGGCTCGGACTGCGAGATCATCCTGCCGCTGTATTACGAATACGGGACGGACCTGTTCAAGACCCTCGACGCGGAATTCGCCATGATCATCTATGACCATAAAGAGGATATGGTCATCGCGGCCAGGGACCCAATCGGTATCCGCCCGCTGTATTACGGGACGCTGTCTGACGGTTCCTTTGCCTTCGCAAGTGAGCCGAAGAACCTCACGGGCCTGTGCGAAAAGGTGCAGCCGTTCCCTCCCGGCCATTACTGGAGTGAAAAGGATGGATTCGTATGCTACAGCGATCCGTCTGCGGTAGGGCAGTTCACGATGAAGGATGAAGATGCGGTCTCGCATAAGCTGAACCGGCTGTTATGCGAAGCAGTCGAAAAAAGGCTGGACGCGGATGCGCCGGTCGGCTTCCTGCTTTCCGGCGGACTGGATTCCTCGCTGGTCTGCGCGATCGCGCAGCGCCTGAGCAATCATCCGATCCGGACGTTTGCCATCGGCATGGATACCGATGCGATCGACCTGCGTTATGCCCGCATGGTTGCGGATTACATCGGCTCCGACCATACCGAAGTTATCATGACAAAAGAAGAGGTACTCGCTTCGCTGGAAGATGTCGTCCGTCTGCTCGGCACATGGGACATCACGACAGTGCGCGCTTCGATGGGCATGTACCTGGTCTGTAAATATATCCATGAGAATACGGATGTCCGTGTCCTGCTGACCGGGGAGATCTCCGATGAACTGTTCGGCTACAAATATACGGACTTTGCGCCGGATGCCAATGCTTTCCAGAAGGAAGCGGAGAAAAGGATCCATGAACTGCATATGTACGACGTGCTGCGTGCAGACCGCTGCATCTCCGTCAACTCCCTGGAAGCCAGGGTGCCTTTCGGCGATCTGAAATTCGTCCGCTATGCGATGGCGGTCGATCCCGTGCTCAAGATGAACCGGCACCATATGGGGAAATACCTGCTGCGGAAAGCCTTCGAAGACGAGCATATCCTGCCGGATGCGATCCTGTGGCGGCAGAAAGCGGCTTTCTCGGATGCGGTGGGGCATTCGATGGTGGATGACATCAAAGAGTATGCAGAGGGTCTTTACAGTGAGGAAGAGTTCAAAAAGAAGTGCGCTTCCTATGCATACTGCCCGCCGTTTACGAAAGAGAGCCTTCTCTACCGCGAACTGTTTGAAAAATACTATCCGGGGAATGCGGAGATGATCGCGGATTTCTGGATGCCCAACAGGGAATGGAAGGGCTGCGATGTCAGTGACCCGAGCGCCAGGGTGCTGTCCAACTACGGGGCAAGCGGCGTCTGAAAGGAGAACGGAATGAAGTTTACAAAAATGCAGGGACTGGGCAACGATTACCTCTATTTTCATGAAGAGGTGCCGGCAAATGTTTCAAAGCTGAGCATCCTGCTTTCCGACCGCCATTACGGTATCGGATCGGACGGACTGATCTATATCACAGCCTCTGCGACAGCCGATTTCGGCATGCGAATCTTCAATGCGGACGGATCGGAAGCGCTGATGTGCGGCAACGGGATCCGGTGCGTCGGCAAGTACATTTACGAGAAAGGACTGAGTAAAAAGACCGACCTGCAGATCGAAACGAAGTCCGGTATCCGTCAGCTGCATCTGCATATCCGTAACGGGAAAGCAGATTCCGTTTCCGTCAATATGGGGAAGGTCACGGTCAGTGATCCCAAAGAGATCGTGATCCACGGACAGGCATATACCCTGTATCCCGTCAATACGGGCAATCCCCATGCCGTGATCTTCACGGATGAGGCAGGGCTGACCCTGCCTGAGAAGATCGGGGCGCTCATTGAGCATCACCCGCTGTTTCCCGACGGGGTCAACTGTGAATTTGTCCGGGTCTGTGACGACGGGAAGCTGCGCATGCGCGTATGGGAAAGGGGCAGCGGCGTGACGATGGCCTGCGGGACAGGCGCCACCGCCAGTGCGGCAGCTGCCGTCTTCACCGGTGCGGTTCCCTCGGACATGCCGGTCTCAGTCGAGCTTGACGGCGGGATCCTGGAACTCAGGAAAGAAGATAACGGGGAATTCTGGATGCGGGGACCGGCAGAATTCGTTTATGAAGCAGAGATCGAAATGGAAGGGGTGTGACAGCATGACGTGCATGAACCTCAATTACACGAAAGTGAAGGAATCCTATCTGTTCGCTGAGATCCGTGAACGGATCGGCGCATGGCTGAAGGAACATCCCGGACAGGGGATACTGCGTCTTGGCATCGGGGATGTGACGCAGCCGCTGTGCCCGTCTGTCATCAAAGCGCTTCATGAAGCAGTCGAAGACCAGGCGAAAGCAGAGACGTTTCACGGCTACATGCCGGAATGCGGTGATCCCGCTTTGCGGCAGGCAATCGCGGACTGGTACCGGAAAAGGGGTGTTCCCCTGGAACGGGATGAGGTATTCGTATCGAGCGGTGCCAGCGATGAACTGGGGGATATCCTCCATCTGTTCGATCGCGGCATGCCCGCGATGATCCCCGAACCTGCATATCCGGCTTATGCGGACGCAAACATCATGGACGGCAGAAAGATCATCAGCCTGGATGCGGATGAGGAGAACGGCCTGCAGCCGGTGCCGCCGGAAGAAGGGGTACAGGCGCTGATCTATCTC
>JAILQT010000048.1 GCA_024698805.1 Solobacterium sp.
AGTGTCAGGGCAGACTGTTCCAGCGCCATCGGTACACCGATGCGCATGGCTTCCGCCAGGACATTCTTCTGCGGTGCCCAGCTGCCTTTTTCATGGATCAGGCTGAGTTTGTCAGACCGCACCACGGCGCAGTAACAGACGATGAGCATCGATACCAGCATGGACAGCGATGTACCCAGCTGGGCCCCGGCAACGCCGAGCCCGGCGCCGAATACGGTCATTTCCATGCCGAAGACAGAGATGACACGCGTCGGGAATATGAGCAGGAAATTGAAGATCACATCGAGCACGCAGGAAAGCGCCGCACAGATGCTCGGTGTTTTCATATCGCCCGAGCGCTGAAGCATCTGCATGCCCAGATAGCACAGCTGCCTTACCGGGATAAAAAAGCAGAAGATCTTGAAATACCATTCCGCGTTATGCCAGATCGCCGGGTCTGCCCGCAGCCACTGCGGCAGGCGGGAAGATACCGGGATGCCGATACACAATAAGACTGCCGCGAACAGGGCACAGGATACGAGCGACTGGCGGAACAGAGATCTCGTCTTTTCGATATCGCCTGCCCCTACCGCGTGCGCCGCCTGTACGGAGAAACCCGCTGCCGCCGCCATCATCAGCCCGCCGGTCAGCCATGTGCTGCTGGACACAAGGCCGATCGACGCCGAAGCTGCCGCCCCGAGGGAGCCTACCATCGCGGCGTCGATATACTGCATCATGATCTCCGTGATCTGTGAAAGGATCGCAGGCATACTTAGCCTTGTCACAAGATGCAGTCTTTCCTTCAGATCCATCTGTCTGTTTTCCCGCATGATCGCGGCGAAGTCACCTGTTCTGGCCATACAATGGTATTTTACCGATTTTGCCGGCCAGTACAAGAAAACTGCATGAAAAAAGGGATCGCACCAGCAGATCCCGTTATTGATTCCGGAAAAGACTGAGCCCTTTCCTCTGGTCTTCCATGCCCTGTTTCTGCGTCCGCAGCACTGCCTGCAGCGCACTGAGGAGGTCGTCATTGGTCTCTTCAAACAGCTGCGGATCGATCACCCGGTCCTCTTTCTGCAGGCCTGATGCCAGCAGGATCCTGTTCCTGTACAGCGTGAATGTATCGCTGCCGAGCCTCCTGAGGTTCTCCGCTGTCATCTTATCCGTATTCTGGATGAGCTTGATCTGCGTCATCACCTGCAAAGGCAGCGCACGGCTGACAGAGAGATCGCCCAGTTTCTTTTCAAACATGTCACAGGCTTCCCTGTAATCCTCCGCCGCGATCGTATCCTCCAGGAAACCCGTCCGCGCCGCTTTTTCCGTCAGTTCCTTCAATGTTGTTTCCCTGCAGGACTTCAGCCTGCTTTTCCCGGCATAGATATACATGTCAAATTCACGAATGAACTGCATGCACTGGTCATAGAGCACGTCCAGCCTGGTGATATGCCTGAGCAGGGAGCTCCGGTGGATCTCCAGGCGTCTGGCCGTCTCGCTCATGGAAGCTGAGAATCGGTCGTAGATGACGCGGAATGAATCAAACGCCTCCTTCGGGCTCTGGCTGTCTGTATTCCTTCTGCGGAAAGCCGTGCGGAACTCATTCTGCCTGCGGATCAGTTTGGTGATGTCCTCACTGATCTCGTTCATATCCGCAGATGGCACGGACAGCAGGGAGGATTCACTGAAGATCTTCACTTTGTTCTGCGGCAGGGAGCCGTACTGCAGGACCATCACCTTATTGGTGATATCGATCTTTTCGGAGAACTCCCTGGCATACCGGATCTGTTCCTCGCTCAGCTTCGTCATGCGCCACTGCGTATTGTCAGACTCTTCGACTGTAAGGATGATATCCTCTTTCATTCCTTTCCCCCTGCATCGCGGCAGATGACCGTTCTGCTGATCCTGCCTGCTTTCTCATTCTGTACAGTGACCGTGACCGCATCGCCTTCATCCGCACGGATGAGCCATTCCGCCCGGATCCGCGCGGAAGCACTCTCTGAAGTCATGATCCGCGCACTGCGCATGCCTGTCTTCGTCATGGCGAAGCCCTGCAGTCCTCTGACACGGATCTCTGCATCCCCGCTTATAACTTCAGCGTTCTCAGCGCGGATGACGACAGGACTGTCCTTTTTCAGATTCACCGCCTCTTCGCAGAGATATGTCGGAAGATAGCCGGTATTCCCTGCCGTCACGCAGATCCTGTACAGGCCGCTGCCGGCCTTTTCGCAGGTGATCTCATCGACCGTCAGTTTCGGTGAAGCCAGGATGAAGCGCAGGTTGAACCTCGTGACGTTCTCACATTCCTTCTGCAGGAATGCCTCCGGCGGGTTCTGAACGGTATGTTTCGCATCCAGGCCGCCGGTGTAAACTCTGCCGAACTGCGGATGATCCGTCATTTTCCATTCGCTGTAATACTGCGGGGCATTTTCCCTCACCCAGTTTATGACCGCACTGTAACGTTCCGCTTCCTTCACATCGGTCTCGTTTTCCCTGTTCTGCCAGTCAAAAGGGTACCCGGCCAGTTTCGGCAGGTCCCAGAACTCCGTCGTATACGCAGGGATGCCCTGCGTCTGGTACATCCAGTCATCGAACGCGCCGCTGTCGTAATGCACTTTATCACTCTGGTACGTATCGAAAAGATTCATCGGTACATAACCCGTTTCTTCTTTGCCCATGGCAGCGAGCTCGCGGAATATCTTCCTGTCCGCTTCCGGCATCGTCTTCGCAGACCTGGTCGCAGGCGGATACAGGAACAGGCCGCCGCTGGTATGTCCGATATTGGCACCGCAGATATTCGGGTGTGCAAGCACAAAATCCGCCAGCGCCTTCGTCTCGGGTGAACTGAGCGGGTACGGTCCCGCACCAGGCGTCATATGGTCGGGCATCCAGCCGCAGGGAAAATGCCTGTTGAAATCCAGGCCCCATTCGCTCTTTTTCCTTTTGAGATTCTCATCACCGTCAAAGGGTTCCAGGATGCCTTCCGGCCAGATCTCGAAGAATTCACCGAAGATATCATCGGGCTTTCTCTTTACGAAGCTGTCGCCGCTGCGCTTCCATGCGCCGTAACGGGAAGGGATCGCCATAGACCGGATGACGCCGTCGCCGTCGATATCCTCTTCACGTATGCCGCCCTTTTCCGCAGCGTATTCACGGTCGGCAGAACGCAGCGTATACGGTGTTGTCAGATACTTCTCAGCCCCGTCCGGGGATACCCTGGGAATGATATAGACCGTCATCTCATCCAGGGTATATGTGCAGGTCCTGTCCGTACCGTAATTGGTAAGCAGGTAATCCAGCGTATGCATCGCCGCCATGGAGGATGTGACTTCCCCGGCATGGATATTGCCGTCCAGGTACCAGCCCGGCTTATCCAGGGCATCACCTGTCCCGGTGTTCGTCAGTGTAACGGCATACTGGCGCAGGCCCCCGGGCGTCGTGCAGTTGTTCTCCAGCCGCATCAGTGAAGGATATGTATCCCGGAAGTAATACAGCTTTTCCTGCAGTTCCTCAAACAGGTAATAATGGTCATATCGGAATGTCGTCTTCATGCGGTCTCCCCTTCCTTCAGCCGCCGTAACGTCTGAACAGCTCGGTATAGAACGCGACGTTGTCCGTGAGGACATCCGTATCGATATGCTCGTTCACGGAATGCGCGCCGCCGCTCCTGCCGGTGCTGAAGATGCCTGTAAAGCGGTAGACGCTTCCGGAATCGCACAGGTCGCAGTAATAGCGCGAGTCTGTGCCTCCGGCCATCATTGAAGGTATGAATACGATGCCGGGATATTTTTCCGACATGATCTTCTCAAGCAGGTGATATCCGTAACTGTCATCCGAAGAGACTTTCGGCGGATTGTGTCCCTTGATCAGCCGGAACTTCACATTCCCGGGCAGAACGCTGCGGAAATGGTCTTCCAGTTCCTCCAGCGTCTCTGACGGGAGGATCCGGCTGTTGGTTATGACGGAAGCGTGCTCCGGCAGGATATTTGCCTGGGAACTCCCCGCTGCCATCGTCGGCGTCGTAGTCGTGCGCATCATCGTATTGATATAGCGGTCATATTCCGCTTTCGCCTTCAGTTTTTCTTCATTGCCATAGGGATCGCTGAACAGTCCGGCATACTTTTCATCCGCAAAGGGACTGCGCGCCTTCATCTCTTTCGCAGCCGGCTCACAGAGTACAGGCTCCATGCGGGCTTCCTCCAGATCATAGATCGCTTTACCCAGTTTTGAGACAGCGGTATGCAGGGGCGGATAAGCGGAATGTCCTCCCTTTTCATCGATATAGAATTCATGGTCGGCATAGCCCTTTTCAGAGATGAAGATCTCCGCGATATACCTTCCGTCTTTCGTCTTCGAGACGCCGCCGCACTCATCGATCGCCATGCCGAGGCGCACCCCTCTTCTTTCCAGTTCGTCATGCAGGAGCTGTCCGGCTGCGCCTTCCCCGCCCATGATCTCTTCGTTATAGCCGAAAGCGAGATACAGGTCATAATCAGGCAGGAACCCTTCGGCGATCAGCAGTTCCAGGGCATCCATATACGCCTGGATATTGCATTTGGAGTCTGTGGTGCCCCTTCCCCAGAGAATGCCTTCTTCATCCAGATGGCCGGAAAAAGGCGGGTATTTCCACATGGAGTGATCGCCCTCGGGAACGACATCCTGGTGTGCCGTCATCAGCAGCGGCAGCTGTTCGGACCTGCCTGTGCCCTTCCACGTATACAGGAGCGCACATTTGCCGATGATCTCTCTTTTCATTGTTCTGTGTACGAGCGGATAAGCTTCTTCAAGATACCGGTGCAGGCGGAAGAATTCTTCCGTACGTGTCTGTTCGGGATCTTTGCTGGAGACTGTCGGTATCTGCACCATACCCTGCAGATGCCTGATAAACAGATCCTTGTCAAAATTAGTCATACTGAAACCCTCTTTGATACCAATTATAGCGTATGTCTTTTTTATCGGGGATGCTTATTATACAATTGAGACACTGAGGAGGTTTTCCCATGAGTGATATGACTGCGAAATACATGGCTGCGGAAAAACTGCTGCCGTGGAATGTCAGACATGCCGTTCTCAACGAAGAGCCTGTGATCCGGAAATACGATGACGATCACTTTTATTATGCACTCGAGACAAGGGACGGCGATGATGTCAGCGTGACCTTCCGCATCGTTGATACGAATGACGGTTCGGAAAAGGATCTCTTTGATCATGAAGCCCTTAAGGCAGCCCTGCAGACAGACAGGATCTCTTTCACATCCTGTGAAGCAAAGGACGGTGCTGCGCGCTTCGTATACGAAGACTATGACTATATTTTCCGTTTCGAAACAAACGAACTGGTCAGGGAAGGATTCCATCAGAAACGTGCTGTTTCCGTATCGCCGGACAAAAAGAAAGAAGTCTTCGTCAGGGATCATGACCTGTGGATCCGCAATACGGAGACATCGGAAGAGACAAGGCTTACCTATGACGGTGAAAAGGATTTCGCATACGCTTCCATTGCGGAATACAGCGGTTATATCACAGACCGCGTCAAGGGGGAACCCATCGTACCGGATGTCCTCTGGTCGCCGGACTCTTCCCGCTTCGTGACATATAAGCTCGACCAGCGGAATGTAAAGGACCTGTATATCATCCAGTCCTACGATGAAGATACACGCGAAAGCATCCGTCCGCGGCTGCATACCTACAAATGCGGTTTCCCGGAAGATGAGGATATCCCGCTTGCGTACTATTACATCGCCGATGCGGTGAAGAACACCGTCACGAAGGCGGATATGGCGCCCCAGCCTGCAGGCGGGCCGCTTCTCTCCGACGGATACAGCAGCGTCAAATGGCTGGAAGACAGCAGTGCTGCATATACAACTCTGATCGCAAGGGGCAACAAAGCCGCTTCATTCATCATCATGCGTCCGGACGGGAGCACGGAAACGGTATACAGGGAAAAAGCGGAAACGTTCCTGAATATACGCACCTACGGCCAGCTGGACGGATTCGGCGGATACAACGCTTCGAATTATATGAGTGAAGACAGGAAGATCCTGCTGTGGCAGAGCGAACGCGACAATTTTGCCCGCCTTTTCCGCTATGATGTGCGCACGAAGGAACTGCTGAACGCAGTCACCCCTGCAGACTGCATCGTCGGGGAACTGATCTATGCGGATGATGTGAATGAATACATCTATTTCTATGCAAGCTCCCTCTCCTGCACGAGCGATCCGTATTACCAGCTTGTCTGCCGCGCGCATTATGACGGAAGCTCCTTTGAGATCCTGACCCCCGGCGACGGCATGCACAGGTGCACCGTCATCAATGACATGCTCGTCGATACCTGGAGCAGGGTCGACCTGCCGCCGGTCACGGAACTGCGGAAAACAGACGGCACGCTCATCCGGGAACTAGTACGTGCGGATATCAGCGACCTGCTCGCCAGGGGATATATCCTGCCGGAACGTTTCCATGTAACTGCGGATGACGATAAGACAGAACTGTACGGCATCCTGGTCAGGCCGCGGGGATTCGATGCGTCAAAGACTTACCCGTTTATCGATTATATCTACGGCGGCATGCAGTGCTACAATGTCCCGAAAGCCTTTGCGTCCAGCGGCAAGATCGAGGGCAGGGAGATCATGGGCGGTCTTGAAGAATTTGCCCAGCTCGGTTTCGCCGGCATCATCCTCGACGGGATCGGCACGCCCGGCCGCGGCAAGGAATTCCATAATGTCAGCTACGAGAATATCCACGGATGCGCCGGTCTGAAGGACCATGTGACCGTCCTGCCGAAGCTGAAGAAGATGTATCCGTTCCTGGATCTGGACAGGGCCGGCATTTGGGGCAATTCCGGCGGCGGATGCGCGACATCGCGCGCAATGCTGGAATACCCGGACACATACAAGGTCGGCGTATCGTCTGCCGGCAATCATGACCAGAGGATGTACAACAACCAGTGGACAGAGACCTATTACGGCCTGTACAAAAAAGACATCTATATCAAAGGCGACAACACCTCGCTTGCGAAGAATCTGAAAGGAAAGCTGTATATCGTTCACGGCGCGATGGATGACAACGTCGCGATGTCGCAGTCGATCCGTCTCATCGATGCGCTGATCGAAGAAGATAAGGACTTTGACTTCCTCATCCTGCCGCGGACCAATCACAATGTCCCGGCAAACCCGTATTTCATCCGGAGGAAGATCGATTATTTCGTCCGATACCTGCTGGAAGAGGAAGTTCCCTCCTACAGGTTCGTACAGCCCGAATAACAGCCGGAAGGCCGGGATCCGCCAGGGTCCCGGCCTTTTTTCTGTAAGGAAAACAACTGTTCCCAAAGAAAAAGCGGTCGCCCGCTTTCCTGGAATATCCTGTTATTCTGCCGGTGATCTCGCAGAGAAATCAAACCGGAACTCATCATAGTCATACTCGGCATGCCAGTCGGACATAACGCCGGCGAGGTTCGGCCGGTCATTCTCATCCGTGCCGATATAGTACAGCGCCAGGGCATATTCCGTACCGGTCACTTCGAGTGTGTCGGAATAGTCGCGGCAGTATGCAAGCGCAAACGGATAGACCGTCGATCTCCCGTCTTTTTCAACGACCAGGTCCCCCTGCTCATTGACGCTGACTGCATAAGTCCCGTTCACATCGTCCGGTCCGTCTTTGACTGTCAGGCCGTTTTCATCGATGACGATCGTGCCGTAATCCCCTGTCCATTTACCGTACAGGGATTTTACGGAGACAGCCGGCTTTGTTTCGCTGCCGTCTTTATAGAGGGCGATGACCGTATTCGCGGAACTGTTCGTGTATTCCTGCGGTGAATCAACAGCTACGAGATACAGCGCATCATTTTCGATCTGATATGCGAAATAGGACATCTGGAAGAATTCTTCTTCGCTCCCGTCTTCCCCGTAGCTGATGCCGGACATCTCTTCGCAGATGATCTTTCTGTCATCCAGTGTGATGCATGTATAAGGCAGCGGTTCGGAGCTTCCGTAATCGGCGCTTTCCGCATAGGCTGTCCCGTCTTCGAGGAAATAATAGGTAAGGTCGCCTTTCGCTGTCTTCCATGTGCCAATGAGTTCCGGATCAAGGGAACCGTCCTGGATATCCGCTGCAGAGGCATACCGGTCCTCAAGACCCAGTTCTTTTTCCGTCGCGGTCAGTGCCTTCAGTTTTTCTTTCAGATCCGTTCCGGAAGCCTCAGCCTTACTGCCGGATGAGCATCCTGCAAGGGCGGACAGTGCCAGTACGGCAGCGCAGCCTGCAGGCAGAATCTTTCTTGTTCTGAACATTTTTATTCTCCTTGTCTTTATCTGTCTAAAGCACATAAATTATACGAAAACACAAACCGTATTTCCATGATATCCTGTCCCGTGTTTATTAAGATTCTTTTTCAGTATGTTAGAATTAACAGGAAGAGCGAGGTTCATATCATGGGATTTCCAAAGGGATTTATGTGGGGCGGCGCAACAGCCGCGAATCAGTATGAAGGCGGATATGACGAAGGCGGCAGGGGCCTGTCGACGCAGGATGTCCGCACAGCCGGATCACGCACAAGGAAAAGGACAGTGACCTATACCGACAGCAGCGGCGTGCATAAGGAAGCGACCAGGTTTGAGCCGATGGGGAAAGGCTCAAAAGGGATACTGGAAGACGGGAGGTATTATCCTTCCCACCAGGCTGTTGATTTCTATCACAGATGTAAAGAAGACATCGCTCTGTTCGCGGAAATGGGCTTCCGCTGTTTCCGCATGTCCGTCAGCTGGACAAGGCTGTACCCGGACGGTACGGAAGCTGAGCCGAATGAGGAAGGGATCCGGTTCTACCGTGATGTGTTCACCGAACTGAAGCGGTACGGGATCGAACCCCTGGTCACACTGAACCACTTCGACCTGCCCCTGTATCTTGCCAATGAGAAAGGCGGCTGGACAGACAGGGATACGGTCGGGCATTTTGAGCGTTTCTGCCGGACATGCTTTACGTGTTTCAAAGGACTGGTGAAATACTGGAAAACATTCAATGAGATCAACTGCATGCTGGACTGGAACAAGCTCGGCATCGTGACCGATGACCCCAATGAGTTCCATCAGGCCCTGTACCATGTATTCCTTGCCAGCGCCAGAGCTGTCATCGCCGGGCACGAAGCCGATCCGGATAACCGGATCGGGATGATGATCGCCTACGGTGCCGTGTATCCGCTCAACTGCGACCCGGATACGTACCTGAACAACCTGCTGTCCCTTCACAACATCCAGTGGTACTGCGATGTGCAGTGCCGGGGATATTATCCGGCGTACAAGC
The DNA here is from genome assembly GCA_024698805.1 of Solobacterium sp. Taxonomy (GTDB): domain Bacteria; phylum Bacillota_I; class Bacilli_A; order Erysipelotrichales; family Erysipelotrichaceae; genus Bulleidia. The sequence goes on from JAILQT010000048.1 coordinate 9,271, forward strand.
TGAAGGAGTTTGAACGGGAAGGGATCCGGCTGGATATCCGTGAAGAAGATGCGGAGATCCTGAAGAGAGGCACCGTTGATTTCATTGGCTTCAGCTATTATTTCTCATCTGTCTCCAAAGCCGGGGTATCCGTTGCGATGACCGGCGACCAGGGGAAGGATGTGCCGAACCCGTATCTTGAGAAGAATGAATGGGGCTGGCAGATCGACCCGGTCGGCCTGCGCTCGGTCTGCAACGAACTGTATGACCGCTACCAGCTGCCGCTGTGGATCGTCGAAAACGGGTACGGCGGGATCGATGAGCCGGTATGGTCGGAAGCAGACGGGAAACGCACATGCGTGATCCATGACCCTTACCGTGTCGATTATCTGCGGAAACACATCCAGCAGATCGAAAAAGCGATCCGCATCGACGGCATCGACATTCTCGGCTACACGCCGTGGGGATGCATCGACCTGATCTCTGCCGGGACAGGCGAGATGCGCAAACGCTACGGCTTCATCTATGTGGATAAGGACGATGAAGGAAACGGGACGCTGGACCGTTACCGCAAGGATTCCTTCTTCTGGTATCAGAAAGTCTGCGAATCCAACGGGGAAATACTCTGAGATCATCCTGCCGGGTCTGACCCGGCTTTTTTTGCGCAAAAAAAGAAGGCATGATTGCCTTCCTCCTGTCAGTTGAGCGCCTGTAACTTCTGCGTGATCCGGAGCATCACTTCCTCATAATACAGAAGTTCCGCCGCTGTCAGTTCATCCTCATTGATGTCTTCAAGCTTCTGCATGACGTCCGCGTATTTCGCCATGTAGTTCGCATACTGCATCATTGTATCCGCCGAGGAGTTCCCGCTGCTGATCCGGTTCGTAAGCTCGATGTATTCATCAAAGAATGCTTCATAACTGTCCATCGCCGCCTTGAATTCCGGATCGATATAGCTTTCATCTGCCGTTTCTTCTTCCGGTTCGGCTGCAGTCTCCGCAGGCTTGAACGCAGCGATCTCCGTCAGTTTGCCTGCCATTCTCACCATCGCATCGTTATAGTACGCTGCCTCCGCCGCATTCAGTTTGTCCCTGTCGACGGAATTCAGCCATTCACTGACCTTTGTGTAGTTCTCAAGAGCCTGCGAATACGTTTCCATTGTCTCCGCTGATGTATCGCCGTCGCTGATCTTTTTGAGCAGTGCCGCATACGCTGTCAGGAACTGCTCGCAGGTATCTACATTCTCCTTGAACTGTGCGTCGATCTCTTCCGCCGTTTCTTCGGCAGCGGGCGCTGTTTCCGCCGTTTCCTGCACCGGTTCCTGTTTCGAAGCGGTATCGCTGCCTTTGTTTTTTGAACCTTTCGGCATTGCCAGCAGGATCATGATCACGACTGCCGCGATGATCCATCCCTTTTTGCTTTTCTTCGGTTTTACCCTTCTCATCATGTTCCGCCCTCCTTTGTGTCAGTCTGTATCGTTCAGCAGTTTCAGCAGGTTGCGGATCTCCCTGGCCTTTTCCTCCTGCTGGCATTCCAGCCTTTTCAAAGCCTGTTCGTAGATCTTCCTCGGCTCGCACTGGTCGTCATCCAGCAGGGTCCTGATCTCTTCGACCTTCAGGCCTGCTTCCCGGAAATCAATGATCCGCTTCAGCCTCTCCAGCTGTTTTTCGTCATACAGTTTATGATTCTGCACGCCTGCCCGCTCCGTGGGCTTGAGGAGTCCTGTCCTGTCGTAATAAAACAGTGTTTTTCTTGTAACGCCTGTCAGCAGGCAGATCTCACTGATCCGGTATAGATTCACTACCATCTGAAACTGTTCCTTTCTTTTCAAATACAGAAAGCCTTTTATCCATCATATTTTCGTTCCGCACGGAACGGTCAATGAGGAAATATACGGCTGCTGCCTGTTTACAGTTACAGGATACTGTCCCCGCGGAACGGAATATATACCCAAAAAACCGGCATAAAAAAGGTACATGCCGTAATGCACGAAGCAGCATGTACCGGGTCCAATACAGTCATTTTGCAGGAAAATGACTATATTGAAATGCATTTTGACATAATTGACGGCACTCTGTGATTCTGAGCAGGATCTTGGCTGCAGTGATCCATGAAATAAGCAAAAGCCCCATGCATTGAGGTTCGCAATGCAAAGGGCTTATTATGAGTTCATGTTTTAAGAGATTACAGTTCATGCGTTACTCATCGGCGATAACAGGGCTGATATAGCTTTCAATATCTTCACAGTACTGATGCTGCAATTCATACGACCCGAATTCGAGATCGACAAATGCCAGGACGTTTGTCCCGTTCTCACCTGCTTCGACCCTGTCGCCGTGTACGATCCGTTCCTCAATATTCGTCACATACTTCTGAATAGCCGGCGCACAGCTGATCCCTTTATAAACACCGGCTGAATGCGCAAATACGGAATGCCGGATCATATAATGACATTCCCGGTCAAACTGCTTCAGGGAATGAAAATACCGGTCATCCTTTACTGCAGTCGTTACAAGCAGCCTGTACATATCAACACCGCAGTGCCTGAAAATAAACGCCGGAATGCCTGCCCCGCCCTGTCTTGGGTTGATCTCGATCACAAATAACCGGTCATCTTCTGTAAAATACATCTCCACATTCAGTTCGCCGAATGTAAAGTCTGCCGCATCAAGGAGCCTGGTCAGGGTATTTTTGATCACAGCCATTTTTTCCGGATCTGTCCTGAAAGGGATCGAATAGGTCATCGGGATGTTCGGGGTGACAGTGCTTCTTGTGTTAAAGAACAGCCCGTCCCACAGGATCTCCTTATTTAAAACAAACAGGTCGCCTTCGATCACTGTTAAGGAAGGCATCTCTACATATTCCTCGATCGTGCAGCAGTTATCCCTGGAATAATCCGAATTGATCCTGTATATCTTTTTTAACTCTTCCTCATCATAAGACAGGACCTTGGCCGTCCCCCTGCTTCCGGAGCTGGCGACAGGCTTTACGACAAAAGGAAACTGCATTCCGGCTGCCGTTTTCAGGAAGTCTTCCTCATTTGATACTTTATAGTGTTTCGGCGCATATACGCCGGCTTCTTCCTGCAGTGAGCGGAACCTGTCTTTCGACAGCAGTATTTCCAGCCCGGATACGGGATTGCCCCGCAGATGAAGTTCCTCAGCAATATAAGAAACATTCAGCATGGCCGGTTCTGAATTTGAGATCACCCCGTCTATCTTCTCCGCAACGGCAATCCTGGTCACGGCATCCCTGTCCATTGTATTGACCGGATAGTGCTTATCTGCATATTTTATTCCCGGATTTGTCGTTGTCCAGTCGCATACTATGACATAATATCCTTCTTTTTTAGCTGCCTGGATAATAGGGACCTGCGCTTCAGCTCCGCCAAGAATCATTATTCTTTTCATGAAATGCAATACCTTTTTTTAACAAATAAAACGAAATAAAGTGAAGACCGGTTTCATCATAGTATATTTGCCGCAAATATACGCTTCTGATGCCCAGCGCATGTCCTTCACGGCAGGTGATCCTCATTTATCCTTTCATGAATTCAAGGACACCGGATCAGCTGTAACGGAAAATAAGGCCCCGCATATCACTATGCAGGGCTTACCGGTATTATTCGTATTCTACTGTTGCGGGAGGCTTCGGTGTGTAGTCGATGAGCACACGGTTGATCCCTTCGACCTCTGTCGTGATGCGTGTTACGAGCGTATCGATCAGTTCTTCCGACAGATGTTCGACTGTAACTTCCATAACGTCGGTCGTGTTGATGGCACGGATGATGCACGGCCAGTCAAATGTACGTTTGCCGTTTTTGATGCCGGTGGATTTGAAATCAGGCACGACTGTAAAGTACTGCCAGACTTTTCCTGCGAGACCGTTCTTTGCGAATTCCTCGCGCAGGATCGCGTCGGATTCCCTGACCGCTTCCAGTCTGTCCCTTGTGATCGCACCGGGGCATCTGACTGCGAGACCGGGTCCGGGGAACGGCTGACGGTAGACCATGTTGTCCGGAAGACCGAGGGCTTTGCCGACGACCCTGACTTCATCCTTGAACAGGAGCTTTACCGGTTCAACGAGTTCCATGTTCATCTCTTCCGGCAGGCCGCCTACGTTGTGATGTGCTTTGATACCTTTTTCACTTTCGAGAATATCGGGATAGATCGTCCCCTGTGCCAGGAAGTGAATTCCTTCAAGCTTGGCTGCTTCTTCATCAAACACCTTGATGAATTCTTCGCCGATGATATGTCTCTTCTGTTCGGGATCGGAAACGCCTGCGACCTTATCCAGGAAGCGGTCAGCCGCATCGACATAGATCAGGTTCGCGTTCAGCTGGTTTCTGAATACTTCAATGACCTGTTCCGGTTCACCCTTTCTCAGGAAGCCGTGATTGACATGCACGCTGACCAGGTTCCTGCCGATCGCTTTGATCAGGAGCGCTGCGACAACGGATGAGTCAACGCCGCCGGACAGTGCGAGAAGCACTTTCCCGTCCTTGACCTGTTCCCTGATCGCTTTGACCTGTTCTTCGATGAATGCTTCAGCCAGTTCAGCTGTGGTGATCCTCTCCATATTTTCGGGACGTTTGTTGCTATCCATAACTCTTTTCTCCTTTACGTACAGGATTATAGCAGAAAGAAACATCGTTTTTTTAATTATTTTTAACTGTATGCGGTTACATTTCATAGATATAGTCATTTTGACTATACAAACGGAAAAATATCGTGTATAAAAGTATTGCAGGAGGATAAAACTATGGCAGATGTACTTGCTTATCTTCATAAAAAGGATGTAGAGATCACCGCGCACCGCTATGCGATCGACGCGCTGTCCGCAATGGCACAGGGACTGTTTGCGTCCCTTCTGATCGGAACGATCATCTCCACGCTCGGCACATCGCTGCATATCGATTTCCTTGTGCAGGCAGGTGATTTCGCCAAGAGCGTCGCAGGACCTGCCATGGCAGTCTCCATCGGCTATGCCCTGCATGCCCCGCAGCTCGTACTCTTCTCCCTGATCGCTGTCGGTTCCGCCGCGAATACGCTCGGCGGAGCAGGAGGTCCCCTTTCCGTCTATTTCATCGCGATCGCCGCATGCGAGATCGGAAAGCTCGTATCAAAAGAAACAAAAGTGGATATCATCGTCACGCCGGCCGTGACGATCCTGACCGGATGCCTGCTCAGTGTCCTGTTCGCCCCTGCCATCGGCAAAGCAGCCAGTTCGCTGGGAGCCCTGATCATGTGGGCGACCGAACTGCAGCCGTTCCTGATGGGCATGCTCGTATCCGTACTTGTCGGCATAGCACTTACGCTTCCGATCAGTTCCGCCGCGATCTGCGCCGCGCTCAGCCTGACAGGCCTTGCAGGAGGCGCTGCCGTAGCCGGATGCTGCGCGCAGATGGTCGGCTTCGCCGTCATGTCCTTTAAGGAGAACGGTATCGGCGGCCTGGTCAGCCAGGGGCTCGGCACCAGCATGCTGCAGATGTCCAATATCCTGAAAAACCCGAAGATCTGGCTCCCGCCGATCCTCGCGTCCGCGATCACCGGTCCTGTTGCGACAATGGTCTTCAAAATGCAGATGAACGGTCCTGCCGTTGCCTCAGGCATGGGCACCTGCGGCCTTGTCGGACAGATCGGCGTATATACCGGCTGGATGAATGAGATCCAGGAAGGCGTCCGTTCCTCGATCGGCGCTGCCGACTGGGCCGGACTGGTCCTGATCTGCTTTGTCCTCCCGGCAGTCCTCTCGTATATCTTCTGTGAGATCGAGAGAAAGATCGGCTGGATCAAAGAAGATGATCTGAAATTGCAGTGAGAAGTTCAGAAAGGCTTCTCACTTTTTCTTTCCCTGTGATATGATGCCGGCATGGAACTGCCGCAGAAATATATCCATGAGATCCGTGAACTCTTCGGGGATGAGGCCGAAACTTATCTCGCTTCCTTTGAGAAGCCGCATACGAAGAGCCTGCGTGTCAATACACTGAAGATATCCCCCGAAGAGTTTCAGAGGATATCCCCTTTCCACCTGACGCCTGTCCCCTGGTGCCGGGAAGGATTTTATTACACAGAGGAAGACCGCCCTTCGACGCATCCGTTCTATTACGCAGGTCTTTATTATCTGCAGGAAGCCAGCGCGATGTGTCCGGCTTCCCTGCTCCCTGTCGAAAAGGGGGATATCATTCTTGACGCATGTGCCGCACCCGGGGGAAAGACAACAGCCCTTGCCGCAAAACTGGATCATACCGGTCTTCTTGTCTCCAATGACATCAGCGCTTCGAGGCAGAATGCGACGCTGAAAAACTGCGAACGGGCAGGCATCGATAATATCTATATCATCAGCAGCGACCTGCGTGACCTTTCCGTCAAGTATCCGGCGTATTTTGACAGGATCCTCGTGGATGCTCCCTGCTCGGGTGAAGGCATGTTCCGCAAGGAGCCTTCCCTGGTCACATCCTGGCTGGAGCGTGACAGTTCGTATTACGCGCCGCTGCAGAAAGAGATCGTCCGGCATGCATGGAAGATGCTGAAGCCCGGCGGGATGATGCTGTATTCGACATGCACATTCTCCGTAAAGGAAAATGAGGAGGTCATCACAGACCTCCTGCATGAATATCCCGACGCTGTGATCCTGCCTGTTGCTGACCGGTACGCGGGATTCGCACCCGGTATCCTTCCCGGTACGGAAAACTGTGTCCGCATCTATCCGCACAGGGTGAACGGTGAAGGCCATTTTGCGGCGCTGCTGAAAAAAGAAGGCAGCTGCAGTACCGGAGCGTCTGTAAGCACAGCGGGAAAGCCGCCGGCAGAGTTCGCAGAATTCCAAAAATATCTGAACAGGCCTCTGCACGGTACATATTTCCTGCAGAATGAGAAGCTGTACCTCCTGCCCGGAACCGGATTCGGTCATGCGGGCATCCGCGTGATCCGTTCCGGCCTCCTGCTGGGGACCGTAAAAAAAGGAAGGTTCGAACCTTCCCAGCATCTTGCCTGTTCCCTGAAGAGCAGTGATTTCCGGCAGACCGTCGATCTGAAGCCGGATGATATCCGTACGGAAAAATTCCTGAAGGGTGAAACGATCCGTATTTCTGAAGACTGTAAAGGATGGGTCCTCATCTGTACGGAAGGATTCCCCCTCGGCTTCGGCAAAGCCGACAAAGGCACTGTCAAAAACAAGATCGAAAAAGGATACCGGAAACTCTAGACAGCTGTATAGCCGCCCGCACCGCCTTTGATCCATTTCTTTTTCAGGGCAAACCGGACGGCTTCATTCATCTTTTTGCCTACATTGGAGCCGATCCTTGTATATCCCATCAGCAGGGCAGTCTGTCTCACCAGTTCATCCATGGTCAGGCCGGGCTGCCTGTTTGCTGTATAAACAACGGCATTTGCGCATTCCGCGCACGGCAGCTGCAGGGCATCCCTGCAGGCAAGCTCATCCCTGCCGAACAGTCTGAAAACACTGTAGGTCTTATCCTGGTTCCGTTTCCAGTAGATGACCTGTTCCGGATCCTGCGTCGTATGCAGCGGCATCGAGTCCAGGATCTTTTTCATATATGTGCGGATGTTCGTCCCGGCTTTCCAGATATTGAAGCTGTTGATCACGCGCTTGATCAGGAGCCATTCCGTGATCGGGGCTTCCTCTTCGATGACCTGCTGGATCCTCTTTCGGATATCCTTCTCATGATCACCGGATACGAACGCATCGGAAGAGACCGAAGTAAACGGAAGATCCGTAACGGTATAGACTTTCGATATCACCTTATGCATACAAAGAACCTCTCTGCATCCATTATGACATATACACAATAAAAATGCGGAACATGTCCGCATTCGCGTCACTTTGCACTGCTGAGGATCTTGTCAAGAAGGACGAGCAGCTGCGTTTTTTCCTCTTCGCTCAGTGCGGAGAACATTTCGGCCGCATGGCTCTTCTTCTGGTCGCTGACTTCGTAAGCGCGCGCCCTGCCCTTTTCCGTCAGGGTGATGCGTGTTGCACGTCTGTCTTCCGGATCGACAGTGCGCTCCACATACCTGTCTGATTCAAGCTTGTCGATCAGTTCGGAAAGTGAAGACGGATGGATATGCATGCGCTGCAGGATATCCTTCTGGTGCATGCCCGTTTCACTTTCCAGCAGCACTGTCAGTACGCGTTCCCTGCCGAGGAAACCGGGACGGGGCATACCGTGCTCATGATGTCTCTCATGGCGGCGCATCCCTTCCGGTCCGCATCCGGGATGCGGCGGCCGGACCGGCGGATGCGGCCTGCTCAGTTTCCGGACCTCGCGGAACTTCTCAAACAGTATTTCGTCAATTGTTTTTTCCATTTATTATCCTCCTTTTTATTTCGGTACCATAATAAATATAGCAGAAGCATGCAGCGCGTCAAGATATTACGGTACCGAAATATTTAAGAAGTGCTTAATACAGGGTGTCTTTGAACAGATTACTGTCCGTATGGAAGATCCGGCTGCTTCCTCCTGCATACAGATCCCGGAAGTACGGGCAAAAGGATCAAAAAAGCCGCTCCCGTTTCCGGGAACAGCATTTTCCATGTTTACTTTTTAAAGCTTGCGCGCAGGGATACGCTTCTGTTGAAGACAAGGTGGTCTGCCGTGCAGTCCTTGTTGTCAAGGCAGAAGAAGCCGACACGCATGAACTGGAATGTCGGGGCGTTCGTACCTGTACGGTTCTCGCGCTGATCGAATTCCTCTGCGATCTCCTTCATGGAGCTCTCGACCTTGCAGTTCTTCAGGATCGTCAGGCTCTCGGGATTCATCGCCTGCAGGAAATCCTTGCCCGGCGCATCCGGCATCGGGTCGCTGAACAGGTTGTCATAGAGACGGACTTCCGCATCGAGGCAGTTCTCACTGTCTACCCAGTGGATCGTGGCGCCTTTGACTTTTCTGCCGTCCGCGGGATCGCCGCCCCTGGACTGCGGATCATATTCACAGAGCACTTCCATGATATTGCCGTCCTCATCCTTTACGCAGCCTGTGCATGTGACGAGGTAAGCGCCTTTCAGACGGACTTCATTGCCCGGATACATCCTCTTGTATTTGGGGATCGGTGTTTCGAGGAAGTCGTCTTCTTCGATCCACAGATGCCTGCTGAATGTGATCGTATGTGTTCCCTGTGAAGGATCAGTCGGGTTGTTTTCCACTTCAAATGTCTCGGACTGGCCTTCCGGGTAGTTCGTCACTGTCAGTCTGACAGGGTGCAGGACAGCCATCGTCCTTTCCGCTTTCAGGTTCAGGTCATCACGCAGGCATCTTTCGAGTTCTGCGAATTCGATGACGTTCGTATTCTTCGCAACACCGATGGAATCACAGAAATTCCGGATCGAAGCAGCTGTATAGCCCCTTCTGCGCAGGCCGCACAGCGTCGGCATCCGCGGATCGTCCCATCCGGACACATAACCCTGTTCCACGAGCTGTCTGAGCTTCCTCTTCGACATGACGGTATGGTCGATGCCGAGGCGTGCAAATTCGATCTGCCTGGGTTTATGATACGGGATCGTGACATTCTCAACGACCCAGTTGTACAGGGGTCTGTGGTCTTCATATTCCAGGGAGCACAGGGAATGCGTGATGCCTTCCAGCGCGTCCTGGATCGGGTGTGCGAAGTCATACATCGGGTAGATGCACCACTTTGTACCGTGACGGTGATGGCTGATATAGCGGATCCTGTAGATGACGGGGTCACGCATGTTGAAGTTGCCGCTGGCAAGATCGATCTTTGCGCGCAGCGTCATCTTTCCTTCTTCAACTTCACCGTTCCTCATCTTTTCAAACAGCCTGAGGTTCTCTTCAACAGGTCTGTCCCTGTACGGGGATCTTGCCGGTGTGGAAAGGTCGCCCCTGTATTCCCGCATCTGGTCCGGTGTCAGTTCGCATACATACGCGAGGCCTTTTTTGATCAGTTCGACCGCATATTCATAGTCTTTTTCAAAATAATCGGAACCGTAGAAGAACCTGTCCCCCCAGTCGAAACCGAGCCAGTGGATATCCTGTTCGATCGCGTCTACATATTCCGTATCTTCCTTCGCAGGGTTTGTATCATCCATTCTCAGGTTGCAGATACCGTTGAATTTCTCAGCCATTCCGAAATCGATGCACAGCGCTTTGCAGTGACCGATATGGAGATAGCCGTTCGGTTCCGGCGGGAAACGCGTATGAACGGTCATACCCTCAAACTGGCCGCCCGGTGCGATATCCTCTTTGATGGCGTTATAGATAAAGTTGCGGTTCTCATTGGCTTCTTCTGATACAGTGTTTTTCATTTCTTCAGCCATGATCCATCCTCCTTATAAAGCAGAAATTTCTGCACTCTTGGTATTATATCAGATTGCGCTCATATTCATGCGCTTTTTTCTGCAACCTTCCTGCAGTCCTGTGCCGAAGCATAGATCCGCATCCGCATGCCTTTTCTTTCATACTCGGCATTGGCTTCGCAGACCGTGTCGTTCAGGAACGAAAGAGCTTCGCTGTCGGCAGTCAGGACAGCCTTCCATTTCCCGTCTTTATCCGCTGTGCAGATCACACGGATCTCGCAGTTCTTGCCGGCGCAGTCCTGGCCCTGGGCGTAAAAATCCATCCTGCTCTGCACGGGCTTCCCCCTTTTCGTATCCTGCACCAGCGCTGCACCGGGATTGATCATGCCCCGGAAAAGTTCACTTTCCGCAGTGCCTCTGAAAGGCATCGTAAGTTCGGCTGTGACCCTGCCGGTCTTCCGCAGCAGTTTGTCTGTCAGCTCGATATCGGCAGTCAGGATCTCCTGTTTTCTTTCGATGAACCTGTCGACCGCATACAGCGCATTCCTGTCTTCATCCTTTCTGAAGCCATGGTCTGCATGCCGCAGGATATGCAGCGATGCGATCCTGCCGGACTGCGCGTTTTTATATGCTTCGTACGCCTGCTCCGCATAGGATACATCGACGATCTTATCGTTTGTACCGTGCACGATCAGCACGTCGCCGGTGTAATTCACTGTCTCTTTGTACGGATCCATGTCCATTACGTCTTCCGGATAGATCCGTCCGAGCTTCATCGGCCCGCATTTGAAGGTTTCCGGTACCGCCGACGGATCAAATCTTGCGAACATCATACTGCCGCGTCTGGCGTCATCGGGTATGCAGAAAGCCGGATAGAACAGGATCAGCTTTGATGCATGCAGTTCCTCTGCCGTCAGTGCGGATACGAAACCGCCCTGGGAGCAGCCCATCAGGAGCAGGTCTTCCGGATCCGTGAACACCAGTGATCTGGCGTAACGGGCTACAGCTTTCAGATCTTCTTTTTCCGTCAGCACCGACATCGCAGTCGTTTTTCCTTCGCTTGTGCCCCGGAGGCATCCGCCGCAGAAATCAAATGTAAATGCCGCATAGCCCATCCCTGCGAGATGTTCCGCATACGCCTTCACCGATCTCTGGTTTGCCATGAACCCGTGACTGACAATGGCAACAGGCAGCGGTCTGGTCATTTCCACCGGTCTGACATTTGTGAACATCGTGCCGCGGATCGTCAGTTCATCCCGCATGCATGAAAAAGTCTCTGTGTATATCATATATACCCCTTTCTTTTCAGAAAATCCCTGCGGCAGCAGGGATCAGAATCCGGCAATGACTCCGGCAGCCGCGGCGATCGCGATCAGGAAGATCGGATGCAGCTTTTTTTTGCTTTTGCTGAGCTTTGGCTGGTACTCATAGAAGGCCATCAATACCGCAAAGAGTATCAGTGCCTTGAAGTTAAACAGGTCTGTGAGGACACCGGATGCCTTCCATGCGTCCACACGGAACAGTGCGAGCAGGAAGATGCTCAGTACCGCGGAGAGGATAAAGCCCACGACAGCAGGCCTGAGGCCTGTAAAGATACCCTGCACGACTTTCGCTTCCTTGAATTTTGCGAGCATGCCGGCAATGATGCAGATGACGATCAGGCTCGGCAGGACCAGCGAAAGCGTGGCACCGATGCCGCCGGCGATGCCGAACATCTCATAGCCGACAAACGTTGCCATATTGATGCCGATCGGCCCGGGCGTACTTTCACTGACAGCGATCATCGTCGTCAGCTTATCGATCGTGAACCAGCCGTACCTGGCGGACATCTCTTTCAGGAAAGGGATCGTCGCAAGTCCCCCGCCGACTGCGAACAGGCCTGTCTTGAAGAATTCCCAGCACATCAGAAGATAAGTCATCATTTCGCCTCACCTCCCTTTTTCAGTTTCACCGTATACATCACATAGCCGATGACGCCGGCAAGCACGACGAGCCATACGGTCGAGACATCTGTAAATGTGCAGAGAAAGAACGCACCCAGGAAGATCAAAAATGTCGGTATGTCTTTCACGCCTTTTTTATACAGGCCGATGATCGCCTGGACCATCAGCACGCATACAGCGACCTGGATGCCCTTCAGTGCCGACTGCACGATGACCAGATCCGAGAAATTCTGGATCAGTCCGGCAATGCATGAAATGATGATGATCGAAGGCGATACGACGCCGAGCGTTGCGACGATGCCGCCGATGACGCCCCTGACCTTATAGCCGACGAACGTGGCTGTATTGACTGCGATGATGCCCGGCGTTACCTGGCCGATCGCGTAATAATCCATGATCTCATCATCTGTTGCCCAGTGATATTTCTGAATGACTTCGCGCTGGATCATCGGCAGCATCGCATAACCGCCGCCGAAGGTAAACAGTCCCATTTTGAACCAGGCGAAGTACAGATTCCATAATTCCTTCATGCTTTTTCTCCTGTAATTACCCGTTAATTATGTACACAATTTGCGGAAAAGTACAGATACACCCGCCTACCTTCTGATCAGCAGCGGCATATCAAACTCATCCGTCCCGTTATCCGTAAATCCAAGCGATCTCCAGAAACGGACGGAGTCTTCTTTCGTACTGTTGAGTTCATAGTACAGTGCCCCGTCTTTCTTTGTGTACGCTTCAAGCGCTTCAAAACAGCGGTGTCCTGTACAGTTCCCGCGGAATTGCGGAAAGACCCAGAAATCCATAATGAAACACTTCCCGTCCTCACTCTGATAAGTACAGTAGGAAGCAGCACCGATCCGTTCCTTTTCCCTTGTGAACCAGATCATATGATGACGTTCTTTCTGCCGCTTCATATGTTCTTCCAGTATGTCCCTGTATTCCTGTCCCGAGAAATATTCGATATCCTCTTCATCGGTGATGATCTTATCACCCGTCAGATAAGCGATATGCTTTTCCCAGAATTCGTTTATTTCAGCAGCAGTTATCTCTTCGACCGTGATCATTTTTGCAGGACCATCCTTATTTCGAATGCTTTCAGGGATTCAAGATACGCCTCCGTCCCGTCCGGCCGGAAACCGCATTTTTCATAGAACCGGATCGCCCTCCTGTTTTCTTTCAGTACCCAGAGCCGGATGCATTGGTGATCCCCCAGTTCTTTCAGGGCTGCCTCCATCAGACGCCGGCCGATGCCCCTGCCGTAATAAGCAGACAGGACATACAGGGCAGTGATCTCCCCTGTTTCCGGATAATCGGCATCATTATGCCCGTATGCGGCGAAACCGATGACCTGGTCTGCGTCTTTCGCAACGATGCAGTTCTCCTTCCACCGGAAAGCCATGGCTTCGCATTTTTCCGTTGTCATTCCGGCAAGATAATCCCTGTCGATCATACCGGCATAGGCTTCATGCCAGGAAGCACAGTGCACATATGCCTTCCCGCGTATCTCATCATCCGTTTCCATCTTTTTGATCACGATATCCATGGCATCTCCCGTTGATTTGGTTTACCAGCAGGCGACATTGGAATCCGTCCTGCTTTCCGTTCCGCCGACCAGGACACCGTTGTCAAGCCTCTGGATGATCTGTCCCCTGCCGAACGAAGTCCTGCTGAGGGCTATGGTTATATCGTGGCCCCTCGCAGCGAGCTGCTGGGCAATGGCATTGTCGAAACCGGGTTCCAGCAGGACGTGCCTGTCTTTCATCCACTGCCATCTCGGGGCATCCAGCGCCATCTGCGGATTCAGGCCGAAATCGACCATATTCATGACTGTCTGCACATGGCCCTGCGGCTGCATATATCCGCCCATGACACCGAACGGGCCGACAGGCTTCCCGTCCTTTGCGAGGAAGCCGGGAATGATCGTATGGTAGGACTTTTTATGCGGTGCCAGCACATTGGCATCAGCGGGATCCAGTGTAAAATCAGCACCCCTGTTCTGCAGGCTGACGCCGTAGCCTTCCAGCACGATGCCGGAACCGAATCCCATATAGTTGGACTGGATGAAGGAGACCATGTTCCCTTCACTGTCCGCCGTGCAGAGATAGACTGTGCCGCTCTTCGGCGGTTCGCAGAAGGACGGGATCCGGGCAGTTTCCGTGATCTCGGCAGCACGCATCCTTCCGTATTCAGGCAGCAGGAAACGGTGATAGTCCACTTCCATGCAGGAAGGATCCGTCACATAATGCTTCGAATCCGCAAATGCCGTCTTCATCGCTTCGATCTGCTTATGGTATGTATCCGCGCAGTCTTTCTGCGTGAATTCAAATTCCTTCAGGATATTCAGCGCCATGAGCGCTGTGATCCCCTGCCCGTTGGGCGGGATCTCAAATACGTCATAACCGCGGTAATTGACCGAGATCGGCTCGACCCACGCAGGTTTATAGGAAGCGAGGTCTTCCATGCAGAAAAAGCCGCCGTCGCGTTCGGACTGCCGGACGAACTGTTCTGCGATCTCTCCTTTATAAAAGGCTTCCGCATCGGTCTCCGCGATCAGCCGCAGTGTTTTCGCATGGTTCTTCAGTGTTACGATATCCGCGAAATGATAGGATTCGCCATGATCCGTAAATGTACGGAACCATTCGTCATATTCGCTTTTCCCGTCAAACCGCTGATGGAATATCTTCGTACTTCTTTCCCACATCGCCGCCAGCATCGGTGAGAGCGGGTACCCCTCTTCGGCATAGCGGATCGCGGGAGCCAGCACTTCCTTCAGTGTCAGTCTGCCGAATCTGCGGACCAGTTCAGCCCATGCACCGACTGCGCCGGGAACCATGACCGGCGTCCAGCCGAATTTCGGCATCGTGCCGTCCGCAGATGCCTTTTTTACTGCTTCAAGGCTGATGTTCTTCGGCGAGATCCCGGAACCGTTCAGGCCATAGAGTTTATCTTTGACCCAGACGAGCGCGAATGCGTCGGAGCCAAGTCCGTTGGCTGTCGGCTCAACGACTGTCAGCGCCGCAGCAGTCGCCACGGCCGCATCGCATGCATTGCCTCCTTTGCGCAGGATCTCCAGACCTGCGGCAGTTGCCAGGTTTGATCCTGTGGCTACCATACCGTTCTTTGCGGTGATGCAGTATCTGTTCGACGGATACGGCTGAAAAAGAGGATCATAGTTCATATTCATACCTTCGCTTTCCGAATTCCATGATAGCAGAAGATAACGGATGATTCAGTCATTATGAACATGCAGGCGGAAAAGATCAAAAGCCGGAGTGTACCGGCTTTCTCTTCGCTTTGTATTCCGACCGGGACCGGTCTTCTGCAGATACCGGCTTTACGCTTCTTCCGGCATATCCGCAAATGCCTTTCCTGCCCCTTCAAGAGCCGGCAGGATGTACTCCCTGTTGAAGCGGATCACGGGAATACGGTCACAGGCTTTCATCTGCATGTGACGGATATATTCCTCCATGCTGTAAAGACATTCCACTGCGCCGTTGCCTGTTCCGCCGGCACAGGCAGCCAGGATGCACCTTTTCCCCTGCAGGAAATGATTATGGCCTGCTTCGCACCTTCTCAGGCGGTCCATGAATGCCTTCATCTGTTCGCTCAGGTCATGCCAGTATACTGCCGTGACAAAAACGATGCCGTCCGCTTCTGTCAGTTTCTGATAGACTTCCGCAAAATCATCCTTCAGGATGCATTTTCCCTCTGCCCTGCAGTTCCCCCATCCGTTTCCGCAGGCTGCGCAGTGAGAGATCTTTTTCCTGTTCAGATGGATCTCTTCATATTCTCCTGCACTCTTTTCAATGCCGGCAATGACAGCGTTCTTCGCGGATGCGGTCAGACCGTCCGTATTCGGACTCGACCAGATGACAACTGTTTTTCTGCTCATAGAAACTTCTCCTTCTGTGAGTCAACTTTAGCACAGTGAACTGCACAGTATTGTCCCGGTGCTCTGCAGGCATGCGAACAGCCGTAAGATCTGAACCTTTCCGCAGCGTCCGTCCGGCATGAAATCTTCATGTTTTTATATATTGGCGGTTTTTTAATCCAGGTGCCCATACTATACTTCAGATACAGAAAAGGGAGGTACTTATGTCTGTAAAACTTTCGAATTTTACGAATGAGGACCGTAAGGTCATTGCCCAGCTCGCAAACTTCAGTGTTCTGGAACATTATAAGGACCAGTCGGTAGCCCCCGGGAATGCCATGACGGAATACTTCATGGCTGAAATGGGCGTCAGGAGAAGACAGCTTTTCGTTGACCTTGACGGCACAAATTCCCTGGTCACACAGGCCGGGGCCATGCAGTGGCTGATCGGCGACGTCAGCGCGACTACGGGTGTCAAAGGTGTCGGTGACCTCTTCGGGAAAATGGTAAAAGGTGCTGTTACGAAGGAATCCGCCATCAAGCCGGAATATGTCGGAACGGGACGTATCGTACTGGAGCCTACATACAAGTACATCATCCTGCAGGATGTCGCGGAATGGGGCAGGGACGGGATGTCCATTGAAGACGGCATGTTCCTTGCGTGTGACGGCAGGGTCGAGCATAAGATCGCAGCACGTACGAACCTGTCATCCGCCATTGCGGGAGGGGAGGGCCTTTTTAACCTTTCCCTGCGCGGCAGGGGCATCGCAGCACTTGAAAGCAACGTTCCCGCTTCGGAACTGATCACAGCAGAACTGAATAATGATGTACTGAAGATCGACGGCAGTTTCGCGGTCTGCTGGTCGACATCCCTTCAGTTTACGGTAGAGAGATCTTCCAAGACCCTGATCGGCTCTGCTGTCAACGGGGAAGGCCTTGTCAATGTATTCAGGGGCACCGGGAAAGTCCTGCTCTCCCCGACAACGCCGTCAACAGCATCCCTGTTCAGGACGACGCATGATTAAACCGGTCAATACCGGAAAAGTGAATTGAACGTGCACAAAGGAGACAGCAGCGCTGTCTCCTTTGCCGTTAACAGTATGTGTTCAATGCTCATCCTGCGGCATCAGCAGCTGCAGGTCTGCCTTTTTAGTTCACATCCGCATATGTGACGAGTTCAACGTCATGGCAAAGCAGCCATTCTTTTACTGCAGGGTCACACAGCATCGTTACTTCCTTTGTACGGTTGACCGTAAGTGATGAATTATTCAGCAGATACTCATCGATATATCCGGGATGATATACCCCCACATTCGGCATATCCTCACGGGCATGATCCAGGATCCCGTCTTTCAGGCACATAAACGGATCATAGTCAGGGGACATGGAGCCCATCGGCAGAACGAGGATCGGCTTTTTACGGAAAGACGCAGGTTTTCCGTCAAAGCGCATTTCCTGATACGGAAGATCATATTTATCCGCAACGATCTCGAGTGCCTTAAAGAGATTCATACTCATTACAGCGTGTGCTTCAAAATATGCAGGCTCTCTGCCGGTCAGTTCCTTAAAGCGTTTATACTGCGCTTCGATCTCGATGACAGCCTCTTCAACGTTTACAAAGTCTTCATGATTTTTGAATGCCTCACGGTATTGCCTGCTGGATCTGAATTCACCGTTTTCCTGCAGGAGTGACGGGATCTGTTCCGGATCGGCACAGGGCCTGCCCAGGCATACATTCGTATGCTGGCCGAGACAGACATCATACCCTTTCAGAAGATCGGCTCCATGTCCGGCATACACCATGTTCGGCATTACGCCTGCGCTGCGTACCAGTCCGTCCTTAACAGATTTCAGAATACCGTAATTGACCGCTTCGCTGTATCCGATATCATCGGCCCGAATGATCAGCTGTTTCATGAACAAACCTCCTTTTTTTCACTAAGATTATACCCTGCATCCTGCATCGGTATACTGTTTTCCGCAAAAATAATACGGATCATACCATACTGATATGATCCGTATCCCTTAATTCATGTTTCTGTGCCTTTCGGCGTATTCAGAATGGATTATTCGCCTTTTTCGAGTGCGAGTGTCCTTGTTGTGAGATCGCATACGGAAGCAGGTCCGTAGTACTGGATCGCGCCCGGATATGTATATGCTGTCTCTTCAGCCCACTCAGCTCTGTGTGCTTCGAAGTATTTGAACGGTTTGCCGTCGAGTTCAACGAGGGCCTTTCTGATAACAGGCTTGTCCTCGCCGTGTCTTCTTTCCATGTTCATCATCTTTGTGATGGGCATACCGCCGGCGACCCATTCTTCTGCCGGTTTGGACAGGTTGGAGATCTTGGAGAGATATCCGTTATATCCGTACTGGATCAGCATGAATGCATTGTAGCCGAGGGAATAGCAGTAGTCCGCGTCGAAGTTGGACGGGAATGCACATCTGCCTTCATAACCGAAGAAGTGGTGCAGAGGGCTGAACTTGCCGTTGTATGTGCCTGCTTCTTTTCTTTCAGCGAGCTTCGCCGCAACAAGCGCGGAGAACAGTTTTTCGGATTCGATCAGGGATACCTGTACGTTTCCGTGAGGGTCTCTCTCGAGGAAGAGCTGCTGCTGGATCGTCTGCGGCAGGATCGCGAATACATCCATGGATTCCTTTGTCAGGCCCTTTTCGATGAATGCATACTTGTCAGCCCAGGACGGCAGGGCATTGAATTCATCAGCCTTTGCGCCTGCGAGCAGTTCATTGATCTCATCGATCAGTACGCGGAATTCAGGAACGAATTCAACAACGCCTTCAGGGATGATCGCAACACCGAAGTTCATTCCCTTCGCTGCTCTCTTTGCGACGGAATCCGCAATGTTGTCAGCCAGTTCGGACAGGGACATCTTCTTCGCTGCGACTTCTTCGGAGATCAGGCAGATGTTCGGCTGTGTCTCAAGTGCGCATTCAAGAGCGACGTGGGAAGCGGAACGACCCATGACCTTTACGAAGTGCCAGTATTTCTTAGCGGAGTTAGCGTCTCTTTCGATGTTTCCGATCAGTTCGCTGTATGTCTTTGTAGCTGTGTCGAAACCGAATGAGCATTCGATATCCTCGTTCTTGAGGTCGCCGTCGATCGTCTTCGGGCAGCCGATGACCTGGACGCCTGTGTTGTTCGCTGCGAAGTATTCAGCCAGGACGCCTGCGTTTGTATTGGAGTCGTCGCCGCCGATGATAACGATCGCTGTGATGCCGTGCTTCTTGCAGACTTCAGCTGCTACTGCAAACTGCTGTTCTGTCTCGAGCTTTGTCCTGCCGGAACCGATGATATCGAATCCGCCTGTGTTTCTGTACTGGTCGATGTATTCATCATCGAAAACCAGATAATCATCTTCGATGAGTCCGCTCGGGCCGTTCTTGAAACCGAACAGTTCATTCTCGGGATTTGTAGCCTTCAATGCGTCATAGAGACCGCAGACAACGTTGTGTCCGCCGGGTGCCTGACCGCCGGAGAGGATAACACCGACGACCTGTTTTTTTGCCTCGGATGTATTCTGGCCCTTCTGGAATGTGATCTCATTTTTGCCGTATGTGTTCGGGAACAGTGCCTGGATCTTTTCCTGGTCAGCTACGCTCTGTGTAGGCTCGCCTTCCTTAACGCAGATCTCTGCGATACCGCCCCTCAGCATGCCGGGAAGTTTCGGATTATACTGCAGTCTTTCAATCTGAAGTGGTGAAATTTTCATTTGATCTACTCCTTTATCTGTTATTAAAATGATAAATCATTTTGGCTTTAAATTAAATACCTTTGCGGTTCATTCCGCCTGTTCGTATCCTGCGGTCCGAAAAGCCTTACGCATATTTTCATAAATCCCCAAAAATGCATTCACTGCGGAAGAATACAGTGCATTCTTTACGAATCTGTATGAACAGAGAGGACATCTTTTTATATAATTATTTCAGAAGTCATATTTATCCGGTGCGGAATGCACAGCAGAAAGGCGTATATATGAAATTATATTTTATCGGTGCCGACCATGAGGTGACCGGAAGCTGTCATGTGATCGAAGCAAACGGGAAATACATCATGCTGGACTGCGGTATGGAACAGGGAAAAGATACCTACGTCAATGAGGATCTTCCTGTCGCCGCTTCCGAGATCAGCGCAGTACTGCTTTCCCATGCGCATATCGACCACTCCGGTCTGCTGCCCCGGCTGGTGCGGGACGGGTTCCGCGGTGCGATCTGGTGTACAGATGTCACAAAACAGCTGTGTGAGATCATGCTGAGGGATTCCGCGCATATCCAGGAAGCCGAAGCGGAATGGGCAAGCCGGAAAGCAAAAAGAAAAGGAAAAAAACAGATCCGCCCTTTATATACAGTCAGGGATGCGGAATACGCAATGCAGTATTTCGAGACCGTTTCATACGGGGAAACGTTTGAACCGGCCGAAGGCGTCAGCGCCAGATACGAGGACGCCGGGCATATCCTGGGAAGTGCGGTCATCTATCTGACCCTGCAGGAAGACGGGCAGACAAAGACGCTGGCCTATACAGGCGATCTCGGAAATACCGGCATGCCGATCGTCAATGACCCTTCGCCGAGGGAATCAACGGATTATGTAATTACGGAAAGCACCTACGGTGACCGGACCCATGAAAAGACAGAGAATCCGATCCGGCAGCTTGCGGCTATCATGAACCGGACGTTTGCAAGAGGCGGCAATGTGGTCATTCCTGCCTTTGCCGTAGGCAGGACACAGGAGATCCTGTATTTCATCCGTGAGATCCTGGAAAACGATATGGTCTCCTATACGGATTTCGATGTCTATCTGGACAGCCCCCTGGCAGAAGAAGCGACGGCGATCTTTGCCGAAAACACCTTCGGTTACTATGACGAAGACGCCATGAGGATCATCCGGGAAGGAGGCCAGCCGCTTGTCTTCCCCAATCTGAAAATGGTCATCGACGCGGAAGATTCAAAAATGCTCAATACAGTAACGAAGCCTTCCGTGATCATCTCGGCAGCGGGCATGTGCACGAGCGGGCGCATCAAGCATCATCTGAAGCACAACCTGTGGCGGTCGGAATGCACGATCGCCTTTGCCGGTTATCAGGCGGAAGGGACACTGGGCAGGGAACTGGCCGACGGGGAGAAGGATGTCACGATCTTCCAGGAAGACATCCATGTGGCAGCGGAGATCGTACAGCTGCAGGATGTCAGCGCCCATGCGGACCGTGACGGCCTTGTCCGCTGGCTGACGGACAATCCGCAAAGACCGGACCATGTATTTGTCGTTCACGGGGAGGATGCGGTCGCTTCCGCTTATGCCGGCCTGCTGGGCACATCGTACGGTTATGATGCCTCCGCACCTTATACAGGCCATGTATTCGACCTGCTGCATAACAGGTATCTGAATACGGAAGAACCTGAACGGGCCCTGAACGGGGAGGAAAAGAAAGAGGTGATCCGGCAGGACCGTAATGAGGAGCAGGATGTCTGCACCCGGAACAGGTATTTTAACGAACTGATGGAGAAAGGCAGGAAGCTGATCCGCCTCATCGAAAAGAGAAAGGACGCAAAGAACAGCGAACTGAAGAAGTTCCTCAAGGAGATCGACAGGCTGATCGACAGATGGGACTGAAAAACAGATAAACAAAAGAAGACGCAGGGCTGGAAGCTCTGCGTTTTACAGATGCCGATGTCAGAACAGTGTAAACAGCACATACAGCCAGTGGGCAGCTATGCCTGCACACAGCCCTCCCGCCGTATGGCTAAGGATCGCTTTGCCGATGAGGGGCTTGCAGTTAAGGGAATCCATCATGGATGCGTGCGTGCTGAGATAGCCGCTCCAGCACATGCACATAGCGGTAAACACAGCAATATCCGAAGGATCCGCCAGTGATTTCCTGACCAGTGTCTGGGTCATCGACAGCGCTGCACCCGCTGCACCGAGCGCCGTTACGGGAATACCGATCGCTTCGGGCGACGAGAAGCCGAACAGCGGCTTCAGGATGAAATCGATCTTCGAAGCCAGATACGGCAGGAGCCGGATCCCCTCGTAAGCCGCGCCTGTGTATTCGCCGGACGCGGACGGTCCGTCGATCAGCATCATTACGATCGTACAGATGACAAGCACGCCGGGGACGATGCTGATACCCATTCTGACACCCGCCTTGCCGCCGTCAAGGATGGAAGACATGATGCGGCTCCCGATGCCGCCGTGGCGTACAGGACGCATGTTTTCCGGTACAGGTGATTCTCCTTCGCCGATGAATTCCTCATCTGCTTCTTCTCCGTAATACTTCTTTGTAAATACCAGCATGATCCTCGTGCTGACGACGCTTCCGATCACTGCCCCGAGCAGCCCGATCAGCACAGCCGCGCCGAGCGACCTGCCCATCAGCGGGGAAAGACTGTACATATACGTACAGACGATCATGCCCATGCCGAAAGCCGTTCCGAGATTCGTCAGTGCCGGGAACTGGTATTTCCTGAAATACCTTCGGAACCGCCGGTCCTCCGTCAGTGTCAGGATCGCAGGATTATCCGACAGGAATGTCGTAACTACCCCCAGCGCTGCAGCCCCGGGCATCCGGAAGACCGGGCGCATCAGCGGCTGAAGCAGTTTGTTCGCCAGGGACACAAAGCCGAACTCCGCCAGCAGCGAAGACACCGCGCCCATCATCACGCAGACCGCTGTGATATACAGGACCGTATCGATCAGCAGCCGGTAAGCTGTGTTCATGACCGTATTGATCGTATTGGCAAGTCCCATCCTGCTCGCGAAAAGCGCAAAAAAAGCAATGAATACGAGCGGAAAGACAAATGTCTCCGTACATAGTTCCTTCACATACGAACCGGTATTATCATTTTCTTTTTCCATGTAATCCCTCCCCCGCGGATCATCCATGAATATATTATTTCATACTGCATATGTTTGAAACAGTTTGATGCTTCAACTGTACAGGGAGACCTTCATATCCTCGTAAGTCTTCATGAGAAGGTCGTATACATACATGTTCGGACTGCCCGTTTCGAAATATGCGCTGCTGTCCCCTCCGAGCATTTTCACCGCAAAAGCCGCAACTGCCCTGGAGCGCGACTGACCGGCATAGCAGTGGATCAGCAGCGTATCGCAGTCCCTGTTCCTGTCGATAAAGCGGATGATACTCCCTGCCATATCCGCATCGAAAAGGACTGCTGTCTCAACCGGCATGATGATGTCATCGAAATACAGTGTCAGCACGTCCCTGCAGCACCGGTTCTTACGGAAAACGAAACCGAAGCCTTCCGTATGCGTATCCTGGATGGAGATGACCGCATAGGTGTCCGACCTGGATGCCATTTCCTCCAGCCCGCTGGGATAATAATGATCCATGACATAATCAAACGCTTCAAATACAGGTTTCAGCAGTACCCTCTTCATCCGTTTCCTCCGTGTATACATACTTAATACCGCAGGATGCGGGAAAATATAAGAATTGTATTTTTGCGGAAATATGCAGGTCGGAAAAAAGCCCGGACATTCCTGCCCGGACTCCCTGGATTATTCGTTTTCCTTCGCCTGTGCGTCCAGATATGCCTGCCTGCATTCCTCGATGATCTTCTTTGCGGACCGGCGGTGATGATAGCCGTCCGTTTCAACTTTCACCCCCTGCAGGACCTTGTAGTTCTGGAAGAAGTTCTCGATCTCCTCCAGTTCAAATGCCGGAAGGTCTTTCAGCCGGTAGACGTTGTCATAACGCGGGTCGCAGTCAACGACGGAGATCAGTTTATAATCCAGCTTCCCGTCATCGATCATGGTCAGATATCCCAGCACCCTGGCAGGGACGATGCAGCCGGGGAATGTCGGATCCTTGCAGATCACAAGGATATCGAGCGGATCCCCGTCCGGCGCAAGTGTATTTTCAATGATGCCGTATTCCGTAGGATAAGTCATTGCGGAATACAGGACGCGGTCAAGATGGATCCTCCCTGTCTCATGATCCACCTCGTATTTGTTTCTCGAGTTCAGGGGGATCTCGATCAGTGCATCAACTACGATTTTTTCCATACATACTCCTTTTTATATGCTGATGATAATAAACATGTACAGGGATCACGCCCTGCCGTCTTTCGGACTGTTTTTCTTATATAAATAATATCGTAAATGCGGCAAAAACCGGAAACAGAATGATCTGTGCAACGTATTTTCCCGGATTTCCTGCGTATCATATCTTTATTTAGTCAAATTATGACTTTTTTTATTGACGGCAGCAGTGTGTTTCATTAAGATATATGCATGGCTACAGCAAGTGATCTGAAAAGTGAAAACATCCGGTCTGTACGGACGTGTTTCTATACACACGGGAACCTGTCCGTAAACCAGACTGAGAAACTGACCGGTCTTTCCCACGGTTCCGTGATCAATGTATTCCGGTCCCTCGAAGAAAGCGGCGAGATCCTCCTGAGCGAAAAGACAGGGAGCAGCGTCGGCAGAAAGACACACAGGTATATCCTGAACCCGGAATACATTCATTTCCTGACCATCGATGTAAGCCGTACACCGGACGGGTTCGCTTCCCGCACGTGGCGGATGAACCTCAGGGGAGAGGAAACGGATGTCCGTACCCGGTATTTCCCCGTTATGGATGAGACCTACCTGCATCAGGAGATCGATACGATGATGGAACAGTATCCGGATACCGATATGATCCTGATCAGTACGCCGGGTGTCTGCAGCGACGGCGTCATCACCAACGGCGAGACGTTCCGGATGGACATCGGGCAGTTCATCGACCGGAAATACCATATACCTTTCGCTGCGGAGAACGATGTCAATGTGGCGGCGATCGGATTTCACAGTGAATTCCCCGACAGCGGGAACATCGCCGTGATCTACCAGGCTGAGCAGGGTATGTTCGGCTGCGGCGTGCTGATCGCGGGAAGACTGTACAACGGTTTCTCCCATGCGGCCGGGGAGCTGCGCTATCTGCCGCATATGGAAGAAAGGAAAAAAGAACCGCCTGCCATCCTGCTGGGGGAAATGATCCAGTCGGTCGCGGCGATCCTGAATCCCGAGATCATCGGTTATGCCAGTGACCCGCTCCGTCATGAGGCATCATTTGAAGGCCTGCTTCCCGGCAGGCATATGCCCCGGCTGATATATATTGAAGATCTGAGCACATACCGGCGGAAAGGACTGTATTCGATCGGTATGTATAACATGTCACAGCAGTCCAAAGGAGTAAAGAAATGAAACAGAAAACACAGGTCGACTTACTGCACGGCCCGATCATGAAATCGCTGATCATCTTCATGATCCCGATCGTGATCTCCAACATTTTCCAGCAGTTCTACAATGCGGTCGATACCGCCATCGTAGGCAACTTCCTCGGTGAGAACTCACTCGCTGCCATCGGTTCCTGCGCTGCTGTATTTGAAATGATGATCAGTTTCTGCAACAGCCTCGGAAACGGTTTCGCCATCGTCTGCGGCAGAAGCTTCGGTTCCGGTGACGAGGACAGGATGAAGAAATCCGTTGCGGCATCCATCCTGATCGGCGCAGTGACCTGTATCGTCCTCACAGCAGTCGCCTTCTTCGGCTTAAGGCCCCTTCTCCAGCTGATCCATACACCGGCAGAAGTCATTGACGAATCCCTGACATATATCATGATCATCGCTTACGGTCTGATCGTCACATTCGCATACAACCTGGCTTCCTGCATGTTA
This sequence comes from Solobacterium sp., assembly GCA_024698805.1. Lineage (GTDB taxonomy): Bacteria > Bacillota_I > Bacilli_A > Erysipelotrichales > Erysipelotrichaceae > Bulleidia. The sequence goes on from JAILQT010000048.1 coordinate 35,035, forward strand.
AGGGCGATCGGCAACTCCGTCATGCCGCTGGTCTTCCTGATCATCTCTTCCCTTCTGAATATCTTCCTGGACGTTCTGTTCATTACCGTATTCCACATGGGCGTAGCAGGCGCTGCGATCGCTACAGTTGCAGCACAGGGCGTATCTGTTGTCCTCTGTGTCGTCTATATCCTGAAATACACACCGATCCTTGTTCCGGAAGCACGTCATTTCCGGTTTGATTCCGAGCTCTTCTCGGATGTCAGCGGCCAGGGTTATGCAATGGCCCTGATGGGATCCATCGTTTCCGTAGGTTCGATCATCCTGCAGTCCGGCATTAACAGCCTCGGTACGGAGATCATCGCCGGCCACGTAGCCGCAAGAAAGATCTACATGATCTGCAACCTGCCGTTCATTTCAATGAGCGTCGCCATCAGTGCATTCATCTCCCAGAACAAGGGTGCCAACCAGGGAGACCGCATCCTCAAAGCGATGCGCAGTGCTTATATCTATGACTTCGTCATGGCTGCCGTCGTCTCAGCGATCCTGTTCCTGACAGCGCCGTCACTTGTTAAGCTGATCAGCGGTTCGACCAACCCGGTCATCATCAACAACGGTTCCAAGATGCTGTATATCGTCGGTCCGTTCTATGCGGTGCTCGGCGTCCTGATCCAGACAAGATTCGCACTGCAGGGGATCGGTTCCAAGCTGATACCGATGATCTCCTCCGTTATCGAGCTCATCGGCAAGATCCTCTTCGTATATATCTTCATCCCGATGTTCCAGTACGACGCTGTCGTATGGTGCGAGCCCCTGATCTGGGTAGCTATGACAGCCCAGCTGCTGTACGCATTCAATACCAACCCCTATGTCAAAGAGATCCGCGCAGAAACAGCGTCTGCCTGATCTTACCGGGATCCGTGTGAACGGATCCTTTTTTGATCCGCTAAACATGCAGGGCATCTTCCGTATACCCGAAAAAACAAAGTATAATGAGATCGGGAGATGATTATGAAATTACAATATATATTTGTACATGGCCTTTCCGGTTGGGGAAGCTATGATGAACGTTATCAGAAAAGACCTTACTGGGGCATGAAAAACGGAGACCTGATGGAACATCTCAAAGGCCTCGGTTACGACTGTTATGCGGCATCCGTTGCCCCGAAAGGCAGCGCCTGGGACCGTGCATGCGAGCTCTATGCACAGCTCATGGGAACAATAACGGATTACGGTGCGGCACACGCGGAAAAAGCAAACCATCCGCGCTACGGCAGGGATTTTTCAGGCGAACCGCTGATCAGGGAATGGGATGAGGAACATCCGGTCGTACTGGTCGGCCACTCCTTCGGCGGTGCTACGATACGCCTGTTCTCGCAGATCCTTGTGAACGGTGAAAAAGAAGAGCAGGAGTATACAGACCCGGATGACCTGTCCCCTTACTTTAAGGGAAACAGCGCAAAGCTGATCCGGGGCATGGTCACCCTCGCGGCGCCGCATAACGGGACGACTTCCTATGATATGTATGAGGATCCGGATTTCGATCCGTATGCGGTAAAAGTACCGGCGTTCTACCGTCTGCTCGGCAGGATCATATCAAAGATCAACCAGACCTCCCCGGACGGCAGGGAATCCTTTGACTACGCGCCTTATGACATGCATATCGACAACGCGGATGTGCTGAACAGGAAGATCGAAACGATCCCGTATGTGTATTACTGGTCCTATCCTGCTTCCAGCACGGAAATCCGGAACGGGGTCTCCTGTCCGAAAAAAGATATCACCGAAGCGCTCTTCATTATGACATCCACACGGATGGGCTCCTATCAGGGAAAGACAAAGGGAGGCATCGTCATCGATCCTTCATGGCAGGAGAATGACGGCCTGGTAAATACAGTCTCTGCGAAAGCACCGTCACATTCGCCGCAGAAGGAATTTGAAGCCGCAAATATCACGCCCGGTATATGGAATATCATGCCGAAGTATCCGTATGACCACATGTCCTTTCAGGGCGGTCTTCTGAAACATCATGAGATCTTCCCCTTCTATGAGCAGATGATGAAGATGATCGCATCCGCAATAACAGATGGAGAAGGGTCCGTGAACTGAACACGGGAAAACACCCTGCAGAGTAAAGAAAACACCTCCGGCCGGTCTTGGTGAATACCGGTAACGGAGGTGTTTTTCCTTAACACCGCCCTGTTTTGATTAACCGCAGGATTTTAATTACCGGTTATTTCGTAAGCTTCAGATTTTTTACCGCGCTCCACATGGAGTAGTAGTTCACACTGTTTGTGGTCTTGTAAGACCTGACCCTTACATAGTAGGTCTTGCCTTTTGTCAGGCTTGCGATGACCTTCGATACGGTCGTGTTTGACCTGATCGTGACTGTCTTTGTCGTGGCAGCCGTGAACTTGGAACTTGTCGAATACTGTACCTGATAGCCTGTCGCTGCTGTATTCTTACCCCACTTCACGGTCAGTTTGCCTGCCGCGCTGTTCGTCAGCGAGCTGATTGCAGGTTTCGTAAGCCAGTATGTCGTAAGTGATTTTGATGATGAACTCTTTCCGGCTTCACAATATGCAACGATCTTGTAGGTGTATTTTGTGCCGTTGCCTGTCGCTTTTGTATCACCCCAGCTTGTCGTACTTCCGTCTGTGACCGTTTTTGCCAGCTTGCCATTGCGGTAGATATAGTATCCTGTCGCACCTGTGACAGCTTTCCATGCGACCTTGATCCCTCCTGCCTTGTTTGCGGCTGCGATCTTTGATGTCGCTGCCAGCACGGGCTGTACAGTGACCGTCACCGTCGAAGTCTTTTTCTTATAATTCTGTGTCGCGGCAGATACAACACTGATCGTGACTGTACCTGCTTTCTTTCCGGTCACCTTGCCGGCTGCTGATACTGTCGCTACAGACGTATCCGATGATGTATACGTCAGATCGCCCTGATTGCCTGTGACTGTGATCGTTGTTGTCTTTCCGGCGAATATATAATCCGCAGCCGCTTTCGCAGTTACCTTTTGACTTGCCTTATTGATCGTGAAGTTCTTCGTGACAGCCCCGGTATACTTTCCCGTGCCTGTTACTGTTACGGAAGCTGTACCGGCATTGATGTTGTTTTTATAACTGACTGTGTAATCTGTCCCATTTACAAGGGCTGTACCGTTTACTGTAACTGTTACTGCCGGCCGGATTGCTTTTCCCGTGTATGTCTGTGCTTTAATATCTGCAACATTTGAAGCATTCAGTTCAGTTACATTCATATCAATGAATGCTATTCCATTCTCATTTGCATATGTTTCCGCTGCAGTACCTGAATATCCGTAGATCGTAAAGCCTTCAATAACAACATAGCCGCCGTTATTGTAACGATATCCAAAAGCATTTTCCCCTATACTTACAACGGATTGGGGTATGATCACACCTAAGAGGCTTGTACAACCTGTGAATGCATGCTTTCCGATGCTTCCAACCGTTTCAGGAATCTGTACATTCACCAGATTCGGACAGTACGTGAAAGCATAGCTATCTATATCGGTGATACTGTCGGGAATTATTACTGTATTCAAATTGGTGCAATTACTAAATACAGAATATCCGATCTTTGTTATACCATCCGGAATCGTTATGCTTGTCAGTCCGCTGCAATAGGTAAATGCCCATTCTCCAATACCGGTGACACTGTCCGGAATGCTTATTGATTTTAAATTACTGCAGGCTTCAAATGCATGCGCACCGATATAAGTGATCGTTTCCGGGAGGGCAACATCGGTTAGATTTTCGCAAGTTCCGAATGCCTTGTCCGGGATCTGCTCTGTCCATCCGAATTCATAATCCGAACCGCTGCCGATCGGACCTGCAGTTTTTATGTTTGCGCATCTGTATACAATTCCATAATCAATCGTTGCAACACTGTCCGGGATCGTTATTTTTCTCAGACTGCTGCATATCTCAAATACATAACTTCCTATACTGACAACACTGTCCGGTATGACTATTTCTGTCAGACTGCCGCAGTTGCGGAATGCATAATTGCCTATGTTCACAACACTTTCCGGAATCGTCAGATCCGTTAAACTGCTGCAGCTTTCAAACGCGCTGTATCCTATATCTGTAACACCATACGGTATGGTGATCTCTGTAAGCTTGCTGCATCCGCTGAATGTACCGCTGTTTATAGTTGTAATGTTCTCAGGAATGATTATGTCCGTCAGATTACTGCAGCACGAGAATGCACCGCCCCCGATACTGGTAATGCTGTCCGGAAGTGTTATATTTGTTAACCCCGTGCATCTGCTGAAAGCATTAGCCGGAATACTGACTGTCCATCCGAATTCATAATCGGACCCGCTTCCGAGCGGACCTGCAGTTCTTAAACTGCTACAGTCTTCAAATGGATCATACCCCAATTCTGTGACACTTCCCGGCACCGTAACTTTTGACAAACTGCTGCATCCGCTGAAAGCATGAGAACCGATACTGCTGATACTATTCGGTATGAAAAGGTTTGTGATCGTGCTGCAGCCCCTGAATTCATTAACATAAATACTTGTTACGGGCAGTCCGTCGATCTCAGAAGGTATGCTGATCTCTGTATCCGTCCCGATATATTTTTTAATTATGATTTCATTATCTTCAACAGAATATTCATAATCCTCCGCCGCATCGTTTGCCGCCTGCGTACCGGTCGTTTCTTCAATCGTTTCCTCAACGGGCTCCTCAGACGGTTCTGAATCAGTCTCTTCTTCGGTTTCTTCAGCCTCTGTGATCTCCTGTGTCACTTCCTCGGACGGCTCATTTTCCGCATATACATGCAGCGGGAAGTCGCGACAGACCCTATTAGGAAGGCATTCCTGATCCGGCAGGCTGTAAAGCTTTATAAGGGCAATGTTTTCCCTGAAGCTGAAACAGAGGAATGGCTTCGTCCAGTCAGTATGCAATACCTGGAGAGATATCTGGCTG
>JAILQT010000061.1 GCA_024698805.1 Solobacterium sp.
CGGACCGGTGCATATACGAGCAGGATCATCATCGCAAGCATGCATCTGATTATTTTTCTGAACATAATGTCCTCCGTTTTTTTACAGTATCAGTATCTCACAGCCGGTGCATAAAAGAAAATGGCAATCAAAAAAGGTCATTCTTCATCATGACCTTCTTCTGTTTCCCTGCTCATCCGGAACAGTGCCGCCACGGTATTCTGCCGTATGTTTTCCAGCATTGCGTCAAACCGTTCATAAGACTCATGCCGGTATTCCTCGACCGGCTTTTTGTGCGCATAGCTGCGCAGGCGGATACTGTGCTTGAGATGTTCCATCGCATCCACATGCCGGACCCATGCCCTGTCGAGACTGATCAGGAATGTGATCTTTTCCTGCTCCGTGCGCATGGCAGGATCCATATCCTGCATGCCCGTGCGGTATGCGTCAAGCGCAGCCCGGATCAGTTCTTTCTGCTCCTTTGAACTGCGTTCCGCATGGAATACGCTGTCATCGATACCGAATTCCCTCAGTGTATGCCGGAAAAGCGCTTCATCCTTTGTATGCGTATATTCTTCATACAATGCGGATATTTCCGAGAAAATAAGGTTTTCGACCAGTTCATCCGTGCTTTCCGCTTCCAGGACCTTGTTCCTCTGCTCATAGACTGTATGTCTCTGGTCCATCAGGATATTGTCATATTCCAGTGTCCGCACACGCATATCGTAGTGAAGGCCTTCCGCCCTCACCTGGGTCCTGTCCGTGATCACACGCATCTTTTTGTCGGATTCCTTCCCGGCAAGGTACCGTTCGATGACCTCTTTGGATTCTTCGGTCGCGAACTCCTCAAACAGGTCATCGTCCATCGAAGCGTAGAATCTGGAGAAACCGGGGTCCCCCTGCCTGCCGGACCTGCCCCGCAGCTGGTTGTCGATGCGCTTTGCCTCATGTCTCTCCGAGCCGAGCACGGCAAGTCCGCCGAGTTCCGCCGCGCCTTCGCCGAGCCGGATGTCGGTGCCCCTGCCCGCCATGTTCGTAGCGATCGTGACGGCCTTTACCTGACCGGCCCGCGCGATAATACCCGCTTCGTCGGCGTCATTCTTCGCATTGAGCACCTGGTGGGGGATGCCTCTTTTTGCGATCCGCTCCGAGAGGGCTTCGTTGATGCCTACAGACAGCGTGCCGACAAGCACGGGCTGTCCTTTTTTATACAGCCTCTCGACTTCATCCGCGATCGCTTCATATTTTTCCTGCCTTGTTTTAAATACCGCATCCGGTTCATCGACACGGATCACCGGCCTGTTCGTAGGTATCTCATATACACGCATGTTGTATGTATTCAGGAATTCCTCTTCTTCTGTTTTGGCCGTTCCGGTCATGCCGGAAAGCTTGTCATACAGACGGAAGAAATTCTGGTATGTGATCGACGCCAGTGTCTGCGTTTCCTGTTTGATGCCGACATTCTCCTTTGCCTGGATCGCCTGGTGCAGGCCGTCGCTGAATTCCCTGCCGGGCATCTTCCTGCCCGTAAACTGGTCGACAAGGACGATCCCGTCATCCGAGACGACATACTCGACATCTTTCGCCATCAGGTAATTGGCACGCAGTGCATTCTGGATATAATGCACGAGCATCTGGTTCAGACCGTTATACATATTCTCGACGCCGAATGCTTTCTCCGCTTTGCGGATGCCTTCTTCCGTCAGGGCAATGCTGTTGTCGGAACGGGAGATCTCATAATCCTTGTCACGGATGCACATCTTTGCAATACGGTCAGCCTGCAGGTACCGGTGGTCTGCCGCAGGACCTGCCCCGCTTATGATCAGCGGTGTCCGTGATTCATCGATCAGGATCGAATCCGCTTCATCGAGCACGGCGTAATGCAGGGGCCGCAGCACCCTGTTCCGGACATCCATGACCATGTTGTCGCGCAGATAGTCAAAGCCAAGCTCACTGTTCGTCGTATAGGTGATGTCACAGGCAAACTGCTGCCGTTTCTCATTGCGGGTAAGCGAATGGAGGTTGCAGCCGACAGACAGGCAGAGGAAGCGGTAGATGCCGCCCATCCACTCGGCGTCCCTCTGCGCCAGATATTCATTGACGGTCACGACATGCGCTCCTTTGCCTTCCAGCGCATTCAGATAGATCGGCATGACCGCTGTCAGCGTTTTGCCTTCACCGGTCTTCATCTCGGCGATATCGCCGTCATGAAGCAGGACCCCGCCGAGCACCTGCACCGGAAAAGGAAACTCCCCGATCACGCGGCGGGATGCTTCCCTGGCAGCCGCGAATGCGTCGGGGAGAATATCCTGCAGGCTTTCACCTTTCTGAAGCCTTGTCTTCAGGGAAGCCGTGACAGCCTGCAGTTCCTCATCTGTTTTTGAAGCGTATTCCCCTTCAAGGGCAAGGACCTTCTGCGCGTCCTTTTCCGCCCTGTGGTAATGCCTTCTTTCAATACTGAACAGATCTTCAATATGCATGGATCACCTCACGCAGACGATAACGCAGAGCGGCGGCAGTTCCACGTGCCTGCTCTTGTCCGGGGAGGCGGAACCGTCCGTGTTCAGGACGACCCTGTATTCTTCGGGGAAATCATAGGATCTGTGATCGAAGGAAGGATTGACCATAACCCGGATCTGTTCGATCCCGTTCGCTTTATGATTGATGTCATAGAAGACAACGCTCCCTTCGGATACGGAAAGTGCCAGTTTCTCCCTGATCTCTGCAGCCGTCTTCAGCCGGAAGCCGCTGTACTTATGGCGCAGGCGTATGCATTTGCGCGTATATTCAATGATCGAAGCGTTGATCTCCGCGCGCAGCCAGTCCATCTGGTTGATATCGTCCCCGGCATTGAAGGAATTGGAGTTGTCATTCTTCGTGCCGCAGAACTCCATGCCTGCGTGGATGAACGGGACGCCCTGGCCGAAGATCCCCAGTGCGATCAGCATCTTCTGACGCTTCTGCCTGGTCGCCCTGTCTTCGTTTCCGCAGCAGGAATGCATCTTGTCCCACGCCGTGCTGTTGTCATGCGTCTCGATGCTGTTGATCGACTGTGCAGGCTCGTCAAAGCGCTTGAAATACGGCGTATCCAGCACATTTGCGCTGAGTGCGCTCAGGGTATTGAACGCTTCGCCGAAATCGCCTGTCGCATAACCCTTGTCGTATTTCTGGTCATCCGCGGTCTTGCCTTTGATGACATCCCGGAAATAGTCATTGAAATGTCCGACACCCGGCATCTTTGCATTGTTCATGATCGAAGCCCGCTGGTCGGACGGAAGGATCGTGGGCATATCCCAGCCCTCGCCGTAGATCATCGCGTCGGGATTGATCTCCAGGGCAGTTTTCCGGATCTGGTTCATCGTTTCCGTATCCAGCAGTCCCATCAGGTCGAAACGGAACCCGTCGACGTGATAGATCTCCATGATCCTGCGGATGACATGGACGATATATTTCCTTGCCATCGGCTGTTCACTGGCAAAGTCATTGCCGCAGAAAGAGCCGTTGGAAGGATTCGCATTGGAATTGTAACGGAAATAATAGTACGGGACAGCGTTGTCGAACGGGCTGCCTTCAACGCTGTACATATGGTTGAATACAACGTCCAGGTTGACCCGGAGTCCTTTTTTGTGCAGCGCCGTGACCATGGCCCGGAGTTCCGCAACACGGGCATACGGGTCATCCGGATCGCTGGAATAGGATCCTTCCGGCGTCAGGTACTGCGCCGGGTCATAGCCCCAGTTATAGTTCTTGCGGGGATTGTACTCGTCAACAGTCGCGAAATCCATGACCGGCAGCAGCTGGATATGCGTAACGCCCAGTGAAGCGAGATAATCCAGGCCTGTCGGTATGTTCCGCAGGGACGTGCCTTCCTCGCTCAGCGCGCCGAACGTGGAATGTTCGCGTGTGCCGGTAAAAGGCGAAGCGGTCATATCCCTTACGCTCGTCTCGTAGATGATCGCATCGGTGCCGCTGATATGACCGGAAAGGGGATTGTCCGTGATCATTTCGATCTCGCTGAGATCGATGACGGCACTCTCTTTGCCGTTGCCTGTGGAGCTGAGCGCATACGGGTCAAGACTCTCTTTGATCGTACCGTTTCTTTCGATAAGATAGACATACGTCGCATTCTTCAGGTCGCCGATCACGCTCATGCGCCATACGCCCTTCTCTGTCCGGTTCATGGAATAGGCGCGTACTTTGCCGTTCTGCGTCACTTTCAGCAGCACGCCGGAAGCGGTCGGCGCCCACAGCGCGAAATCCGTATGCATGCGGTGATATACCGCACCCAGGTCATCCCCGTCATAACAGAAACGCTCATTAAACTGTTTCGTCTGCACGATCAGCCTGTATTCCAGAGGCACAGCAAGGCCGTGTGCTTCCCTGATCATGTACTGCGAAGCGAACGAAAGGCCTGTAGGTCCGGTCAGGACATACTTGATCTCTGTCGGCAGTTCCTCGATCCAGTTAACGACGAGTTCGCTGTTGTATTTTTTATCGGATGTTATATAAAAGCCGTCTGATCTTCCGCCATAGAAATTCCTGCTGACAAACACAGTGATCTTGCCGAAATCATCCAGATACGCCCTCATACTTGGCATAAATGTACCTCCGCGAGCAAAAGCACCCGTAAGGGTGCTGCTGTTACCTTATTCTGATCGGTTCCGCGTCCCAGATCTCCTCCGCGTACTGTTCGATCGTCCTGTCGCTGGAGAAGAATCCGCTCTTCGCTATATTGATCAGGCAGCTTTTTGCCCAGCCGTGCCTGTCATTATAACGTCTTTCCATCTCGTCCTGTGCTTTGACATATGCGTCAAAATCAGCCAGTACGTAGAATTCATCGTTCTTATACAGAAGTTCATCGAAGATGACACGGAAATCGTTCGGATCGTCTGACCATGTCTTGTCGATAAATGTGTTCATGACATTTCTGATGCGCTCATCATTGTCATAGAACCATCTTGCGCTGTAGTTGTAACGCATGTTCGCAAGTTCTTCGACTGTCTTTCCGAAGATGATGTCGTTCTCTCTGCCGACAAGCTGGTCGATCTCAACGTTCGCGCCGTCGAGCGTACCGAGGGTGATCGCACCGTTCATCATGAACTTCATATTGCCGGTACCGGAAGCTTCCTTGCCCGCAGTACTGATCTGCTCGGAGACATCCGTACCCGGTACGAGGATCTCGGACATCGTTACGCAGTAGTTCGGCAGGAAGACGACTTTGATCATTCCCTTTACATCGGGATCGTTGTTCACAACGCGTGCGACCCTGTTGATCAGCTTGATGACCTTCTTCGCAAAGACATAGCTGCTGGCAGCCTTCGCTGCGAACAGGTAGGTATGCGGTGTCATCACATAGTTCGGGTCTTTCTTGATCCTCTGGTACCTGTAAATGACATTCATGATATTCAGAAGCTGTCTCTTATACGCATGGAGACGCTTTGCATGCGTGTCAAAAATACTTTCCGGATCGACTTTGATGCCGGTCAGGTCTTCGATATAATCCGCAAGTTTCAGTTTGCGCTTCATCTTGACGTCGAGGAAATCCTCCTGCAGTTTCGGATCGTCGACATACTTCATGAGCTTTTCAAAGCTCCTGTAGTCATTCTTGAACGATCTGCCGATCTTCCTGGAGAGCAGGGAATACAGCTCGGGGTCAGAGTAGAACATCCATCTTCTCGGCGTGATGCCGTTTGTCTTGTTGGAGAAACGCTCCGGGAACATGAAGTAGAAGTCTCTGAACAGGTCGTTCTTCAGGATCTCTGTATGGATGCCTGCAACGCCGTTGACGCTGTGCGAGCAGTAGATCGCGAGATTGGCCATATGTACCTGGTCATCCTTGATGATGCGTACCCTGTCGATCATCTGCGGATCATTCGGGTAATTCTCACGGCAGTACTGTACGAACCTTCTGTCGATCTCCTCGATGATCATGTTGATCCTGGGGAGCAGTGTCCGGATAAACCTTACCGGCCATTTCTCCAGGGCTTCGCTCATGACGGTATGGTTCGTATATGCCATGACGGACTTCGTGATCTCATAGGCGTTTGCCCACTGGTAGCCGAAATCATCCATCAGCACGCGCATCAGTTCCGCAACTGCGAGAACAGGGTGTGTATCATTCAGCTGGATCGCGACTTTGTCGGCGAGGTTGTCCAGTGTCCCGTATTTCTTCATATGGGAATCGAGAATGCTGTTGATGCCGGCGCAGACAAAGAAATACTGCTGCTTCAGACGCAGGTATTTGCCTTCGTCAGTCGTATCGTTCGGATAGACGTTCAGGCAGATGTCGTCGACTTCCGACAGATACTTTCTGTAGTCCTGTCCCCTCGGGGCCATTTCGGCAGGTTCTGCCGACCACAGACGGAGCGTGTTCGTCATGATCGTATCCGAACCGCACATAGCCATATCATACGGTACAGCCAGGATATGCGTTGCATTCCTGTGACGGAAATGCATGTCGCCCTTTTCGTCATAGGAGACTTCGATGTCGCCGTAAAGCTTTACATCGACCGCGTGCTTGATCTTGCGGACTTCCCACGGGTTGCCGTAGCGCAGCCACATATCAGGGACTTCCACCTGCTCGCCCTGCTTGTTGATATACTGGCGGAACAGACCGTATCTGTAACGGATGCAGTTGCCGTTGACAGGCAGGTTCATGGAAGCTGCAGAATCCATAAAGCAGGCAGCCAGACGGCCGAGGCCGCCGTTGCCGAGACCCGGATCCAGTTCCAGATCGGCGATCTCCTGATAGTCAACGCCGAGGTCGCTCAGACCGTTGACGACGATATCATAGATACCGAGGTTCTTCAGGTTGTTCGTCAGCATCCTTCCCAGAAGGAATTCCATTGAGAAGTAATAGACCTGTTTCTTGTTTTCGTAATCGACCGCTACCTTTGTGTCTTTCCAGTTGATGCTTGCATAGTCCCTGACCATTGCGCCGAGGGTCATGTATTTCTCGGTCGGATGTGTCTGATCGACTGTACAGCCGTAGGACTCGATCAGTCTGCGGTTAAACTCTCTTTTGAATTCGGATTTGTTTCTAAACATATTTCACCTGTTTCTATTCTGCTTTGACTGCCTTTCTGGATCTGGACCGCTTTTTCGGGCATGTGAACCAGATCGCCGCAAACGGCGCGATCCTGATCGTGATGCTGCTGGCAAACTTTGTGACATTGCTGTCCGATTTGTGAGAAACAGCCGGTTCAAAGTTGCACATGTTGCAGCCGTCGTAGATATCCTTCTCGGAATTCAGGATCTCTGTGTATGTTCCTTCCTGCGGTACGCCGATCTCGAACACCTCATACTGCTGCGGCGTCATGTTCAGGACGCATACGAGATACTCTTTCTCATCTTCGCGGTAAAAACTGTAGATACTCTGTCTGGCGTTGTCCGCATCGATCCATTTGAAGCCTTTCGGATCGTAATCATATTTATACAGACAGGCATGCGCATTATATATCTTATTTAAATCAGTAAAATAACGCAAGAAAGAATTATGCCTCGGATAGGAAAGCAGGAACCAGTCAAGTTCTTTTTTCTCATCAAATTCACGGAATGACGCGATCTCGTTGCCCATGAAGTTCAGTTTCTTCCCCGGATGCGCATACATATATGCATACAGGTTCCTCACCTGTGAGAATTTTGCGTCGTAATCGCCCCACATGCGGTCGACGATCGTTTTCTTCCCGTGGACGTTCTCATCATGGCTCAATGTCATCATAAATTTCTCACTGTAGAAATAGGCCATGGAGAATGTCAGTTTGTTGTGGTCCCAGACACGGTAGATCGGGTCTGTGGCATAGTATTTCAATGTGTCGTTCATCCAGCCAAGGTCCCACTTGTAGTCGAAGCCGAGGCCGTTGTCCAGCGTAGACGCTGTGACCTTCGGGAAATCGGAGCTGTCCTCCGCAATTAACATGACTGTCGGGAATTCCTTGTTGATGTAATAATTCATCCTCCGTACGAATGCAAGCGACCCTTCGTTGGTGCCCCTGTTGCTGTTGCCTCCCCAGTAGATCAGGTTGGATACAGCGTCGATGCGGATGCCGTCGATATGGTACACGTCGCACCAGAACGCAGCTGCGGAGATGAGGAATGAACGCACTTCTTCATTCCAGAGATCAAAGTTCATCGTTCCCCACTGGGATTCCGCATCATTGCGGTCCCTGTATTCGTACAGCGGTTCACCGTCGAAATAACGCAGGCCGAACTCATCCTTGACGAAATGGACCGGGACCATATCCATGATCACACCGATGCCTTCCTTATGGCATTTATTGACAAAAGCTGCGAATTCCGTCGGATTGCCGTACCTGCTCGTTACGGCGAAATACCCGCTTGCCTGATAGCCCCAGGAACCGTCAAACGGATATTCGTTCAGCGGCATCAGTTCGATATGCGTGAAGCCATGTTCTTTCACATAGGGGATGAGGTTATCCTCCATCATCTTATATGTATACGGGAATTCCCCGTTCTTCTTCCAGTCGCCGGCATAGACTTCGTAGATGTTCAGCGGCCTGTCAAAGTTCTTGGAACGCTTCTTCATCCAGTTTTTGTCAGTCCAGCGGATCTGTGTGATGTTGTAGACCTTTGAAGCTGTCTCGGGCCTGGTCTCACTGTAAAACGCATACGGGTCAGCTTTATTGAATTTATTGCCGCGCCGGTCCTCGATCATATATTTATAGGATTCCCATTCCCTGACACCCGGTATGAAAACGCTCCAGACACCTTCAAATCCTGTCCTTTCCATCCTTGCAGGGCTGGCTTCCCAGTTTGTAAATCCGCCGATCACGCTGACATTTCTTGCGTGGGGCGCATAAACTGTGAACCGCACCCCCTCGCATCCCTCATATGTAAAATGAGCTCCGAACAGCTGGTATGCATTTGTGCAGTGTCCCTGATGAAAGCTCTCTATGATTTTCGCCTGATCCATTTATAATCCTCCGAATTATTGACTGTAATACATTTATATAATCATACCATTAAGCGTTTGCATTACCAAAATATTATTGTGAACAAATCGTGAGAATTCTGTATGAATTGTAAAAGAATCCTGTATAATCTCATGCATGTTTTTTATAATAAATATAAGAAGAATGACGGAGGAATACTATGAAAAAATATCTGGCTGTAGACCTCGGCGGCACGGCGATCAAATACGGCGTCGTCGACGAAGAACTGAACTTCCTTTCCAAAGGAAAGATCGACGCCCGCACAGACTCAAAGGAAGATTTTTACGCAGATATCGAAAAAATCTATAAGGAATACGGAGACGGCATTACCGGGATCGGCATCTCCATGCCGGGCTCCATTGACCGTTATAAAGGCTTTGCGCATTCGGGAGGCGCATACCGGTGGTGTAAAAAAATGCCCATCGCTTCCGAGCTGTCTGAACGCCTCGGCTGCAGTGTGACCATCTGCAACGACGCCAAGGCTGCAGCGATGGCCGAGATCGGCTTCGGCAACCTGAAAGGCATCCGCAACGGCGTCGCGATCATTCTCGGAACCGGCATCGGCGGCGCAGTCGTCGTCAACCACAAACTCATCGACGGCAGCCACTATACCGCGGGCGAATTTTCATTCCTGCAGGGCATCTACAACAATGAACCGGAAAACAACCTGGAAGTATTCGCCCTTCAGAACGGCGTACAGGGTCTGAAAAATGCGATCAGGGCTTCATCCGATCTCGATGATATCGACGGCCTGAAAGCTTTCAAACTGATCAAGGAAGAGAACAACGAAGCTGTCCTCCAGGGCGTTAAGAACTTCTGCTGGTATCTCTCATTCTATATTTACAATCTGCAGACGATCCTCGATACGGACAGGTTCGTGATCGGCGGCGGCATCTCCAACGAGCCGATGTTCATCGACCTGGTCAAAGAAGCCGTAGAAAAGCGGTTCAATTCCGCATTTGCGCACCTGATCCCCATCCCGGATATCCAGGTATGCCGCTTCCAGAGCGACGCCAACCTGATCGGCGCGGTCTACAACTTCATGGAGATCATGGAAGACGCAGGCGCGTTCTATTGATACCAAAAACATTTTCTGACCGGTATTCCGATCAAAAAAAAGAATCACGTTATGCTTCGCAAAAGTGAAGACAACGTGATTTTCTTTTTTATAGACTATCCAAAAATGGACGGGGTAAGCCGGGTATTCCAAAATAACCCGGGGAGAGAGTCTTAATGCACAAGAGCCTGGTGTAAACACCTATGGGGAGGGATTTCCTCTCCTTTTCATTTTACCGGGGAGCCTCCTGTGCTTTGACAGTCGCTTACCGCGGGAAAATCCCGTGATGTTTATAACTCTGGCCACATTTACTGGACGATGGTGCCTTCATGTGCCTGAGGACATCACGCTGAACATAGTATAATTGTCTGAAAGAAAGGAAAAAGGGTCTGCCCATAACGACCAAATTGCGCGCAGAACCCCCGGTAAAAAACCATAGTTATCATAACACAGTTTAAACTTCTTCCGAATCCCGATAATACAAATGTTTTTCGGTGATCGGCAGCGGACCGGTACTGTCACCGAAAACAGGCAGGCCAATGAAGAAGGCCGGAACGGCACTTCGGATCGTCAGGGAACAGGATGGTGAAACATACTATATCCGTATCCGCATATACTTCGATGAGGACAATCATGAGTACCACCGTGCCCTGCCTGCTTTCCTGCTTCCCTTCAAGCAT
>JAILQT010000029.1 GCA_024698805.1 Solobacterium sp.
CTCTTCATTTGATTAGCTCTCAACTCTCTCTGGAGTTGATTTTTCCATAAATAAACTTGACGTTTTGTTGTGTTCTAATTTCTGTTCAGTTTTCAAAGATCTCCGTGCTTTTCTTTGAGCACGCTCGATTATCTTACCATCGTCCGCTCCCTCAGTCAAGCACTTTTTTCAGCTTTTTTTCAAGCTGTTTTTTACCGCCTCTTTCAGCCCGCGCGAAACCCTGATCTCCCAGCGCTCCGCATTGTCTGTTTTTTATCAGCGGCTTTATTAAGATACCAAATACTGAAACGCTTGTAAAGCATAAATTTCATTTTTTTCAGATTTTTTTATTCTGTTCATAATTTCCGCTGTCATAAATGGATGTGAACAAAAAAAGATATATTTCCATATATCTTAATAGTCCGAATACATGCCGCTCTGGATCAGGTATTCATAATAATAACTGTCGATGCATTCTTTGTTGAACGGATCGCAGCCCCTGTCCATCTCCTCGATCAGGTTATTCATCTGTTTCTCGATGATCCTGCGGACACGTTCCGGATAATGCATCTCCTCGCTGTGTTCGGCATATTCATTTTCATCCAGGATCTGGTAGCCCCCGTCCGGATACAGTTTTACATCCAGATCATAATCGATGTTCTTGATCGCTTCCCCGTCATAGATGCTCGGCGAGGCAAGGTTGCAGTAATAATAGATACCGCTGTGACGGATCATGGAGATCACGTTATACCATCTGTTCTTATAAAAGAAACAGACTGCCGGCTCCCTTGTCAGCCACCTTCTGCCGTCGGATTCGATGACCCATGCCCTGTCCGTTACGACAACGATCTTCTGATCGTCTTCCTCAAGCACAAAAGCCTTGCACCAGGTACGGTGCAGGGATCCGTCGTGTTTGAAACTCTGAATATATACGCTGTCGCCTTTTTTACAGTACATACTTCCTCTTTTCCGCTGTTATATTTTACACGCAAATGCCGGGACTGCAAATCGTTTCGTGTTTTTTTGAAAACGATCGCCTGCCGCATGACCGATCCGTGAAACGGTCAGGCTCCTTCCCCTGTACAATTGAAAAGATCCTGTGAAAGGATCTTCTTTTCATCGGTAAAGTTCAAAAACCGTGCTCTTTTCCAGGTATTTCGTCGCTTCGTCGATCGCCTGCGCAGCCGGGAAATACTGGATATGGCAGCCGCCGTGCATCGTGTCGCGGATCATGTTCTTCCTCGTCATCAATGCGCGGACCTTTGTAAAGACGGAACAGTCCGTATTCAGATCAAGATACTTCGTCCATACGGGACCGCTTCCGGAATCGATGCATGCACCTTCGATCTTGATGCTCCTGCAGTCGCATCTGTATTCTGCCAGATGCAGGCATGTGCAGGTCTCAAACGGGGCGCCGAGCAGGAGCACATTGCCTTTCAGCTCATACAGCCTTGCGCAGGGGGATTCTTCCGCAAGCGGGAAATGCAGCGACTGCCTGTTGCACAGCAGCTTGGCATACCTTCCCCATGCCGCATAGGAAACGGAAGGATGGCTGGATATGACGACACCTTCCCTGTGACGGAAGTTCTCAACGACTGCCCCCATATCGGGGATATCGCTGGTCTTCGGGTCGAAGGACGGGATGGACTCCCGGACCTCGCGGTACAGCGAAGCGGCTACCGGCGGATTCACCCAGTTGGAGGGTTCGGAATTGTCGCAGCACTGCATCGGCATCAGGATCGTGCCGCTCTCCGTTACAGTCTCCATCAGCGCGTCAACGACTGTTCTTGCGCCGCCGACAACATAATCAAAAGCGGAGAGCCTGGAGTGGACTTCGATGATATCCCCGCTGCCTACGCCGATCCTCTTCAGGGTCTCGATCAGCGACTGTTTCGTTACGGGGTAACCTACGGTTTTCTTCTTATTTTCCATATGCCTTGCAGTATTCCTTTGCGATCTCTGTACCTGTTTTTGCGTTATTGAATACGAGCCTGATATTCGAAGCGAGCGATTCGCCGCCGGTGATCTCTGCGATCTTCGCAAGAAGGAACGGCGTGCATTCCTTTCCTTTGATGCCGAGACTGTCCATCTCCGCGATCGCAGACCGGATGACCGCATTGATCTCTTCAGGGTCCATGGAGTATTCTTCCGGGATCGGGTTTGTGATCAGCACGCCCCCGTCAAGACCGAAGCTGCGCTTTGCATGGATGATCGCAGCCGCTTCCGCCGCGTCTTTCAGCGCGTGGTCCACTTTCAGGCCGGAAGTCCTTGTATAGAATGCGGGCAGTTCATCGGTCTGCCATCCGAGTACCGGGACACCTTTCGTCTCCAGTACCTCAAGTGTTTTTTCCAGATCCAGGATCGCCTTCGCGCCGGCACAGATGACCGTCACGTTCGTCCTTCCGAGTTCTTCCAGATCCGCGGAGATATCAAAGGTCTGCTCCGCACCGCGGTGGACGCCGCCGATACCGCCGGTCACGAAGAATTCGATGCCCGCAGCTGCCGCGATGATCATCGTCGTCGCGACTGTCGTTGCACCCCAGGAACCGGTCGCCATGATGACCGGCAGATCCCTTCTGGAGACCTTGGGGATCTCCTGTCCTTTCCAGCCGAACTCCCGGATCTCCTCTTCCGTCATGCCGGCAACGCAGACGCCGCCGATAATGCCGACTGTCGCGGGAACGCCGCCGTTTTCGCGGATGATCTTTTCGACCTGCAGCGCTGTCTCGACATTCTGCGGATACGGCATGCCGTGCGATATGATCGTTGATTCGAGAGCTACGACGGGCTTTCCTTCCCGCAGCGCCTGTTCAACCTCTGCATTCATCCTGACATTCATATTGTTTCCTCCGTGATCATCATCTGATCCATATTCGCTTCGATCCCTGCAGTACAAAGATCCCTCCTGCCTTCGATCTTCATCACTGCTGCCGAGACTGCGAAGCGCAGTGCTTCCCTCGGCGTGCTCCCGTTCATACGGCGGATGCAGTAGGCACTGAGCAGTGTATCACCGCCCCCTGTTACATTGTCCGCCAGCACGATCCTGTGCGTCATGCGGAACTTTTCTTTGCCCGAACCGAACAGGATCCCCTTGTCCGCCATGGAAATGATCACTTCCCGGACGCCTGCGTTCAGGAAATGATCCAGTGCCGCCGAGGCATGCGCGGGATCCGTGATCCGGATGCCGCTCATCTCCTCCGCTTCATACTGATTCGGTTTCAGGATGCTGATACGGTCCAGGCAGTTTTTCAGCCGTACTGCCTTTACGGTGCTGACCGGGTCCGCCGCTGCGGGACACGGTGCGTTTCTGAAGATGTATGCAAGGATCTCCTCCTGCAGATTGCAGTCAACAATTATCATATCATCCGGCCGTGCTTTTTCCAGCACATGCGAAACGGTATTTTTATCCAGTCTGTCAAGGATGCGCATATCGCTCATCGCAAGCGTCATTTCCCTGTCCCTGTCCAGGATCGCAAGATAGATCGAACTGGGAAGGTCATCGGCATCGATGCTGTCGCTGCAGCGGATCCCTTCACGGATGCAGTCTTCCTTCATCAGCCTGCCGTAATGGTCGCCGGAAAAGCATGTCACGAACGAAACGTCCGCGCCGAGCGCCGCACACCCGCGGGCAATGTTCCTGCCGACCCCGCCGAATGAAAAACTGATCTCACCGGGATTGGAGTCGAACATCCGCAGACTCCCGGTGCTCTTTCCGAGAATATCGATATTGGCCCCGCCGATCACATATATCCTGCCCATACTATTCTCCCTGTATCCTTACCGCCAGCATCCGCAGCACATCCACCATGTTCTTCAGGACTTCTTCATCGCTGCCGTCCTTCTGCAGATACATATACGCACCGGTGCACAGCTGCCGGAACGTATCATCCTCCATGAGGCCGGGATCGCGCTCAGCGAGATAACCGAGCACCTGCAGCACTTCCCTGAGGTCTCCGCGCAGACGGAAGATCCGGTGTTCCTGCGAGACCTCTGTGATCAGCTGCTCCAGCGTCCAGTTTTCATTCACGTCTGTCACTGCTGCGAATATCACATCGTCATCCGGAACGGTCCTGATCAGGTCCTTCATCTCTTCCTTCGCAAAGCCTGACGCAACGGCAAGAGGAATGCCGCGGCAGCTGCCGCAGTGATCGGTATGTTCTTCAAACAGAGTCTTCAGCGTCTGCCCCAGGCATGTATCGTCAGCCGCAAAGCAGCTGTATCCTGCATGGATAAGGTCCCGGATCTTCCCGGACCCGTATACAAGGATCTTTTTCACGCTGCTGCCGGGTATCCTGTTTTTATTTTCCATATAAAAATGCTATCATGTTTCATAGGAGTTGACCAATGACAATGCAGATTTATGAATCATCCGAAGATTATCTTGAAGCGATACTGATCATCGCTTCCGAGAAAGGGACTGTCCACTCGGTAGATGTAGCCGAATACCTTCATTTTTCAAAAGCAAGCGTCAGTATTGCCATGAAGAAGCTGCGCGAGAACGGCTATATCCGCATGGAAAAGAACGGCGAGCTCATCCTTCTGGACAAAGGCAGGGTCATTGCGGAAAGCATCTATGAACGTCACCGTGTTCTGACGGACTTCTTTGTAAGCATCGGGGTGGACAGGGAGACCGCCGCGAAAGACGCGTGCAAGATCGAACATGATCTCAGCGAGATCACATTTGAAAAACTGAAGCAGATGATCTATGAAGGGAAGGCGTGACCGTCTTCCCTTTTTATCTGGATACTGCCTTCACTGCCGCGGATGAGGAATACCGTCCCGCCGCTGTTCCTGTCTTCCGTACGGACCGCATCACCCTGGTGCGAGACAGTCCGCAGATGCAGGAGGCATCCGTCACTGTCCCTGATCTCCAGATGATCGGGATGTATTTCCGTGCGCCAGGGATCGAGCCAGCCGAGCCTTCTTACCGCAGCCTTTTCCGGATCATAACCGGTCTTTTCAAGGATCCGTGACTCCGCATCCCGCATCAGCTGTTTCTGTTCGTCCGTATAATCGAAATAGAGTCTGACCTCATTGAACCGAACGGAATTATAGGAAACGCTCCTCGGATCAGCCGCTGCTTCCAGCATCCTCTCTGACGCAAAGTCCGCATCTGCGAAACAATAGAAACGTATTCCCAGTTCGGGATCGACATAGCCGTAGGCAGCGACCGCATCCGCAGTGCTGCCGGGCCGGATAAAGCCGGCGATCTGCCTGCTTTCAATGAGCACGAAGGCATCTGTGTACATCCGGTAAACGATACTGTCCAGCCTCATCTGCCGCCCCGCCCTGAAAACAGACATTCATATGCGGTGTCCGCCATTGCCTTATAACCGGCATCGCTCGGATGCAGATGATCACCGCTGTCATAGTGCGGCGCAAACGCTTCCGGGTCATCGGGATCGCGCAGCGCCATGTCGAAATCGGCACAGCCGGCAAAACGTTTTTCTGTGCGCAGCCAGTCATTGAACCGGTCTTTCAGCTCATCCCGGAACGGCGCATGCGTCCGCCAGCCTTTGATCGGCAGAAGCGTGCCTGCGTAAACGGTCAGGCCAAGGGCTTCCGCATGATCCAGATAATAGCCGGATACGCCTGCAGCGAGCTCTTCCGCTGCCGGCAGGTCGCTCCACGGCCTGAACGGGTTCACATCCGTGCCGACGGGATGGATGATGTCATTGATGCCGTGCTGGATCAGGACTGTATCCGCACCTGCCGTATTCATCTCAAGGGGGAAGCGCAGCTCCCCTTTCGTGCCGTATGCGGCATAGGTGATGGAATCGTATTCGCGAAGGATCCTTGTCCCGCTGATCGCCCTGCGGATGATCGAGACATTGTGCGGGCCTTCTTTTTCAATACGCAGGGAAAGCCAGTCCGGCCAGTCCTGCGCGGTGATGGAATCCCCGTAGCAGATCACGGCATGATTCTCTTCGGACGTATGTATGTCTACCGTATTCAGGAATGTGAACCATCCGGTCTTCCTCGTCAGATCAAGCGGCAGCCCCTCTTCCTTCTCATGATCGCCGTAGGAATAGAAGCCCTTTGAAAGCGGTCCGGTGATCAGGACTGCGGAATTCATCTGCGTATAATCCTTCATGTACATACTGACAGTGAGCGTATCCTGCGCCTGTATATCCATTTCGATCACATCGCTCTGTCTCTCTTCCCCCGGCTGCAGGACAAGGTCCCTGCTGCCGTCAAAGAGGATATCCCTCACAGATCCTGTATCGATCGTTTTATCCCCTGTGCCGTATGCGCAGGAAGCGGTAAAGCGGACAGGCTCCGTACCCCGGATATTGGAAAAGCGGATACGCACCGCATCGCCGCTGAAGCACATCCGCAGCGGGTAGCGAAGTGTGAGATCCTTTGTATATGTGCAGTCTGTCTGGTCACGGATCGATGTCGCGTTCCCCCAGCAGGCGACCCATTTCGAAAATTCCCCCATCATGCGGCCACCTCTTCAGATCCAGTCATAATTCCCTCCGGTGATCGCCAGGGAGAGGAGCGTGTCATATTTCTCAACGTTTTCCGCGCCTTCGATCACTTCCAGAAGGACAGCGGTCTCGTCTGTCTGCGGCATCTCGTCATCCGGACCGATCTCCATATCGGGCTGTACATTCCCGCAGTCCGGGCACGGCAGTGCCGGGGCGGTGCGGACATCGAGGAATCTCGAGCCGCATCTGGTGCATTCATAGAACCCGCATCTTGCTGTTCCGTCTTCCACAAAATACATGACCAATTCTCCTTATTCGCCGCTGACGGCGCATTCGCTGAACAGTATGCTCGGACATGCGACAGTCCGGAAGCCCCATTCCAGATCGCTGCCGACATATTCCGCATTCTTAAGCATCTGCAGGAAGTTGCCTGCAGCCGTAACAAGCTTTACGTCAAACGCACGTTTC
This sequence comes from Solobacterium sp., assembly GCA_024698805.1. Lineage (GTDB taxonomy): Bacteria > Bacillota_I > Bacilli_A > Erysipelotrichales > Erysipelotrichaceae > Bulleidia. The sequence goes on from JAILQT010000029.1 coordinate 6,879, forward strand.
CCGTCTTTTACATAGTATCCCGCGGACTGCAGCGAGAAATCACCGGTGACGGGATCAAGACCTGCATGAAGTCCCTGCAGGGATGTGATGACATAGCCTTCCTGCATGACCTCCATCAGTTCTTCGAGCGTTTTGTCTTTCGGTTCGATGCAGCAGTTATGCATCCGGATGCCTACCTTGGACGCATACGAGCCCTTGAAGCCGTTGCCGGTGGATTCCGTACCGTCTTTCAGGGCGCTCGCGGTATTGTAGAGCAGCTGTTCCAGTACGCCGCTGCTGACGAGCTTCTTGGCTTTTGTCGGACACCCTTCATCGTCAAAGCTCAGAGCGGCAGCCGCTTCGGGATTTGCGGGATCGTCGATCACGGTGATGCAGTCCGCAAACAGTTTCTGTCCTGTCCTGCCGACGAGCGGGGAAATCCCCTTCTGTACGGATTCAGCCGAGAACATGCCGGAGAATGCCGAGAACAGCGCTGTCATCGCTTCTTTTTCAAAGATGACCCTGTATGTGCCGCTTTTAATCGTTTTTGCATTCAGCTTGCTGAGGACGTCCGTGCAGAGCTTTCTGACGAATGCATCGCAGTCAAAATCCTGCGGGTCCTGCACACGGGCATAGTGATAGCCGTTGACCACGTTCCCGCCTTCACGCGCCGCAGCACCTGCAGCGATGACGGAAACGGTATTGCCTTCCCTGAGGTCGATGCCGTTTGAATTGACGATGCTTCTTTCTTCGGATTCTTCAACATATTCCAGGAACGGGACCATGAAGATCTTCGGATCAAATCCGAGGATCTTTTTCTCCGCTTCGGAAAGAAGGCTTTTTACTGTTTCAACAGACACGGGCACAGGGGCAGGCGTTTCCTTCACGGAAACTTCCTGCGGCTGTCGCAGACTGACGACATCCTCAGAACTGATCGCTTCGGCCTGTGCTTTCATCTCGCCGACCAGGTCTTCCATCTTCTCCCCATCCGGCGCTTCGGTAGCCGCGTAGACCATCTTGCCGCCGGTCTCGCCGCGGAACGCTGTCCCGCATACACGGCTCTCGACATAGCTTTCGATATTGCCTTCATACCAGTTTACGGTCTTCTCCGCACTTGTCTTCTGGTAGATCTCAAAACTGTCAAACCCGTTGTTCAGCGCATAGCTGATCCATTCCTTTTTATTCATTGGATGTTCCTCCGACCGTGATCCGGCTGATCCGGATGGCAGGCTGACCGACGTCTGTCGGGATACTGCCGCTGGCTGCGCCGCACATACCCTGGCCTCTTGCAAGGTTGGACGCGACCTTTTCAATGTTCATGATGATCTCTCTCCCGCTCCCGATCAGGGCTGCGCCTTTGACAGGACAGGTGACTTTGCCGTTCTCGATCAGGTATCCTTCCAGGACGGAGAAGTTGAACTCGCCTGTCTGCGGATTGACGCTGCCGCCGCCCATCGTCCTGGCGTACAGGCCTTTTTCGATCCCTTCGAAGAGTTCTTCATAGGATGAATCGCCTGCAGCGATATAAGTGTTCGTCATTCTCGAAGTCGGCTCGAACTTGTAGGATTCCCTGCGCGAGCTTGACGTGCTCTCCGCATTCATGCGGCGTCCGTTCAGCCTGTCGATCAGGTAGGACTTCAGAATGCCGTTTTCGATCAGGACGCGTTTCTTCTGGAAATTGCCTTCATCGTCGATATTCTGCGAGCCCCAGGCATTGGGGATCGTGCCGTCATCGATCGCCGTAACGCAATCCGAAGCGACCTTCTGGCCGATCAGGTTGGAGAAGACGCTCTGGTTCTTGGAAACGACACTGGCTTCCAGGCCGTGCCCGCAGGCTTCATGGAAGATGACGCCGCCGAAGGCATTGTCGATGACGACAGGCATCATGCCGGAAGGACACGGACGGGCGCTGAGATTGACGACAGCGATCCTGGCAGCTTCCCTGCCAGCTTCTTCGGGTGTGAATTCCTCAAAGAATTCCGGGCCTTTGCCGGCGCCCGGCCTGCAGCCGCCGCCCTGTCTGTTGTCACCTTCCTGTGCGAGGGCATCGACCATCATGCGGGTGCGCACGCGGGTATCGGATATCAGTCTGCCTTCACTGTTGGAGATCTGGACCTCCTGGCGTACATTCAGTAGCGAAGCCTGCACTTTGGCGATCCTCTCATCGCTGTTCTTTGCCGCATCCGTAGCGCGTCGGAGCAGGTCAGATTTTTCGACCGCGCTCATATCCCGGAAGTCAGTTTTCGCAGGATGACGGTTCTCATATTCCACCCGTTCCAGGGTGACTGTCCCGGTCTCGTCACTTCTGCCGATCGCATCGCGAAGATCATCGATCAGGCCGGCAAGCACATCCTCTGCCGTATCATTCGTATAGGCGTAGACCGTCTGCAGACCCTTGTACAGCCTGATGCCGACACCTGCGGTATGCGTCCGGTTCACATTCTCTGTCTTTCCCTCTGTCATGGAGATCGTCTCGCTGATCTCGTCTTCTTCATAGATCTCCGCGAAATCAGCCTGTGACGACATGCACAGGGACAGGTACTTCTCCAGTCGTGTTTTATCCAGCATGATTCCTCCCTTTCACAGCCTCAGAGCGCTGTCTGTATGTTTCAAATCCGATGACTGCCGCGGCTGCCGAAGCATTGAGCGCATTGCGGAAATCATTCGCATACGGTATATAGATATTCTTTTCTGTCTCTTTCAGCACGCCTGCCGAAAGGCCCCTCATCTCACCACCGAGTGCGATCAGCACCGGTCCCGTGAGGTCCGCTTCATACAGGGACACGGCGTCTTTTCGCATCGCCGCAAGGCATCTGCATCCTCTGTCCCGGAAATACCGGACAGCCTGTGCCGGATCGGGGCACATGACGATGTTCATATATTCAGACGCGCCTGCGCTTGACCGCAGGATCGTGCTTTCCGCATTTGTCCAGTCCCGCTCAGGCATGATAAGGCCTGTGCATCCCGCACTGTACAGGGAGCGGGCGATATAACCGAAATTGAACGGATCCTGCACGCCTTCCGCAAGAACGGCAAATGTCTCCGCCCCTTTCAGGCATTCCTGCAGGTCCTGGTACGTCCTTCCTGAACATTCCGCAATGATGCCGCCGTGTGTATTTCCCTGCGCATGCGCATCGATCTCTTCCCTGGCGACCCTGTGCACGGCGATGCCGGCTGCGGCGGCTTTTGCGAGGATGAACGCGGTATCCCTGTCCTTCTTTTTCACGTCTGCGTATACAGCGGTGACTTCCCTTCTTGCGCCGAGCATTGCTGCCTTGACGCTGATCCTTCCTTCGATGATCATCGGATCCTCCGGATGATCGCGTCTTTCTGTACTTCGAACGGTACAGGTACGACCAGCTGTTTCATGGGATGCCTGGAGTCCTCGATATACATGCCTTCCGTATCCCGGATCCAGTCAAATACAAACGACCTGTTTCCCTTCTGCATGGAGATGACTTCCGCCTTTTCAAAGCGTGAGAACGGGTTCCTCGTCTCGATCAGCGCGGTATGCGCATCTTTGTCGTAACTGAGTACGACCGCCAGGAAATCATGACGGACATCATCCGACGCGTCCGTATAGATCAGGGAATCCGGTCCGGCTTCACCGTTATAGAAGCCTGTGCAGACTTCGCGGTTGAAGGAGCGGGCGATGTCTTCTTCGTGGATGCGCATCTCTTCTTCGGAAAGGGGTGCCTGTTTCTCATAGATATGGTCGATCAGGCGGCGGTATGCGCTGACGACGCAGGCAACGTAGTATTCCGTTTTCATCCTGCCTTCAATCTTCAGCGAGCTGACGCCTGCTTCCATCAGGTCACAGATCATGGAGGCTGCGCAGAGGTCCTTTGACCCCATGGTCATAAGGGTGTCGGCACAGATCTCTTCACCGCCGTCATAGACATGGTATCTCCAGCGGCAGCTCTGGGCGCATCCGCCCCGGTTGGCGTCGCGCAGCGTCATCCGGTTGGACAGCGTGCATCTGCCGGAATAGTTGACGCACATACCGCCGTGGATGAAAGCCTCTGTCTCAATGCCGCAGTTTTTCGTGATATTGCGCACATCCTCCATCGTGCATTCGCGTGCGAGGACGACGCGGTCCGCTCCCAGCGCATCGCGCAGGAACACCGCCGCGGAAGAATTCGTAACTGACATCTGCGTGGAGCAGTGGATCTGCAGTTCCGGCGCTGTCCTCGCGGCGATCTCCATGACTGCCGCGGAAGCGGCGATGATCGCATCGACGCCTGCATCCTGCAGTTCCCGGAGGTATTCTTCCAGGCCTTCAAGATCCTCCTCATGCGGGATCATATTCACAGTCACGTGGATGCGGGCTCCGTGCGCATGCGCAAAAGCACAGGCATCACGGATATCCTGCAGGGAGAAATTCGAAGCCCGCGAGCGCAGGGAAAAGCGCTGACCGCCGATATACACCGCGTCAGCACCGTACCGTATCGCTGTTTTGCACCGGACCAGATCCCCTGCCGGTGCCAGTAATTCACATTTTTTCAGCATTCCGTTCACCTGATCGTTTTCTGCGTATAGTAGCCTTCTTCAAGAGGCAGATCCCTGTATTTTTCCAGATACGCATCCGTATCCGGCATCCCGCCGTCAAGGAGCGCACGGTACAGCCTCACCGTATCAAGCAGCTGTTCATCCTCCGTCAGCAGGCTGTTGATCTCGCAGCGGACGATATCACCGCGCACCTGCGGAAGCAGGCGGAAAGAATGCAGGACATAATCCGTCCACACCGTCGTACCGTATGTATTCTCAAAGACAGGCATCAGGCCTTCGCGTTTTTCCTCCCGCAGCACAGCTGTCTTCGGTACGCTTTTCCCGATGACCGTTTCATATGCATGAAGCAGCTTCCTGGCGGATACGCTCATCAGCTGCCTGCCGTGTATGCACAGGGACAGGCCTTTCACGCTGCGGACGATCGCTTCCGTCTCTTCATACGTAAGCAGCGGGGAAACATAGACGGAGCCGAATCCCTGCCGCATCCACCACGCCGCATCCGCCGCATTGGTGATCAGCGCAGCAGGCCTGAATATGAGCTTCCCCGTGTTGCCGGCAGCGAAGCGGACCAGCCCCGGATCGGCGATCTGCACCGTATCCGCATATTCCAGCAGACACTGCAGTTTCCTTCCTGCTTCTTCGATCTCGCCTTCGCTGAACAGCCTGTCCGCGATGACGCCCGCCTCCATGCCGTCCTGATGAACGGTCTGTATCATTTTTTCTGTTTCTTCTTCACTGAACGAAGCAGCCGCATGGAAGGAAAGGTCACTGCGGACGATCAGCGCTTCATCCGCACCGGCTTCCTTCAGGTCTTCTGCCAGTTCTGCTTTTTCCAGTATTACCGATAATTTTGCCATATGTTTAATCATATCATAATTATTGACAGGGCCACGTGTTGTGTTATGCTTCAGTTGACAGTCAGCGTTAAGTGCCGCAAGTTGGGGACCTGCGGACGAAAAGCTGTGCTTGCGGTTGGCTGTATGATCCCATTAAGTGAATTGAAGACCTCCTTTCACTGATGGAGAAAGGAGGTTTTTATGTTTAAAAGAATAACATCGTCTGCGGCGCATCTGAAAGATGTGCGGTACCTTGCACTGATGGCCCTGTTCATCGCAATGAGAACTGCTCTTTCTTCACTCTATATCCCTGTAGGTGAGAACCTGCGCATCCTTGTGACATTCATCCCCGCTGCCCTGGAGGCTTCGATCATCGGGCCGATCCCCGCACTCGTATCCGGTGCGCTCAGCGACCTCATCGGCTATATGCTGTTTCCGAGCGGCGCATTTTTCCCGGGATATACGGTCTCGGCGATGGCCGGGAGCTTCATCTACGCGCTGTTCTTTTATGAGAGGAACATCAGCGTACTGCGCATCGCCCTCGCAAAGCTGATCGTCAATGCATTCGTCAATGTCGGTCTCGGCTCCCTGTGGTCGGCGATCCAGTTCTCAAAAGGATATATCTACTATATGGCAAAGAGCGTCGTAAAGAATTCGATCCTGCTGCCGATCGAGATCATTATCCTGATCCTGATGTTCAACCTGCTGCTGCCTGTAATGAAAAAAAGGAAGCTTGTCTATTCCGGACAGGTACTGCCTGTACCCTGGAAGTGACAACTTCCTTTTTTTGTGATTGAGACAATGCTATAATCTTCACGATGATACAGAAACATTATGAACATGTAAAAGATATATGCGGCGAAGCAGAACTGTGCATCGTCACCAAGAAGCGCAGCATTGAAGAGATCATGTCCTATTATGACGCAGGTGAGCGTGTATTCGGCGAGAACCACGCTGCCGAGCTGAAGAAAAAGGCGTCTGTCCTTCCGCAGGACATCCGCTGGAACTTTATCGGCCACCTGCAGACGAACAAGGTCAGGATGATCATGCCGTTCGTTTCGATGATCCAGTCCCTGGATTCGATGCATCTGGCGGAAGTGGTCGAAAAGGAAGCGGCACGCACCGGCAGGACTGTCGATGTCCTGGCCGAGGTGCATCTCGCCGAAGAGGATACGAACAAATCCGGCCTGGAGCCTGAAGAACTGGATGGTTTCCTTGCCGGGCTCGCATCACTGCCGCATCTTCACGTCAGGGGGATGATGGTCATGGGACCGCATACGGATGACGAAGACAGGATCCGGGAAGTATTCCGGAAAGCGCATGAACTGTTCCTTGCGCATCAGAAAGAGAACAGTGATTTCCGCATCCTTTCCATGGGCATGAGCGATGATTACCCGCTCGCCGTCCAGGAAGGAAGCACCATGGTGCGGATCGGCACCTATCTGTTTGAAACGGGAGACGGCGAATGATATACGGAAACACATTGAAAGGGGGTACGTTCTGATGCCTGCTGCTACGACACATGTTGAATTTGCGAGGGATGTACTTGCCCTTCTTGATAAGGAAACTGCCAAACAGATCACGGATCTGAAAGCATATTACCTCGGATCACAGGGTCCTGACTTCCTGTTCTTTTCGCGTGCCTCCGTCCTGCCGGGCTCACTGAAAAAACACGGTAATCTGCTGCATGACGAAAAGGTCCTGCAGGTCATCCGCTATTTTGAATCCAGATGTGCTGCAGACGATGATCTCTGGAGCTATTTCCTCGGCTATCTCTGCCATTACAGTCTCGACAGTGTTGCCCATCCGCTTGTATTCGCGGTGGCAAAGTACGAACACGACCTGACAGGCATCGACGAAGGTGAATCGCACGTTACCCTCGAGGCGCATATCGACGCATGGCTCCTGCACCAGAAAGGCAGGACGATCGATTCCTACGATGTATACAAAGACATCCGGGTCCGTCCGAAGACTGCACTGAAGATCGCACGCCTGTACCATGAGATGTACAAAGACATCTTCTCGCTCGATATCCCGGTGCGCACGATCTTCCTCTCCGTATACGAAGTCAGCTTCCTGCTGGAGGCGATGAGCCCCGGCAAACATAAGAACACGATCGTACGGAAAGCGGAAAGCCTGGCCGGCATGCCCCACTCCATCAGCGGGATGTTCCTGTACGGCAAGAGCGACATCACGATCATCAATCTTGAACACCGCAGGTATCCGCTGCGGAAAGATCCGGAAAGATTCGTTTCGGATTCCTTCCCCGAACTCTACGGCAGGGCTGTCACGAAAGCGCTTAAGATCCTGCCGGAAAGGGAAGATTCTGATTTTTCCCTCAATTTTGAAGGTGAGGAATACGGACAGGAGGACTGAGTCCTTCTGTTTTTTTCTGCGGAAAAGAAAACAGTCCGAAGACTGTTAATTCTCTGTGATCCCCCATGTCGGTATCTGAGTGCCCCTTCTGATCAGCACTGTTTTCTGATAATCCGTCTGATTCAGGAAACGGAGTACAGTTTCCACTTCTTCTTCCGTACAGCCGATCAGGACTTTGATATCCAGTTCCTTGGAAAGGATATCCGCCGCGCATACAAGCGCTGTGATCGAATACCGGTTACCGGATCCAGCATACACGGATACGCCTTCACCGCTTATGCTCTGCGTATCTGTAAGATGTCCGTAATCCGTAGGATAGATCAGGTTCTTAAAAACCGGGTGGACTTCACCTTTTTTCCTTGTAAGGTTGAATCCGCTGGAGAGGAAAAGTGTATCTACCTTCTGCCAGAAAAAAGCATTGTTTTCATATTCAGCCATCAGTTACCTCTTTATCGAACTATATGACATTATACATGGTTATGACTTTTGTGTAAACGAGTTTTCATTTTGCATGTAAATTGTTTCAGAATTATTCAAATACCTGAAACATGCACGCATAGGAGTTTCACAGCCGGATCAGCGGTACAAGGATCTTTCCCCAAAGATCCTTTTCGCTGCAGCGTTTCAGGAATGCCGCGTAGTGCCCCTGCATCTTCTGCATATCTTCAGCCGTCATGACACGGTCCGAGAAAGCAGCTTCGAGCGCCAGCTGTGCGGCGTCTTCATCCGGGACGGTGCGCAGCAGGCGTGATGCACGCCGCATATGCCTGTACACCTTCCGGACCCTGTCATTGACCGTGCCGTACGATACATACAGTCTGCGCAGGTATTTCAGGATCAGGAAGACCGCCGCAGCACCGAGGATATATATGACCGTGCGGAGGACATCCTTCAGCCAGCTGAGATCCGCCTTCTCCTGCACAGGTTCTTCATAGGCAGGCTCACCGGCAGGTTCATCTGTCTCTGAAGGGATATAACTTTCTTCTTCCTGCGGTTCAGGCGTTTCTGTCTCCTGTACCGCTTCTTCTGCCCCGGCTTCCTGCGGGGAGGCAGGCGTCGGATCCATGCGGCGCCAGCCGATGCCGTCGATATAGTATTCGACCCATGCGTGCGCATGCTTTGCCTGGACGGAATTCCAGATGCCGGCTTCCGCCTTGAACATATAGCCGGACACATATCTCGCAGGTATGCCCTTCATCCGCAGCAGGATCACGGCTGCGCTTGCGAAATGAACGCAGTAGCCGGTATCGCTGTCCTGCAGGAACCAGGTCACAAAGTCCCTTCCTGCCGGTACGGACGGGGTATCCAGATCATAGACCGCACTGCCGCGGACATATTCGCAGACCGCGTCAGCGGAATACAGGGCATCTGCTGTCTGCTGCAGTGCAGCGCGTGTCGTTTCGGGCACCTGCAGATAGCTGTCATATACATAATTCCTGTACGCTGCCGTGCCCTGCGGTAGCGTATCCGTCCTGCTGAACCTGTGCGTATACTGGGGAACGGCATTGGTATTGCGTAAATAGGCATCGCGTACGGGCCAGCCGCTGCTGCTGATCTCCGTGATGCCGTAAGGGATATACATCACGGATATATGTCCCGGCATCTTCACCGTGATCCTGTGTGCTTCTGCTTCAGCCGGTCCTGTATCTGTCCAGCGGACATCACTGCTGTCCAGGGTCCAAGTCTCATCAGGCAGGTGCTGCCAGCTGTTGTTTTCATAGGTCTCCCAGGATGAACCGCGCAGATAGACCGTACCGGAAATATCCGTGCTGACCTGCAGTTCTTCTCTTTCCGACCTGCTCCTGGGACCGAGGGAGGAAAGCCGTACGCTGCCGAGCCCGCTGTTCCACTGCTCACTGCCGGCCGTATCCCTGCGGACCGGGGAGATCATGCGCATATCCCCGGTGTCTTCGTCATAATGGAAGATCGCATGTTCTTCGCTGAAATTCCTCAGTCTGTCCGTAAAGGAGTCTGCCCATTCCATCCGTACATAGCCTGAAGGCTGTACGAACAGGAACGGCACCAGCACGCATACCGCCAGGAAGACGGCAGTGATCCATGACGCCTTTCCGTTCTCCTGCCTGTCCCGGAAGGTCAGCGGCGGATAGATCATGCCGGCTGTCAGCGCGACCAGGGGCAGCGCCGAGGGGTACTTGTCAGTCTCCAGCAGGCACAGCATCGCCGCAAACGCACTGAAAATGATATGGAACGGGAGGATGAACGTACCGGTCAGGGCCAGGTAACAGATCACGGCGCTGACACAGGAAAAAGACAGGAAGGCAGCAGTCGTATCGGCTGCAGGCACGGAGATGCTGAGATCGCTGAATGCGGGATAAGCGCTGATCAGGTCGGTCAGGAATCTCTCGGCGATGGTCATCCAGCCGGCTGTGATCTCCCTGCGCAGATACCACCCGGCGGCCAGCAGGATCACAAGGACCGCGAAGAATACCGTCTTTCTCTGTTTCAGAACGGCGACAGCACCGAGCATTGCGGAAAGGATCAGGATCCACCCCGGAAGGAGGAACCTGTCCGGGCTGAAGCCGTATGCGCTGACCAGGCAGAAGACAGTACCGTATGCGGACAGGAAAACAGCCAGGAAAGTCTGCAGGAAAACAGAAACATTCTTTTTCATCGTTCCGTCCCCCCTGTGACCACCCGGAAGTAATCCTCTTTATCCGGTGCATCTGTTTCCGTGACCTTCGTACGCAGGATCCCATCCATCGCTTTTTCCAGATCATCATCGGAAGCGACCGGGAAGACCAGCTTCTGCGACGGACATACAAGCACGTATTTTCGCGAAGCCTCTGTCATCCTGGCCTGGATGCCTTTCAGTTTTGCCAGCGCCCTGTCGTTTGCCGGGCCGTCCGAAGTCAGCACCAGCAGGATGCGGAGCTCCTTCTCCGCTGTCTCCTGCGGCTCGCGGACGATCATGGAATCCCGCTTCTGCGAGAGTTTCCAGTTGATGCTGCGGATCGGGTCGGAAGGCCGGTAATCCCTGTATTCGTAGATCTCGGAATAGGAAAAATCCGGTTTCGGCCTGAAGGCATGCGGCAGCAGGTCCTGCAGAGAAGGAATGTCCTGATCCGCAGATGTCTGCGGCCTTACGGTCAGGGCAGTTTCCCTGTCGCCCCTGAGGCGCATGGAAAACAGGCCGAACGGGTCCTGCAGGGATGCTTTCAGGATGCGTACCGTATATGTGCCGCAGTGTCCCAGTCCGAGCGGGCAGTATGTATCACGGTCCGTGACCATATAGTTTTCCGTTTTCTTCCTGTCCAGCATCAGGTCGTTCACTTCGATCCGGATCGTGAGGGACGTCAGCAAAGCCGGCTTTTCAATACGGATCAGAAGACGCGCAGAAGACACGTCAGATGCTTCGGCGAAAGCATGTATGCGCATCAGGCTGACAGAAAGAAACAGATACAGCAGCGAAAGCAGGGGCACGCCCAGTGCAAAGACCATGAAGTATAAAGAGATCCAGCCGTCATACGCAACGAAAAAAAGACCGGCAGCGATAAGACATACAATGTACAGGAGCCGGTTCAGGAACATATCAGATGACGGGGGCCTTTACAGAAGCCAGGATCTCCTTCAGGAGATGTGATGCGGACAGATGATTCATCTGTGCATCCTTGCTGAGGATCAGCCTGTGTGCGGCCGTCTTCTCCAGGACAAACGCCACGTCATCCGGTATGACATAGTTTCGGTTGGAGATAAAAGCGGTGGCTTTCGCCATGGACACGACCGCAAGCGTTGCCCTGGGGCTGGCTCCCTGCCGGATCATCGGGTGCGTCCTTGTGCAGTTCATGATATCAACGACGTACCGGATCACTTCCGGTTTGATATAGATCATGCTGATCTGTTTCTGCAGTTCCGCAAGCCTTTCCCTGTCCAGCACCTGTCTCAGTGCCTGCACGGGATCGCTGCCCATCCTGTTCTGCACCATCTCGACCTCGGATGCCGCATCGGGATAGCCCATGGTAAGGCGGATCATGAACCGGTCCGTCTGCGAATCGGGAAGGAGCTGCGTGCCTGCCGCGCCTGCCGGATTCTGCGTCGCGATCACGAAGAACGGGTCCGGCAGTGCCCTTGTGACACCGTCCACGGTGACGCTTTTCTCTTCCATCGCTTCAAGGAGCGCTGACTGCGTTCTTGAGACGGCACGGTTCAGCTCATCTGCCATGAACAGGTTTGCAAAGATCGCGCCGGGAACATAGCGGAGGGTGCCGGATTCCTTTTCATAAACGGAAAAGCCCGTGATATCGGAAGGCAGCACATCCGGCGTGAACTGCATGCGTGATACGCTTAAGCCGAGCACACGTGAAAAAGCACGGACCATCGTCGTCTTTCCTACGCCCGGGATGTCCTCGATCAGGACATGCCCGCCCGCAAGCAGCGCCATAAGGATCCATGCGATCTCTTCTGTTTTGCCTGAAACGGCTTTTTTGACTTCATTCAGAACGGATGTAAATTCATTCATGGATATAGAATATCACTTTAAGCCTGTTTTCTGTTCTTAAGTTTCGTTAAAAGAGCTGTTTTATCCGGACGCCGCAGATCTGCAGCATCTTCTCGGGATCGAACTCCTCTGTCAGGTTCATCGCGTTAACGGCGATCATCAGGCAGCCGTATGCGTCGCTGTCCGCTTTATGATGATCCAGCTCGACATGCATGTAATCGCAGACGATATTCAGCTTGTGGCTGTCCAGTGCCGGGAATATCGCGCGGCTGAGCTGGACGGTATCGAAATACCGCAGGTGCGGTACGGGAAGACCGCTGTTCAGACAGGCTGCCTTCAGGCATTTCATGTCAAACGCCGCATTGTGCGCCGTTACAAGCGAACCTTCGAGCAGGCCTGTGATGTCATCGTAAATATCACAAAAGGAAGGCGCGTTCCTGACATCTGCAGGATAGATGCCGTGGACCGCGATATTCCATTTTGAAAACCGGCTGACATTATCCGCCGGCCGGATCAGTGTTGTATATGTATCCAGGATACAGCCGTCTTCCATCACGGCGATGCCTACGGAACAGACGCTTGCCGGATTCTCATTGGCTGTTTCAAAATCGATCGCGCAGATTCTCACCGTTACTCCTTAATATGTTCGTATGCCATCTTGTAGATATTGTAGATATGTTCATCCGCCATTGAATAATAGACATGCTTGCCGATCTTCCTGGTCGTGACAAGCTTTGTCTTTTTCAGGGATGCGAGCTGGTGGCTCACGGCGCTCGTACTCATTTCCAGCAGCGCTGCCAGATCACCGACACAGAGTTCATGCGTGAACAGCGCATTCATGATCTTCAGCCTCGTGCTGTCACCGAACATGTCAAAGATGATGCTCATATCGTCATAGTCTTTTTCGCTTATCATCGCGTTTCTGCATTCTTCAACAGCTTTTTCGTCTATCAGTTTCATTTCTGCCTGCCCTTTATTTCCTTTCCGGGGATATACTGTTCTACATACTTTTTTACCGCATTCCTTGAAAACATCTCCTGGATCTGCGTCGTACCGTCCGTAAGCGTAAAGACCAGGTGATCCACCCCTGTCTTTTTCTCATAACGCCAGGAAACGATATCCTCCCAGTAGATGACCATGCAGTCGTCGCGGTCATGCTGGTTGAAAAGCACGATATAGCCCGGCGTAAACTCGCACAGGTCCCTGTCCGGCATGACCAGGATCGCAAACAGCGCCAGCAGCATGATCGTTATGCCCGCCGGCAGCATATACGGCTTCATCACGATGAGAAGCGCACCCGCAAACAGCAGGATCCACAGGATCAGCGTCGGCTTGACATGGACCAGCTTCATGATCTTCCTGTTCCCGTCCAGGTTGTGTTTCCTTATCATTTTTGATTTCATGGAATTATTATATCATGACTGACAGTGCATGATATAATCATACAGCTGCAGACAAACTCTGCTATACTTGACAGATGAAAGAGGTATTATGAACCCCGTAACTTTTGAGATCACACATATTTGCAGGCAGTCCGGCGCAAGGACAGGCATCCTGCATACGCCGCACGGCGACGTGGAAACGCCTATGTTCATGCCCGTAGGCACACAGGCGACTGTCAAATTCATTTCCCCGGAAGAACTGTACGCGATGAATGCCGGCGTCGTCCTTGCCAATACGTATCATCTGTGGCTGCGTCCCGGTGAAGACATCGTCGCAAAAGCGGGCGGCGTGCACAGATTCATGAATTACAAGGGACCGATGCTGACGGACAGCGGCGGCTTCCAGGTCTTCTCCCTTGCGGACACGAGGAAGATCACCGAGGAAGGCGTTGCCTTCAAAAATATCCTGAACGGGGACAGGATGTTCCTTTCCCCGGAAAAGTCGATACAGATCCAGAACAGCATCGGTGCCGATATCATCATGAGCTTTGATGAATGCATCCCCTATCCTTCCGAACGAAAATACACGGAAGAATCCATGCTGCGGACACTGCGCTGGGCGGAACGGGGCAAAAACGCGAACATGAGGCCGGATGAGCAGGCGGTCTTCGGCATCGTCCAGGGCGGCGATCACGAGGATCTGCGCAGATACTGTGCCGAAAAACTCGTTGAGATGGATTTCCCCGGCTATGCGATCGGCGGCACATCTGTCGGCGAAGACAAGGAAACGATGAAGCGGATGGTCAACTGGTCGCAGGCTGCGCTGCCTTTCGACAAGCCGAGATACCTGATGGGCGTAGGTGCGGTCAACGACCTGCTCGAAGCTGTCTCGATGAACATCGATATGTGCGACTGCGTGCTTCCGACGCGCATCGCGAGACACGGCACGCTGATGACGTCCGCAGGACGCATCAACATCCGCAAGGCTGTGTACAAAGAGGACTTTACACCGCTTGATCCGGAATGCGACTGCTACTGCTGCAGGAACTATACGAAAGCCTACCTGAACCATCTGTTCCGTGCGGACGAAGGCTTCGGCACCCGTCTGATGTCGATCCACAACACACGTTTCCTGATCAAGCTCATGGAAGACGCAAGGACCGCGATCAAGCAGGACAGATACAATGATTTCAAGGCGGAGAAACTCGCCTCCATGAAATTCGATGAAAGAGGATTCTGATGAAAACAAGCGATTTTGATTATGAACTCCCGCAGGAACTGATCGCGCAGACACCGCTCGGCGACAGGGCATCCAGCAGGATGATGATCATACACAAAGACAGGGGTACATTTGAGGACAGTTCCTTCCGGCATATCACGGAGCTGTTCCATGAAGACGACGTCCTTGTACGCAACAATACGCGCGTCATCCCCGCCAGACTGTTCGGCACAAAGGAAGAAACAGGCGCGCATGTCGAGCTGCTGCTGCTCAGGCAGATGGAGGATGACGTATGGGAATGCCTGGCAGGAAATGCAAAGGTCATCAAACCCGGCACAGTCATCTCCTTCCATGACGGCAGGCTGCGCGCGCAGTGCACCGGGGTCGGTGAAAAAGGACTGAGGAAAATGAAGATGCTGTATGAAGGCATCTTCAATGAGATCCTCGATGAACTGGGAAACGTCCCCCTGCCCCCGTATATCCGCGAGAAGCTGGATGACCCGGAAAGATACCAGACAGTCTATGCGAAGGTGCGCGGTTCCGCCGCAGCGCCGACAGCCGGCCTGCACTTCACCGATGAAGTATTTGAGCAGCTTCGTGCGAAAGGCGTGATCATCACCGATGTCACCCTGCATGTCGGACTCGGTACGTTCCGGCCGATGAATACGGAAAATATCGAAGACCATGACATGCACGAGGAAGTCTATTTCATGCCCGCAGAAACGGCAGATATCCTGAATCTTGCGAAAAAGGAGAACCGCAGGATCATTGCCGTAGGGACGACTTCCGTCCGTACGCTTGAGTCAGTCTGGAACAGATTCGGTGAATTCCGGGAATGCACCGGGGAAACGAAACTGTTCATCTACCCCGGCTATGAATGGCATACGATCGACTGCATGCTGACGAACTTCCATCTGCCGAAGTCGACGCTGATCATGATGATCGCTTCCTTTGCGGGCTATGACCTCACATTCGAAGCGTACAGGCACGCGGTACAGGAGCGTTACCGTTTCTTCTCCTTCGGTGACTGCATGTTTATCACCAATGAATGACGAAGCGTATATTGCCTACCGGAAAGGCAGGAAGGCATCCGATAAAAAGAATTATTATCTGGAATCCCTGAAGGAGATCGAAAAGATACGGAAGGAATATGACAGGAAGCCGCGCCTGCTGCTGCACGCATGCTGCGGGCCGTGCGCAGGATGGCCGCTTGAGTTCCTCGCTGACGTATTCGATATCACGATCCTGTACAACAATTCCAACATATGGCCTGCCGAGGAATACAGGCGCAGGCGGGACGAGCTGGTAAGGCTTGTTCACGAAGCCTGGGATGACCGCTTTGCGATCATCATCCCGCCCTATGACAACGAAAGCTATACAAAAGAACTGGAACCGATGAAGGATGAGCCCGAGGGCTGGACAAGGTGCTTCTTCTGCTACGCGAAGCGCATGAAGGAAGGCTTTGCATACGCTGAAGCCAACGGGTTCGATTACTATACGACCGTTATGACGATCTCCAGACAGAAGGATTCGCAGAAGCTCAACGAGATCGGTCTGAAGCTGGCAGAACAGTTTCCTTCCGTACGGTATTTCACATCGGACTTCAAGAAAAAAGGCGGTCAGGTCCGCAGGGATGAGATCGTCAGGGAATATGATATGTATGCGCAGGATTACTGCGGATGTATCTATTCCGCAATGGAAAGGCAAAAGAAAAGCGGAGAGAGCTGATACAGCCCTCTCCGAATTTTTATGTGAAGAATTATTTCTTCTGCAGGTTCTTTCTGATATCGAGTGCGACAGCAACGATAATGACGACACCCTGGACGATGAAGTTGTAGTACGGGTTGACACCGAGGAACTGAAGGACGATCTTCAGAAGCTCGAATACCAGGACACCGACGAGGACGCCGGAAACTTTACCGATACCACCGGTCGTGGAGACGCCGCCGATCGTACAGCCGGCGATCGCTTCAAGCTCATAGCCCTGACCAAGACCGGAGGAAGCACCGCCGGACTTCGCAGCCAGCAGCCAGCCTGCTACAGCGTACATGATACCTGCTGTCATATAGATCAGCATCGTTGTCTGCTTTGTGTTGACACCGGATACTTCTGCAGCGACTTCGTTTCCGCCGATCGCATACATGTATTTACCATGACGCATCTGGTTGTAGAGGAACCAGAAGAATACGCCGAACAGTGCAGCGATGATCAGCAGGTAAGGGATCTGGAAACCGTTGTTGGATCCGAACTTGCCGGATACGAACTTCGTATATGCACTCTGGAAGCCGCCGATCGGCTGTGCGTTCGTGAGAACGAGGCAGCAGCCGTAAACGATCGTCTGTGTACCAAGTGTTGTGATGAACGGGGGGACTTTCAGCTGTGAAATGATCACACCGTTGAACAGACCGATCACGGCACCGATCACGATGACGATCAGCAGGACGAGCCAGATGTTCATTTCCGGGATATTCGGGAACAGACGGGCACTGTAATCACCTCTCTGGCAGAGGATACCTGCGATACAAGCTGCAAGACCTACCTGACGACCTGCGGAAAGGTCTGTACCTTTCGTGATCAGACAGCCGGAAACACCAAGCGCGATGATGAAACGGACAGCTGTATTACTAACCAGGTTATTGAAGTTGCCCCATGAGAAGAAGTTATTCGTTGTAAAGCCGACGATAATGGATACGATCGCAAGCATGACAACGATCGGATTCGATTTTGCGTAATCGATTACTTTTGCACCAAAGTTATTATTCTCTTTCATTTTCTTAATTTCCTTTCATCACGCTTCGAACTGCGTTGCGAGTTCCATGATGTTCTCCTGTGTCGCTTCATTTCCCTCAATGAATCCTGTGACACGTCCGTCACACATGACCATGATACGGTCGGACATACCGATCAGCTCGCCCATTTCGGAGGAGATCATAATGATGCTCTTACCCTGTTTTGCAAGGTCTGCGATAATGCAGTAGATCTCATATTTGGCACCGACGTCGATACCTCTTGTCGGCTCGTCAAGGATCAGTACTTCAGGGTCATTCGCAAGCCATCTTCCGATCAGGACCTTCTGCTGGTTGCCGCCGGAGAGTGACTGGATCGGGGTTTTCGAAGAAGGTGTCTTGGTGTTCATCTGTTTGATGTTATCCTGTACAAGTTCTTCGATCTTTTTATTATTCAGCTTGAAGCCATAATCCAAATAATGGTTGAGTGAAGCGATGGAAATATTATCCGCGATCGAAAGGACACCCATGATTCCGCTGGCACGTCTGTCTTCCGTCAGCATCGCAACACCGTTATCAATGGCATCTTTCGGCCGATTGATCTTCAGCTCCTTCCCCCTCAGGAAGACCCTTCCTGATGTCGTGGAACGGATTCCGAAGATGCCTTCCATCAGTTCTGTCCTCTGGGCGCCGACAAGGCCGGCAACACCGAGGATCTCACCTTTCCTTACTATCATGGAACAGTGACGGAAACTCTTCGGGTTGATCGAAGTAAAGTCATGTACTTCAAAATTGATGTCTCCCGGAACATTCTCTCTCGGAGGGTAGAGGTTCGTCAGTTCACGACCGACCATCTTCGTAATGATGAAATCTGTTGTCAGCCCTTTCGCATCCCATGTACCGATGTATGTACCGTCTCGCATGATCGTGACTTCATCACTGATACGGAGGATCTCATCCATCTTATGTGAGATGTAAACGATCGCAACACCTTTTGCCTTCAGGTCTTCAACGATAGAGAACAGTGCTTCTACTTCATTCTGTGTCAGTGAGGAAGTAGGTTCGTCGAGGATCAGAACGCGGCAGTTTGCGGATACCGCTTTCGCGATCTCTACAGACTGCATCTGTGATACGCTCAGTTCGCCCAGTTTCTTCCTGGGGTCAAAGTCCAGCTTGACTTCTTTCAGTACTGCTTCTGCATCAGCGTACATCTTTTCGTGATCGACCAGTTTGATCGGTCCGATACTCTTCAGCGGATAACGACCCAGATAGATATTTTCTCCGATCGTTCTAGCCGGGATCGGCTGCAGTTCCTGATGCACCATCGCAATACCCTTGCTTAACGCTTCAAGCGGATTATGGATCTCTACCTTCTCACCGTCGATAAAGATCTCCCCTTCATCCATCTTATAGATACCGAACATGCATTTCATCAGCGTCGATTTGCCGGCACCGTTTTCACCCATCAGTGCGTGAACAGTACCGGGTTTCAGCTGTAATTTGACATGATTCAGTGCTATAACGCCGGGGAATGCCTTATAGACATCTTTCATTTCCAAAACAAATTCAGACATATATATCTCCTGTCTATCCGAAAACAAATGATTCAAAAAAATGAGGGCAAGTCATCAGACTCACCCTCATGTCTAAATAACCCGAATGAATTATTCTTTCGTGACCTTTACGTAGTCTACCCAGTAGTAGTTCTCGATAGCTTCGCCATTGAGGAGCTTAACTGCTACGTCAACTGCTGTGTGGGACTGGCCGATTGCGTCGTTCAGGACTGTACCTGTCATTGTGCCGTTGTTGACCATTTCAACACACTCGTCAAGAGCGTCTACACCAAGCAGGTAGATGTCTTCGCCGACTTTACGTCCAGCTGCGTCGATCGCCGCAAAAGCACCGAGTGCCATAGCGTCGTTGTTGCAGAATACGACTTCGATCTTGTCGCCATACTGTGCCAGAGCGTTAGCGCAGATTTCCTGACCCTTTGTCTGGTCCCAGTTACCGATCTGGTCATCGATGCATTCAACTGTGATGCCTGCATCTTCAAGAGCCTTGATGGAGAACTGTGTTCTGTACTGTGCATCAGGGTTCTCAGGGTCGCCTTCGATCATGAGGTAGGATACCTTGCCGTCGCCGTTGAGGTCGCCCTTGTCGGGGAGTTCAGCAACGATCTCGCCCTGGTATGTACCGGACTGACGAGCGTCAGCACCGACATAGCATACTGTAGCGTTGTCGAGGATGCCTGCATAGGACTCATCGCCGTTGTCGCCGAGAGGTTCACGGTTGATCAGAACGAGCGGGATGCCTGCGCCCATAACTTTTTCGATCGCTGCATCTGCAGAGGATGTCTGAACGAGGTTGAGGATGATTACATCCATGCCCTGTGTAATGAAGCTGTCGATCTGGTTGGACTGTTCAGCCATGTCGTTCTTACCGTCAACGATCTGAACGTTGTACTTGACTGTGTCTGTTTCGAGTGTCTTGAAGTAAGCTTCGATCTCGTTTCTGTACAGTGTCATGAAGTTGTCATTGAACTGGTAGATCGCTACGCCTACGTTGTAAGTCTTTGCATCGCCGGATGCTTCGCCGCCTTCAGAAGCAGCACTTCCGGAACCAGCAGGTGTTGTGCTGCTGCAGCCTGCCAGCATAGCAACTGTCAGAGCGGAAGCTAAGAGTTTTTTGAAATTCATTTTTCCCTCCAATAAGCGCATTGATTGCGCAACTCTTGTTAATAGTATAGAACCAAATGAAAACGTTTACAATCAAAATAACCGGAAAATAAGTGACTTAAATTTTCGGAAAAGTTTTCATTTTTTTACGCACAGAACGAATGTGTGCATTTGCCATAAGAGTGTTTGCATATGTAAAAAAGCACTGTTTCCAGTGCTCTCTATTCAAGGTTATCCAGTTTTTCGTTGAGCAGTTCGATCAGTTTTTCCTTGGAACGGATCAGGTCCATCGTATCATTCTCGGATTCGATCGCGACGCCGGTCACCTTCTTATTGTAATAGTCCCTTCCCAGCTTTTCGTAGATCCTGGACAGGTCTCTTGCGATATGTCCGATATCGGAACGGATCTCAGCTTTCTGCTTCTCAATATCAAGTTTCGACAGGACTGATTTCCCTGAATCCTGCAGGATCTTAACGTATTTGTCGGCTGTCTCCTGAATTTTTGTAGTGATGTCTTTTTCTTCCATTTTTCATTCCTTTCCTGACTGTCTGATTAGATCTGTAATGATGTCTGTGATCTCTTCGGCTGTCGCCT
Source organism: Solobacterium sp. (assembly GCA_024698805.1). Taxonomy (GTDB): domain Bacteria; phylum Bacillota_I; class Bacilli_A; order Erysipelotrichales; family Erysipelotrichaceae; genus Bulleidia. The sequence continues at coordinate 27,632 of JAILQT010000029.1, forward strand.
CTCCTTTTTTCGCAAGTTCCGTAAGTCCGCCTGCCAGCATGTCAGCCAGATATTTCTCATACCTTGCGTGCAGTTCACCGAGCCTGTTCCCTTCGCGGATCAGTTCCTCGAGTCTGGAAGAGATCGCCTCCCTGGCGTCTTTGATCGAACGCATGCTGAGGGGCGTTAGGTCCACTCCCTCATCCGTCGTGTGCAGCCTGTTCAGCAGATCGATAAACGATCTGACCGAAGTCTCCACTGTCCTTTCAAGCATATCCGCAAAATCCGGGCATTCTTCCTGCTGGGCCATCATGGAGCGGAATGCGCTGCTGTACTTTTCGCTGATCGCTTCGATCACGTCTTCCTTGGAGTTGAAGTAATAGTAGAACAGCCCTTTCGCAACGTTCATTTCCTTAACGATGGAATTGATCGTCGTATCCATGATGCCGTTCTGGCGGAACAGCTTTTCCGCCGCGTCTACGAATTCATTCCTGCGTTCTGCAGATTCCTTGTTTTCGCGCAATTCTCTCACTCCTTTCTCCATGATACTATATCAGCGGACTGACCATCAGTCAAATTTTTGCAGATCAATTAATCAAATATGAAGAAATACGCGGACATGGTATACTTCTCATATGCTGTACACATGCCCCCTATGCGGAAACAGACTGATCAAAGACAATAAACGGGCCGTATGTGCATCCGGTCACAGTTTTGATTTTGCGAAAAGCGGTTATCTGAACCTGCTGATATCCAATTCATCCGTCCACGGCGATGCGCCGGATATGATCCGTGCGAGGACAAGGTTCCTGCAGACAGGCAGCTACGGCTTCCTCAGGGACAGGCTGGCGCAGATCACGGACGAGCTTTCGCCTGAAGTCCTCCTGGACCTTGGCTGCGGCGAAGGCTATTACACCTCTGCATTGCACGGAGAAGAAAAATACGGCTTCGACCTGTCCAAGGATGCGCTGATCCATGCGTCAAAGCACGATAGATCCACGCAGTATGCAGTCGCATCCATATTCTCGCTGCCGCTGCCGGACGCAAGTGCGGATGCGGTGCTGACATGCTTCGCGCCGTATGCCCAAGCCGAGATCGGCAGGATCCTCAAAAGCGGCGGCAGGTTCATCTTCGTGACACCGGGAAGAAAACACCTGTTTGAAATGAAGGAGATCCTCTATGAAAAGCCTTATGAGAACAGGACCGATCCCCTGGAAACGGATCTGGCAATGATCCATGAGGAGTGCATCAGCGATACCTTCACTGTCGGAAACGAAGCCCTGCAGGATCTCTTCGCGATGACGCCGTATGCAAGGCATACGCCTCCCGAAGGAAGGGAGAAGCTCTCGCAGGTCCGTGAGATGCAGGTCACGGCTTCCTTCATCATCCGTATATATCAGAAAACAGACAGCTGAAACGGCTGTCTGCTTTGCTTTACCATATCTCGATCAACTCGTGCAGGACCTCTTTTTTGTTCCTGTCTGTGACCCTCATTACGATCGAACAGGGGACCACGCTGCCGTTTTTGTAGGAAGGCCGGCAGTCATACCCCTTCACCTTTCCTTCGATCAGCAGCTGTTCGACAACATCGTCAAAATGCTCCTTCACTGCCGCTGTACCGGCCGGTACATACAGGCAGTTATCCATTTTTTCCGAACCGCCGAAACGCGGATCGACAAGATACAGGAGTTCCAGTTCGCCTTTTTCCAGCATCCCCTGTGCTTCGGCCTGCGTGATGCCGCTGAAGTCCGGACTGTTTTTCTTTTTTTTCAGTCTGTCAGGCAAACCCATGGACTCTCACTCGCCGTGTTCTGCTTCTTTTTCGCTCCTCAGTTCAAGGTGGATCTCCAGCGTCATCAGTCCGCGCAGGATGACCAGCGAGCCGAGGACCATCAGGTCGGACAGCTGTTTTGCCAGGACGGTATGCAGCACCTCGGCTGCGAGCAGGAACTCAAGCGTCAGGGCGATGCCTTCCGCCAGTTCATGACCGCTGTTCTTTTTGCCTGCAAGCCATTTCACCAGGCACTGGATGCCTGTCTTGACCATGACCAGGAGCGCGAACAGTTCAAGGATCGTTCCGCCCATCTCGACAAAAACGGTCAGGATATTATGCAGTACCTCTACATATGTCTCTAACATGCTTATCCCTTTCTGACATACCCTTCACGTATGCATTCTTCTGCGACTGCCTTCGATACAGCTGGAACGACTCTTTCATCGAACGGGGAAACGATGACATGGTCGGGCGTCAGTTCCTCATCCGACACGAGGGAAGCGATGGCCTTTGAGGCAGCGATCTTCATGTTTTCACTGATCCTCGTTGCCCTGCAGTCAAGAGCTCCCCGGAAGATACCCGGGAAAGCAAGGAGGTTGTTTACCTGGTTTGGATAATCGCTCCTGCCGGTACCGACGATATATGCGCCGGCTGCCTTCGCATCCTCATAGGATACTTCCGGCTCCGGGTTCGCCATCGGGAATACCATGCAGCCGGGATTCATCGTTTCGACCATCTCCTTTGTGACAACGCCCGGGGAACTGACGCCGATAAAGATATCGGCACCCTTCAGGCCTTCTGCGATATTCGCATAATCCTGATCATCAAGGTTCGTGTAGTCGAGAAGTTCCCTCTTCAGGTCCGTATAGCGGTCATAGTTCTTCTTTGCGATACATCCTTTGGAATCAAATGCATAGATCCTTGTAAAACCGTATTTATACAGCATGCGGATGATCGAGGAACCGGCAGCGCCGCAGCCGCTGACGACGACCTTCATATCCGCAGGATCTGTTTTCTTAAGCCGCATGCAGTTGATCAGGGCAGCCAGGACGACGATCGCTGTTCCGTGCTGGTCATCATGGAATACCGGTATATCCAGTTCTTCGATCAGTCTTCTTTCGATCGTGACGCAGCGCGGCGCACTGATATCTTCCAGATTGATCGCACCGATGGAGGGTGCCATCAGCTTGCAGAATTCAATGATCTTTTCCGGATCCTTCGTATCCAGGCAGACCGGCCATGCGTCCAGACCTGCAAACCTCTTCATCAGGAGTGCTTTGCCTTCCATGACAGGGAGACCGGCTTCCGGTCCGATATCCCCGAGTCCGAGCACGGCAGTGCCGTCGGTGATGACAGCCACGGTATTGCCTTTGCCGGTATATCTGTAGACATCTTCCCTGTTTTTGTGGATCTGACGGCAGGGCTCCGCAACGCCGGGAGTATATGCAAGACTGAGATCATACGCATTCTGGCAGGGTACCTTCGATTCCACCGTCAGTTTGCCCCTGTGCTGTTCGTGAAGCTTTAATGCTTCATCATAAATACTCATTTTTCTTCCTCCATGTCATAGATATCGTTCCCGCTGCAGTCGATGCCGACAAAGCAGGGAAAATCCTTTACTTCCAGTCTTGTGACCGCTTCGCTAAGCAGATCCTCAAAAGCGACCGGTTCTCTTTTGATAATACTTTTGGAAAGCAGTGCACCTGCCCCTCCCGGGGCAATAAAATATATGCCCCCGTGACGGACGACTGCTTCTTTCACCGCATCGCTTCTGCGGCCTTTGCCGATCATGCCGGTCATACCGTGTTCCATCAGTTCAGGTACATACGGGTCCATCCGTGAAGCGGTCGTAGGACCGGCAGAACCGATCACCTGCCCTTTTTTCGCGGGTGTGGGACCGACATAGTAGATCACGGCATTATTGAGATCGAACGGCAGTTCTTCACCTTTTGCGATCATTTCATGCAGGCGTTTGTGTGCTGCATCCCTGGCGGTATAGATGACGCCGCTCAGGAGTACAGGATCGCCTGCTTTCAGTTCTCTGCGTTCCTCCGCAGATAAAGGGAGCTGCAGTTTTTTCATCAGATCACCGCCTTTGCATGCCTGCACACATGGCAGCACATATTCACAGCACAGGGAAGACCGGCGATATGCGTCGGCGCATATTCGATCTGCACTTTCAGTGCGGTTGTCTTTCCATGGAATCCCATGGGACCTACCTTCAGCCGGTTTGCGGCCTCAAGAAGTTCATCCTCCAGCTTTCTGTAGCGGGGATCACTGTTTCCTTCATGCAGGGGTCTGAGCAGGGCACGCTTGGAAAGGACTGCGCACGAATCGAATGTGCCGCCGATGCCTACCCCTACGATAAACGGGGGACATGCGTTCGGTCCCGCGTTTCTGATCGTGTCCAGGACAAATGCCCTGACGCCTTCTTCCCCTTCTGCAGGTGTCAGCATCTTTACAGCCGACTTGTTCTCCGAACCGAATCCCTTCGCCATCAGTTCGATGACGACCCGGTCCCCTTCCGTGATCTCGGTATAGATCACTGCAGGCGTATTGTCCTTTGTATTTTTTCTGTCAAACAGCGGATCATCCACAGCGGAAGCACGCAGGCAGTTCTCCGTATAGCTTCTGCGGACGCCGTTGTGCACGGCTTCATACAGGCTGCCGTTTACGAAATGGACCTCCTGCCCGACCTTCAGCCATACAATGACAAGTCCTGTGTCCTGGCAGATTGGGATCCTTTCTTTTTCAGCGATCTCTGCGTTTTCCAGCAGCATCTTCACAGCTGCCCTGGACCGTTCATCCGTTTCCTCTTCATATGCTTTCCGGAAACCTTCCAGGATCCCCGGGTCATACTGCACGGCTATCCTGCCGCATTCTTCGAAGACCTTATCTTCGACCAGTTTTACATCTATTTCACGCATGCAGTTATTTTAGCACATTACACAGGGTAAAAACACTCACAGCAATTCATCGAAAGATATACCAAAGTAATTGACCAGCCGCATACAGTGCACCGCCGAAGGCAGGTATTCCCCTTTTTCATAACAGGAGATCACCTGCGGTGATACGTCAATGGCAGCGGCCACCTCCTTCTGTGTCTTGCGCCGTTCCTTTCTTAAGGAACGCAGTCTGGAGCCGAATCGCTTCCTGCAGTCATCAATGATTTTCATTTTTTTCCTCTCCTTAAAACATATTTGCATTCCCTGCACTCCGGTGCTATGATAGTTAGCAGTCAAACGACTAGAGTGCTAAGGAGGTATTATGGCTAAGAAACAATTCAAAACAGAGTCAAAGCGTCTTCTTGAACTGATGATCAATTCGATCTATACAAACAGAGAGATCTTCCTTCGTGAACTGATCTCAAATGCGTCGGATGCCCTCGACAAGAGATACTGGCTGTCCCTGACAGACCCGGACAAGAAAGTCGACCGCAGTGAACTGAAGATCCGTATCGAAAGACATGAAGACACCCGTCAGCTTGTCATTGAAGATACCGGCATCGGTCTGACCGCCGATGAAATGGAAAAGAATCTGGGAACGATCGCAAAGAGCGGTTCCGATGAGTTCAAAAAACAGCTGGAAAAGGCTGAGGAGAACATCGATATCATCGGTCAGTTCGGCGTCGGCTTCTACAGCGGCTTCATGGTCGCGAAAAAGATCGAAGTCCTCTCCCGTTCCGCGGAAGACGGCAGTACGCATCTCTGGACAAGCACCGGGGAAGACGGCTATACGATCCAGGAAGCTGAAAAGGATACGGTCGGCACAAGGATCACACTGGACCTCAAAGACGATACAGATGAGGACAACTACAGTCATTTCCTGGAGGAATACACGGTACGCGACCTGATCAGGCGTTATTCCGACTATGTCCGTTATCCGATCGTGATGGATACCGTCAAATCGATCCCCGATCCTACAGATGATGCGAAGACCATCGATACAGTCGAAGAGGAAACGCTGAACTCCATGATCCCGGTCTGGAAGAAAAAGAAGAACGAGATCAAAGAAGAGGAATACAACGAGTTCTACAAAGCCAATTTCGGCGACTGGGAAGACCCGCAGAAGGTGATCCACTACACACTGGAAGGAAACGTCACCTATACAGCACTGCTGTTCATCCCTTCCAGGACACCGTATAACTTCTATTACCAGGATTTCGAACCCGGTCTCAGGCTGTATTCAAAAGGCGTATTCATCATGGATAAGGCCAAGGACCTCATCCCGGATGAATTCCGTTTCGTACAGGGCCTGATCGACAGCGACGACCTGAACCTGAACATCTCCAGGGAGATCCTGCAGCAGGACAGACAGGTAAAGGCGCTCGCACGCTCGGTCGAGAAGAAGATCAAATCCTCGCTTGAGGATATGCTGAAGGAAGACCGTGAAGGTTATGAGAAGTTCTTCGACAACTTCGGTCTGAATCTGAAATACGGCGTTTATGCGAACTACGGCGCACACAAGGATAAGGTGCAGGATCTGATCCTGTTCAAATCCAGCAAAGAAGGCAAATACGTCACATTGAAGGAATATACGGACCGCATGAAGGATGACCAGAAGGACATCTACTATGCATGCGGGTCTGCCATCGATGAGATCGAAAAGCTGCCGGCACTGAACAAGGTGCTCGACAAGGGCTATGAAGTCCTCTATTTCCTGGATGAAAGGGATGAATTCGTCGCAGGCATCATGCGTGAATACGCAGGCAAGACATTCTGCTCGATCTCCAATGCAAAGCTTGACCTTGATTCCGAAGAAGAAAAGAAGGAAAAGGAAGAGAAGACCGAGGAGAACAAAGGACTGCTCGAAGCGATGAAGGATTCCCTGAACGGTGAAGTAAAGGAAGTCAGGATCTCATCCCGTCTGAAGGATGACCCTGTCTGCATCGTCGCGGATGAAGGCGTATCCCTTGAAATGGAAAGATATATGGCAAACGATCCGATGAACAAGGGGAATGTGAAGGCTGTCAAGATCCTTGAGATCAATCCTGATCATCCGATCTTCACAAAGCTGCAGCAGGTATATGCGGATGATCCTTCGAAGCTCAATGACTATACGGACATCCTGTACAACGCAGCGCGTATGATCCAGGGACTCGCAGTCGAGGATCCTGCCGCGTACGCAAGAAAGATCACAGAACTGCTTGTCGGTTAAACTTCATGCAGCAGAGGCTTTCCCTCTGCTGTTTTCATTTGCAGTTCCCCGAACGGACACCCGGGATCAAAGTGCTGAAAACCATATCTCTGCATATATATTTCTTTGTTTCTGATATATTTTTATATCATCTGCATACACAAAAAACATGACAGGCAGAAAAAAAGCCCGGACGCCGGGTCCGGACTGTCAGTACTGTCCGTATGAGTGATTCTGTATGTTACTGTTCTGCTGTCTGTGAAGTCACCGTCAGGATGACAGCCGCAAACATCAGCACGCAGCCGGAGAGTTCCCTCGGCGTCATGGTCTGGTGCAGGATGATAAAGCCGGAGAGTGCCGCAAATACCGATTCCAGCGAAAGCAGGATGCCTGCTTCGGAAGGGTCGGTATTTTTCTGTCCCGCGATCTGCAGCGTATAGGCGATGCCGCAGCTGCATATACCTGTGTACAGGAGTGCAGGAAGCGCACCGAGGATATTCTCCGCAGACGGTCTTTCCAGGATGCACATCGGCGCCATGCACAGGATACCCATCAGCAGGAACTGCAGACAGGACAGCCGCACGCTGTCCGCTGCGGAGAACCGGTCGATCAGGATGATATGGATCGCGAACAGGAGGCCGCAGCCGATCAGCAGGAGGTCATACGCCGAGAATGAAGCTTTGCCTGAAACACTCAGGAAATACAGGCCTGCCAGTGCTGTCAGCACTGCAAGCCAGAGTCTTTTTGTGATCTTCCTGCCGAGGAATACCGACAGGAACGGGACGAACAGGATATACAGCGATGTCAGGAAACCTGCTTTTCCTGCAGTCGAGCCGGCGATGCCTGCCTGCTGCAGCATGCTCGCCGCAGTCAGAACGCAGCCGCACGCCGTACCTGCTTTGAACAGATACCGCTTTTCCCCTGCCGCAGGTGCAGGGATCCCCCGCATCCTGTCCAGGAACGGCAAAGATACATACAGTGTCAGCGCGCCGATCAGCCCGCGGATGCAGTTGAACGTCCACGGTCCGATATACTCTGTGCCTGCGGACTGGGCGCTGAATGCACAGCCCCAGATCATCGCTGCCGCAAGCAGCTTCCACCTTCCGCTTCCCTGTTTCATATCATTCACCGCTGTAAGGATGATGCAGATGGATGTCTGTCCGCAGTCCTTTTCTCTGCGCGTATCTTTCCAGTACTTCTTCGATCCTTTCATTCGGCACGCCGCAGTTGAAAGGAACGAGGACATCAAAGGAGAGCACATCGTCATCCAGGGAGAAATCATGCAGGGAGAGGGATGAATCCAGCTCGGAAAGGATGCGCATGCAGTCCTGCCTGCTCGTCACGGATCTTTCATCATCCTTCTTTACGGGATCGGGATGGATCGTCAGGTCGATATGAAGCTGCCTGCTCACTTCCTTTTCGGCGCGGTCGATGATCTCGTGTACTTCGCGGAACGGCAGTGCTTCATCCAGTTCCGCATGCGCTGTCCCGATGATCACGGAAGGTCCGTAATCATGAAGCAGGATATCATGCACGTCGCTGATCGCTTCTTCACTGAGGAGGATCTGTCTGACCTGCTCAATCATCCCGTTATTGACCGGGCTTCCGATGATCTTGGCAAGTACGTCTTTCATCAGGTCGATTCCCGACCGGATGATGAACAGTGACAGGATCAGACCGGCGACCGCGTCGAACGGTATGCCCGGCACGAGAACGGACATCACCATGCCGAACGCTGCGATGAGTGTGGAGAAGACATCGTTGCGGGCATCGTCCGCCGTCGCCCTGAGAAGCGGGCTGTCGATCAGGATGCCGATCTTTTTATAGAATCCGGAAAGGAGCACTTTAACGGCAGCCGACACCAGCAGCAGGATGAACGGCAGGACGGAGAATATGACCGGCTGGGGATGGATGATCCTGCCGGCACAGACCCACAGCAGCTGCGCGCCGGTCCAGATGACCAGGCCGCAGACGATCAGGGAGAACAGGTATTCCAGTCTGCCGTGCCCGAACGGATGCTCGCTGTCTGCCGGCCTTACGGAGATCCGGAAGCCGATCAGGGAGAAACACGCCGCAAGCATATCCGTGAGGTTGTTGAAGGCATCGGAGATGACAGATACCGCATGCATCACGATGCCGATCCACAGTTTCACCAGGAACAGCATCAGATTGACGCAGATCCCTGTCACACTGCACAGCAGCCCGTATCTTCCCCGGACGGTCTCGTCACGGATATCATCGGCGTTTTTGATCAGTTTTCGAAGCAGTTTTTCACCCATACAGGGTTATTGTATCACTCCGTTGTCCGGAATACGCCGATGAGTTCATTCTCCGCAAAGCAGCGAAGCACATACGGGAATGTGAACGGGGCGAAGATCAGGACGACCAGCACCATCAGCGGGACAGGGGGCAGCGCCGCAGACGGCATGAACATGGCTGCGAAGCAGAAGATGACCATGGCGCCCATCAGCAGGTGGTAGACAGATGAATTCTCTTTATAATCGCCGATCCACAGTTCGCTGACGCATACGCCGCAGTAGATGCATACGCATACGCCGCGCAGCAGCGAAGGAAGCCCGCACAGGAATGCAGCCGCGACCCCTGCTGCTGTCCGGATGACGCACCGGAACATCACGCGGCTGAGCCTGTCGTATCCCCTGCAGAGGACAGCCGTGAACAGAGACGCGCACGCTGCCAGAAAGGAAGCGGGGTGATTCCCGATGACCGCAAATGCATATCCCAGCATGAGGAGACTGATATCGAATGTGAACAATGCTTTCTTTTCCATGATGCACCTCTCTTTTCTGTGCTCATTTTATGATCTGCCGCTTTATTCAGAGTGCCTAATTAGGTACAATAATAAAAAGAGTGAAAAAATGAGAAAATCAGGAACCGAATATATTGCATCATATCTTTATATCTATCTGAAAGAACACAGCGACAGGGATCACCGCCTCACGACCGCGCAGATCTGTTCTTTCCTGGAGGAGAACGACCTCCCTTCGGAAAGACGATCCGTATACAAGGCTGTCGATATCCTGCGTTCTGCCGGTGCCGATATCCGCTACCAGCGTTCCCGGAACAGCACGGGCTTCTGGCTTGAGGGCCGTTTCACCCCGGCGGAATGCCTGTTCCTGAAGCAGTCTGCGGAAACATCCTATGCAATCAGTCCGGAAGGCACAAAAAAGCTTTCCGAAAAGATCGGTTCCCTGCTCAGCGAACACCAGCGCCGGATGATCGGGATGAATGACATCGAAGCTTCCAAGACGGATAACCCGCATGTGCTGGAATATGCCGATATCCTGATCACGGCGGCTTCCAGGCAGAGGATCGTGGAATTCATGTATTATGACCTGACGCTGAACCGTGTGCGCACCTACCGCGGCTCGGACAGGAAATACCGGATGATGCCGTACGGCGTCGTTACCGACAACGGCAGGTATTACTGCATCATGTATTCGAAGGAACACGGTTCCTTTGTCAATTTCAGGATCGACAAGATGGACCGTCTTGAGCTGACAGGAGAAACGGAGCAGCGGAAGCCCTTCGACCTGCAGTCGCATATGCGTTCCTCGTTCCGCATGTACCACGGGGAAGCGCAGACAGTGATCATCCGGTTCAATATAAACATGGCGCAGATCGTGCTGGATGAATTCGGCACGGATATGATCATCACAGCTGTGGACGACCGTTCCTTCACGGCGGCGCTGCGCACGGCTGTCACCCCTACCCTGATCGGCTGGCTGCTGCAGTTTGAAGACAGACTGACAGTCCTCAGCCCGGCGGAAACGATCAATAAACTGCGTTCTGTCGCAGTCCGAATACTTGCATCATATCCAGAAGAGGAGGAGAACAATGGAAGACAAGATCCAGGAGCTTCAGAAGATCATTGACGAAGCCAGACACATCGTATTCTTTACCGGCGCCGGCGTTTCCACCGACAGCGGCATTCCCGATTTCCGAAGTCAGGACGGACTGTATAACCTGCATTACAAATATCCCCCTGAAACGATCATTTCGCATTCCTTCTTCGAAGCGAATACGGAGGAGTTCTACAGATTCTACAAAGACAAGATGCTCTTCCTGGATACAGAGCCCAACTATACCCACAAATTCATGGCTGAGCTCGAGAAGAAGGGAAAGAGCCTCGGCGTCGTCACGCAGAATATCGACGGCCTGCACCAGAAAGCCGGTTCCAAAAGGGTCTATGAACTGCACGGCTCCGTACTGCGCAACTACTGCACGCGCTGCGGCAAATTCTTCCCGGCGGAGTATATCAAAAACGCCCCGGGTGTCCCGAAATGCGACAGCTGCGGTTCGCTGGTCAAGCCGGATGTCGTCCTCTATGAAGAAGGCCTCAGCTCGGCCGTGATCAACGGCGCTGTCGCCGCGATCCAGAGCGCGGATGTCCTCATCGTCCTCGGCACCTCCCTTGTCGTCTATCCTGCCGCAGGCCTGATCCGGTATTTCGCAGGCAAGTATCTCGTCCTCATCAACAGGTCTGTCACGCCGTATGACGCAAATGCGGACCTCCTGATCCAGGACAGCTTCGCAAACGTGCTCCCGAAGATCAGGATCTAGATATGTTCAGGGAACTGACAAGGAAGAAGCAGCAGCTTCCCGCAGAGGAATGCATCGACGTGCTGAAAACGGCACTGCGGGGCGTGCTCGCCGTGAACGGGGATGGCGGCTACCCGTATGCGGTGCCGGTCAATCACTATTACGATGAAGAAGAAGGACTGCTGTATTTCCACGGCGGGAAGACCGGGCATAAGATCGATGCCCTGCGGCGGGACGCAAAAGTTTCCTTCGCCGTCTTTGACGAGGGGCACAGGAACGAAGGTGAATGGTTCCTGACCTTCCGTTCCGTCATCGTCTTCGGCATCGCCGAAGAGGTCACCGACCATGACAAAGCCATGGATGTATCCCGGAAACTGAGTTACAAATTCACGCAGGATGAGGCATACATAGATAACGAGATCCTGCATTCCGGTCCCGGTACGCTCTGCTTTGCGATCAGGCCGGAGAACATCACCGGCAAACTGGTCCGCGAAAGATAACGGATCTGAAAAAGCCTGCAGGCATCCGGGTGTGATGCTGCAGGCTTCCTTTTCATTCTTCCCAGTATTCCGGCCCGTTCTCGATCAGGCGCAGGTACACCGTGCGCATGATGCGGTACAGGTCTTCAAATTCTTTATCCCTGCCGTACAGTGCGGGGAGTTTTTTTGTAATGAGCAGGACCTCATCCCGGATCTTGCGTGCAAGATGCACGTCTTTCATGGGGATGATGCCCAGGATCGCGCGGTAGGAGCCGGATGTCGCGCAGATCGTCAGATATCTGGCTGCGAAGTCCTCCCATTCCTTTTCCAGCACCGCATCCCTTTCACAGTCCGTGATGCATAATTCCCGCATCCATTCCGCATACTCCCTTTCCTTCCGTTTCCGGTTCAGGAAATTCGGCTTCTCATTCTGCGATGCCAGCATCATCATCCAGGCGTGAAAGAACATGTCGTCCTGTTTCTTCCCGGCGAAGCGTCTTTCCAGGATCTCCGCCCTGCGCAGGTCGTCTCTCTCGCCGTACTGCGCGATGCGTTCCTGCAGGATCTTTTTCCGTTCGCCGATATTCTCGATCTCAAAGTAATGCAGGGGCCAGTCTTCGGTGAGATCCGTCTGTGCTTTTTCCTTAACCAGCATATCCGCCCCTCCGAAATCCGTAGAAATGGATGATGTTCATGTCTTCCTCCATGTCGAGGCCGTGCGAGCCGAGATTGCCGTCGATCTCATGACAGCCGTGGTCCGGCAGGAACGTTACGACACAGTTTTTGTCTTTCCAGACCTCGAATGCCCTGTCGCTGAGCATTTTGAATGCCGCGGCGTTATGGTCGATCTGGGCAAGCGATTCTTCCGCTTCCGGGCCCCATCTGTGCATCGTGCTGTCAAAATTCGCATTGTAGCACAGGATGATATCATATCTGTCTTCACTTAAGGCCTGCATCGTCTTTTCGTTGCATTCATCCGGCGTCTCACACTCGATATAGTCCATGTCCCGTTCCCTGAAGATCTCCGTCAGGCTGTCCCCGGCCGTTGAGATGATGACCGGCTTTTTTCCTGCGCGGATCGCAGCGTCAAACAGGGAATCGCACTTCAGCACAGGCTTGACGTATGCCCGGATGCCGTGATCCGCAGGCATGAGGCCTGTATACATCGATGCGAAACATACGGGCGTGACCGAAGGCATGACGGAATGGACAGGGAGCGCAAGCTTCGTATTCCGCATGACGGGGATAAACTTTTCCGTATATTTCTGATACAGCCACAGGGCGACTGCGTCCGGGTTATACAGCAGAACCTTTTCAGCCGGTCCGCCCTGGAATATATCCTGTGCTGCCTGCATGACGGCCGGATTGGACACATCCGCCTTTTGCGGCGCCTCGAACTGCATCAGCTCTGCGATCGTCCTGCATGTCATCGTGATGCGCATCGCATTCCTGATCATAGATGTCCTCCGTATTCCATGCGTACGTGCGGGATCCCGTCTTCAAGGAACTCATCCGACACAACCGCAAAGCCTTCCCTCTCATAGAAGCCGACTGCATAGGTCTGTGCTTCCAGGACGATATCGTCCCGCTTCAGTTCCTGTTTGATGAAGCGCATGACCTCTTCCAGCAGTTCCCCGCCGAGACCGATGCCCCTCTCTTTTGTGCATACCCTGCCGACCTGCAGTTTCCCGTCCGCATTCTCAAAGATACGCGCATATGCAGAGACCCTTTTGTCCGCATCACAGGTGAAAATATGGACACTGTGGTAATCGATATCATCCAGGTCCGGATAGATACATTCCTGTTCCACGATGAATACGTCCTGTCTGAGTTTCAGCAGCCCGTACAGTTCATATGCGCTCAGTTCCTCAAAACGCTTAATGGTCCACCTGCGCATAACATCACCGGAACAGATCGATATCTGTTTCTTCAAACCCTTCTTCTGTCTTTTTCATCATCGTCCTGTAGCCGCAGGCTTTGATCAGTTCCAGCGACTCCGCAAAGAAACAGTCAAGCCAGTCGGCGTTGTGGCAGTCGCTGTTCAGGCAGATCTGCACATTCTTCGCATGCATATATTCCAGCAGGTTCCTGTAAGGATACGGTGATCTCCTGTAGCCCCTGCCGATCGCGCCGGTATTGACCTCCATGATCTTAACGCCGGCAAAGGCGTCGACCGTATCGGTCGCTGCCCGGACATAAGCGGGATCGTCAAAGCGGATGAAGGATTCATCTTCATTGAACTTTGTGATCAGGTCGAGGTGGCCGACGATGTCCACTTCATCCCACGAGCGCATCTGCCGGATATCCGCATAATAGTCTTCCGCCATCTTTGCGAAGCTTCCGGAATACCACGCATCCTGCATGTATTCCAGGATGCCGCTGTTGTAGTCGATGGGGAGCGCCATGCCGTTATGCCTGAGGAAATGGACGCTGCCGATCACGAATTCAAACGGCTCCTTCACGGACAGGCGGTTCAGGGAATCCTCCTCGATCCCGAGGAAGATCTGCAGTTTCCCGGCATAGGCTTCCCGCAGTCTCTGCACGTCTTTGATATAGCTGCGGGTACCTTCGACGCTCATCGCCCAGGTCTCGCTCTCATTGATATAGCTGTGGCCGGAGAATCCGAGGATATCGAATCCTTTTTCAACGGCTTTTTCACACATATGGTCCAGCGTATCGATACCGTCGCAGTATACGGAATGCGTATGAAGATTCTGACGCATACGGCTACCTCACGCTTTCCCTGACTTTCCGGATCATTTCCGTATCCGCAAGGCCTTCGGAGAATGCGCTTGCGCTGCCGGTGATCACAGCTGCTTCAAATGCCTTTTTACAGTCATGTTCTTTCAGCCACGAATCGATGAAGCCGGCGACCATGGAGTCACCTGCGCCGATCGGGTTGATCATCTTTCCCCGCGGTGCCTGCATGCGGTATGTACTGCCGTTTTCATCCATCATGAACGCGCCGTCACCGCCCATGGACACAAGGATATTGCGTGCGCCCTTCTCCTGCAGTTTTTTGCAGTACAGCGGCAGTTCTTCTTCCCCTATCTGCACACGGAACAGGCCTTCCAGTTCATGGATGTTCGGCTTGATCAGGAACGGGTGCAGGTCCAGCGTGCTGCTGAGCAGTTCGTTCTCCGCATCGACCGCGGTTAGGACATCCTTCTCCTGCACGCACTGCATCAGTTCCCGGTAGATGCGGCTGCCCGCACCGGCAGGGACATTGCCGGAAAGGACCAGCACGTCACCGTTTTCCAGTTTCCCCAGTTTCTGTTTCAGCTGTTCTATATCCGCAGGAGTCAGTACGGGACCCCTGCCGTTGATCTCTGTTTCATCCCTGTCATGGAGCTTGACATTGATGCGCGTGAAGCCGTCTGCCAGGCGGATGAAATCCGTCCGGATGCCGCTGTTTTCCAGCATCTTCTCCAGCATGCCGCCGGTAGGTCCGGCCGCGAAGCCAAGCGCGCAGGTGTCGTTGCCGAGCGTATGCAGGACGAGGGAGACGTTGATGCCTTTGCCGCCGGGGAAGATCTGCTGCCGGAGGGCCCTGTTCAGTTCACCTCTTTCAAAGCCTTCCGTGAATACGGAGAGGTCAAGCGAGGGATTCATCGTTACCGTGCAGATCATCAGTCGATCACCTTTACCGTCTCAATGACAGGCTGCTGTTCCCTGGGGATCGTACCGTTGTTGTCGACCGGTTCAGCCTCGGCTGCGATCTTCATCGCGATATCCAGGCCTTCCGTCACATGGCCGAATGCCGCATACTCGCCGTCGAGCCAGTCCGCATCGCCGACCATGATGAAGAACTGCGAGGTCGCGCTGTCTTTATCCATTGCCCTTGCCATGGAGATGACGCCCGCCACATGTCTGATATTGTTTTCCACACCGTTGGATGCGAATTCGCCTTTGATGTTTTTAACGGTGCCGGAATTGTCGGCGCCGCCCTGGATCATGAACCCGTCCATGATCCTGTGGAATGTCTTCCCGTCATAGAATCCCGATTCTGCGAGCTTCATGAAATTGCCGACAGAAACAGGCGCCGTATCGCCGTCAAGCTCGACTTTGATCGTACCGTAATCCTTTATCTGTATCTCCGCATGGTGGATACCGGTCATCTCAGCAGTTTCTTCCGCTTCGGAAGAAGCTGCCTCCGGCTTAGCGCATCCGCCTGTCAAAAGCGGGATCATGCACATCAGGCAGATCATCTGGATGATTTTTCTCATATTGCCTCCGTAATGTCTGAATGAATTATACACTGAAACAGAAAAACATGACCGACTTAATGTCAGCCATGTCTGTGTCATATTTTTAAACTGCAGGGATACGGTCCAGCCATTTCCCCCTCTTCATGCGGATCAGGAACAGTACGCCTCTGAAACAGAGTTCGAACGCCATCGCGATCCACATGCCCTTTAACCCGATCCTCGGTGTCAGATAATACCCGAGCGTCAGGCGGACGCCCCAGATGCTGATGAGGTTCATGATGCCGGGCACAAGCGTATCACCGGCTCCGCGCAGTGCGCCGGTAGCGACGATGGATGCCGCAAACAGGGGTTCCGCGAGCAGTTCGATGCGCAGCACCTGCACGCCGAGGGCACGGACCTGCAGATCCGGCGTCAGGAACGCAAATACATACGGGCAGAGAAAATACATCAGTATGCCTGCAGCAGTCATGAGCGCGACGCCCGTGAATGTCGTCAGCCAGGCAAAGCTCTCTGCCAGGTCTTTCCGCTTCGCACCGATCGCCTGGCCGACGATCGTCGTCGAAGCCGAAGATATGCCGTAACCGGGCATATAACAGACGGATTCCGCTGTGATCGCGAAGGAATTCGCAGCGATCGCGACGGTGCCGAGCGGGGCAACGATGCCGGTGGAGACGATCTGCGCAAGTGTCAGGGCAGACTGT
>JAILQT010000054.1 GCA_024698805.1 Solobacterium sp.
ATAGACATGACATGTTCTCCTTTCTGCAGAGGAAAAGCTCTGAATGCCATCTGAGCGAATCAACAATTGATTGTCAATGATAAGTGTACAGACTTGAAAGACTGCTAGTTTGTGCTTGTAAA
The DNA here is from genome assembly GCA_024698805.1 of Solobacterium sp. GTDB lineage: Bacteria > Bacillota_I > Bacilli_A > Erysipelotrichales > Erysipelotrichaceae > Bulleidia. The sequence continues at coordinate 123 of JAILQT010000054.1, forward strand.
GACGGCGGCAACCTATAATTATGCGGGATTAAAAACCCACTCACCTCCACGTGCTCTAAACAAAGCTATCCTCTACTTACAGAATAGCAGAAACAGCGCTGGAGACTGATTATTCATAACGTATTTGTGACGGCGCCACACGCGCCGTAATGGAGGAAATTATGAGCGGAATTGAAAAAACATGTGAATTTCTGAAAGCAGCAGGCACGTATTATCTCGCCACTGCCGAAAATGACCAGCCGAGAGTTCGTCCGTTCGGGACAGCACATATCTTTGAGGGGAAACTGTATATCCAGACAGGCCTCGTCAAAGACGTCGCAAAGCAGATGCTTGCGAATCCGAAGATCGAGATCTGCGCATTCAAAGACGGCGTATGGGTAAGGGTCGCCGCGGAAGCAGTCCTCGATGAAAGGATCGAAGCACAGTCCTCGATGCTCGACGCATATCCTTCCCTGCAGGGAATGTATAAGGCAGGAGACGGGAATACATCCGTATTCTGGCTGAAGAATGCCAAAGCGGTATTCTCAAGCTTTACAGCAGCACCGGAAGAGTACGAATTCTGATGAAGATCAAAGGCACATACGAACTGGCCGTCACCGGCTATGACTGGGGCTGCGGCACGGACGCAGTCATTACGCTTGATTCTGCAGTCACATGCATCAAAGATATCCGTGTGACGGAATACAAACAGACGACCGACTTTACAAAGATCCCGGAATTCCCGGTGATCGTAACGGAGTTTGCGAGAACTGTCGAAGAGGCATATCCCTGTGATGAAAACGGGAATAAGGCCGAAGGACCTTCTGCACGGTTCTTTGTAAAGATGACGGCATCCCCTTCCGAAGGCTCGCCGCTGCTGTTCTCGATGAAGACGATGTTCAATACATGGAGCGATCCGTATGAGCTTCGTTTCAGCGGTACGGCTGTGACCGGTAAGGAAGAGGCAGAGCTGGACATCGATCCGGTATGCAGGGGAATGAAGACAGATGCGGACAGGTTCAGCTTCGATACGTTCCGTTCTTCTTCCGGCATGGCTTACGATTATGCATATTACATTCCCGAAGGCGGGTCGGACAAACTGCTGATCTGGCTGCACGGCATCGGTGAAGGCGGTACGGACCATACCGACCCGAAGGTGACGGTGCTCGCCAATAAAGTGACAGCGTATATCGGCGATGAACTGCAGGAGGCTGTCGGAAAGGCATGCGTCCTTGTACCGCAGTGTCCTACCTACTGGATGGACGGTGACGGCACAGGCACGAACCTCGCGAACGGCAGTATCCAGGCTGACGGTACATCCTTCTATACGGAATCACTGATGGAACTGATCCGTGATTTCAAAACGAGGGCAGGCACGAAGAAGACAGTGCTGAGCGGATGCTCAAACGGCGGATATATGACACTTGTCATGACTATCAACTATCCGCAGGAATTCGACGCCATCATCCCTGTATGCGAGGCTGTTGCCGATAAGTTCATCTCGGATGAACAGATCGCGGTGCTGAAGGAGATGCCTTCCTATTATGTCTATTCCAGGGATGACACGACCGTTGACCCGCTTCTTCATGAAGAGCCCACGCTCCGGCGCATCATCAAAGCCGGAGCGAAGGAACTGTATGTTTCCAATACCGATCATGTGGAAGACCTGTCCGGGAAAGTCCTGGACAAAGACGGAAGACCGTACCGCTATCCCGGTCACTGGTCATGGATCTACCTGTTCAACAATGAATGCGACGCCGTCGGCTATAAAGCCTTCGATTTCATTAAAGACCATCTGAATTAGGGGAATCAGGTCTGCATACCGCAGACCTGATTTTACCGGTTGTCCGGAACTTCTGTATATTTCCCGGGAAAGAGCAGGTCTTTGGTGATAATCTGTCCGTATACGGATACGGGCCTGTGCCGGCGGACCGGGAAGTATGGTCCTGTCCGCGGACAGGACCATGCGGGAACTGAAATGATCAGAAAACAGAAGAGGATAGAACAGATGAGATATACAGATTTTGACAGATACGGGGGGATCGTCGAAGCCGGTGCTGCCCTCCGGAAATACTACGGACTGGAAACGGAATGGGAAGGTGATCCCGACCTGCTGGAATGGCTGGACCGCGGTTCCTTCCGGTGCGTCGTCGTATTGCTGATAGACGCGATGGGGACCAGTATCCTTGACCGGTACGGTGATCCGGACGGTTTCTTCCGGAAGAACATGAAAAAACAGATCATGACCGTATTCCCGCCGACGACGACCGCAGCCGTCACGTCGCTGCTTACCGGGAAATACCCGAAACAGAACGCATGGCTCGGCTGGAACCAGTATTTTCACGAAACGGATGACAACATCATCCTGTTCCGGAATACCGGGCAGTATTCCGATATCGATTACAGCGGGTTCACAGATACCCATCTTCCCGTAAAACCGGTCTATGATGAACTGAATGAGAACGGCATTCCCGCGGAAACGGTATGGCCTGCCTGGTCGGCTCATAACGCATGTGCGGATTTTCATGAGCTGTGTGAAAAAACGCTTGCCGCAGCCGGGGATCCGGACATCCGCTTTATCTATGCCTACTGGGATGCACTGGACAGCTTTATGCATAAAAACGGTCCGGAAGACCCCGGTACCGGTGAGATGATCCGGATGCTGGAGAAAGAAACAGCTGTGCTTGCGGAACATCTACCGGCGGACTGCGGGCTGCTGGTCACTGCCGATCACAGCCAGATCAGCGTTACGCATTACAGCCTGGATTCCAATCGGGAATTATGCGGCTGTTTCCGCCACAAGCCTGCCATTGAAGGACGTGCATGCGCGTTCTACATCCGTGAAGACAGGCGTGAAAAGTTCGAACAGCTCTTTCAGGAAGAACTGGGGGATCAGTTTGAACTCTATACGCATGAGGATGTAAACAGGCTGAATATCTTCGGCAAAGGAAAAGCGCATCCGCGCTTTGAAGAATTCACAGGCGATTACCTGGCTGTCGCTGCCGGCAGCGTGCAGCTGGATTACATGAAAAAGAAGGATATGAAAGGAAATCATGCAGGAGGTCTGCCGGAGGAAGCACAGATCCCCCTGATCCTGTTTCCGCAGGAGGTTTGATCATGGAAGACCTGGTCCTGAAATGGGCAGAAGAACTGCAGAGCCTGGCACAGGCCGGCCTGTATTACGCCAAAGATGTATTCGATCTTGAACGGTATCGGAGGATCCGTGAGATCGCCGCGGAGATGATGCAGAAAAAGAGCGGCCTCAGTCTGGAGACTGTGAAAGACCTGTTCTGCTCGGACAGCGGCTACCAGACACCCAAGATCGATACGCGTTCCGCCGTGTTCAGGGACGGAAAGATCCTCCTGGTGCGGGAAACGACAGGCAGGTGGTCCCTCCCCGGGGGCTGGTGCGACTATGACCTGACGCCGGCACAGAACGCTGTCAAGGAGACAAAGGAGGAAGCCGGCATCGACGTGCATATAAAAAGGCTGATCTGCGTGCATGACAAGAACATGCACAATCCGCCTTTCTATGTATTCAGGGTAACCAAATTCTTCTTCCTGTGCGAAGCGGAAGGGGGCTCATTCACTGCCAATCCGGAAACGACGGAAAGCCGCTGGTTCGCGGAAGATGAACTGCCGGAGCTTGAGACAGGGAAGACAAATGAAGAACAGATCCATATCTGCTTTGCCTGCAGCAGGAGTGATCACTGGACAGTGCCGTTTGACTGAGCGGCACTGTTTTTCCGATATGCCTTCCTGTATACAAGGCCGATCAGCGTGGAGAGCAGGAAGGCAAAGAAAGCCAGGACGAACGGGAGGGAAGCCCCTTTCGCGTAGATGAGCCCGGCAAACAGGGCCCGAAGATGCCGCCGAAGGAATTCATCGACTGGTAGAAGCCCATGACCTGGTTGCTGTTGGAAGGTGTTGAGCGGGAAGCGCTCATCATCTGCAGCAGGGGCAGGCGGAGCACCATGACGCTGCTGTAAACGATATAGACAGCGATAAACAGGAACCGGGGAGGATGGAACAGGACCAGGCTGATCAGCACCGTGCATGCGGTCAGTATGTACAGGAACGTTCTGTGGATATCCGTCCGTTTCTGCAGATACAGGGAGACCGTCATATTCAGCACCAGTGTCAGGACAGCGATGCCGGCTTTGAACATGCCGTTGTAAGCGGAGGACATGCCGTACTGGTCCTTGATGAAGTAATTGAAGCACTGTTCATAGGAGTTCTGCCCGATCGCGGAGATCGCGGTGATCATAAATATCATTGCCAGCAGGGGCGTCATGAACGTCCTGGCAGCCATAATAGCCGAAAAGGGATTGATGTCCTTCAGGCGGAGGGATGAATCCGGCCTGACCTTGTATGCGGAATCGTCGGCACACAGAAAGTTCCACAGGATCCCGCTCATCGCGAGTACGGCGACCTGGGAAAGGAAGGCAGTCTCCACCGAGATGAGCCCGAGCGTGCCGCCGATGAAGTAGCCGACAGCACTGCCGACATTCTGGATCGTTGTCAGGATGACAAGGTTCCTGCCCCTCTGTTCCATGTCAGTTCCGCACAGGTTGATCACATAATTTGCCATGCCGACAAAGCAGCCGCCGGTAAAGATGCCTGCGAACATGCGCCCGCCGATCACTGCCGCTTCCGTCTGCGCCAGGCCGAAGATGACCTGCCCCGCTGCATAGCCCAGACAGCAGATCAGGAGGATGCGCTTTACCGGCATATACGAACACAACCTTCCCCATAAGGGGGAGAAAAGGAAATACATCGTCATCATCGCTGCGAGCGCTACGCCGAACATCGAAGAGTCGAGATGTCTTTCAACGATCAGGGTCGGGGTCACGGGATGCGCAAAACTGGCAGCGACGTTGAACAGGAACGCGATGATAAAAAAGGTGAGGAATGTTTTTCCAGATTTTGCCGTGTCTGTATTCATATATGAAATGATACAACAAAATGACAGGAAAAGATATTTTCAGGGTCTTTGCGGATACGGGGACAATATATATTAGTGAAGCGGCAAACATTAAGATATCTTAAACACTTTGTAAATGGCATTAAAAACATTCCTCTGCCGTTTGGACTATCATAAGAATAACGGAGGTGACGCATGGGCAGACTGATCAGAAAACTGAAGATCATGATATACGACTGGAAGCTCGCTCATGCACCGGCAGTTTATTCCAATTCCTATATTTCTGTTGCCAGTTCCATGAGGTCCTGCGGGACATTTTCCTATTCGGGAACAGAGGCAGCGAATGTCATATCCGCCCTGAACGGTCTCTGTATCCGGGAACGCGAGACATTTTCGCTTCTGTACCTGCTCCGCTATTTTGATCTGGATGACAGCCGCGCCAGCAGGCTCGGATCCATGCTTTTCCATCTTTTCTGCTGCAGCGGCCTGAAATTCCTCGAAGTGCACAACGAGGGGGAAGTACGCCAGGGCGAGATGGATCTCAGGCTGTTCAATAATGCGGGAAGGGACTACCGTCTCATGGTAGAACAGTACGGGGGAATGATCAGGGGCCAGCTCCTGGTTGACGCAGGCTGACCTGTCTGCTAGAATAAACAACTGCCGCTTCATATTCAGAAAGGAAATATCATATGAACAAGACAACGAACCTGTCCATGTTTGTCGTGGACTATATGTCAGGCGAGTCTTTCATTCACGAATTCATGAGTGAAACAGACTTCCTCGAACTGAAGAAGGATGAAGCACGCGGCATCGTAAAGATCGTAGATCACACAGATCTCGGTATCCGTGCCAAAGCCTGATTTAAGCTGAAGACCGCTGATGCGGTTTTTTTTCGTGTGACAGGCAGTCACACTCATATACCACCGAAATATTGGTGAGAATTGAACAAGTATCGGAGGTGAAGAACTATTCAAAAGCCAAGAAACGGAAAAGTATCCTGCTCGGGTGAGAGCCCCGTGGCGCCCAAGGGTGCAGCCAGGCGCAGAGGGAAGTTCAGTGCGGTGCCGTGAGACGCCGTGCGAAAGGAATGGAACGGGCAGACAGGCTCTAATCTATCAAGGCGCAGTGGCACCTGCAGGTGATGACCATGCGGAAATTATGGGAAATCCAATGGAAGCTGATGAGACTGCAAGAGTCAGCGGAATCTGCAGGTGTGAAAGCCGGACGCATGTCTGCGAGGGAG